>CAZVYM010000042.1:0-30880 GCA_964630935.1 uncultured Gemmatimonadaceae bacterium | reverse complement strand
CGCCGCCCCCTCCGGAAGCGCCTCGAGGGTCATGCCGCGATCGTCTTCGGGATAGGCTCGGGCCAGTCGCTCTCCGATGCCGGCCAGAACGGCGTTGGCCTGATCGAGGCTCACGCCGGGGGCGAGGCGGGCCACGCACAGCATCGACGTGTTCCCCCGGGCCTTCTCCCACTTCGGTCCCCATCCCTCCTGGAATGCCCACGTGCGGACCGGGATCCAGAGGTCCATCGCGATGCCGAACTTCGTGCCGTGGAACGTGGAGGGCGCGACGCCGACGACCGTGACGGAACGCCCGTCGAGCTGGATCGTGCGGCCCACGACACCCGGATCGGCACCGAAGGTCGTGGTCCAGAGATGGTGGCTGATGACGGCCACGAGCGACCCCTCCGGTGCCCCGTCGATCGAAGGGTCGATGAAGCGCCCGGTCTCGGGGCGGATGCCGAGCACCCGGAAATAGTCCGCCGTGACGATCTCGCCCGTCACCCGCTCGCTTCTGCCCCGGGTGAGCAGGCCGAAGTTCTCGAGGCGGTGGAGGAACACACCGGAGAAGACGTCCGCCTGGCGGGCGAGATCGACGAAGTTCGGATACGAGAGATCGGCGTGCCCTTCACGCACCTCGAAGACCCTCACGAGCCGGTCGGAGCGAGGCACAGGCAGCTTCGTCCAGACCGTGGCCTTCATCATGTCGAACACGCTCGTGTTCGCGCCGACGCCCAGCCCGAGCGAGAGTACCGCCAACGCGGTGAACCCGGGACGCTTCACGAGTCCCCTGAACCCGAAGCGGATATCCTGCCACAGCGCCTCCATCGTCCCTCCTCCTCCCTTCCCCGTCTTCCCCCTGTGGCGACGTGCCCTCGCCGCGCTCCACGGCAGCTCCAGAAACGTCCTCGCCGCCACGCCCAGAAGAGCGAGCGGTCCCTGCCGTCTGGCGGTCTCCACGCACAGATCGTGGAAGCACTCCACCATGTCCTCGCCCACCCGCTCGCGTACCGAGGCGGGATAGAGCAGGAGAAGCACACGGTAGGCGAGCACGAGCCAGGACGTCGGACCCATGTCAGATGATGTCCAGGGCCTCGGCCTGCCCGACCAGACGGCGCAGCCGTTCGGCTTCGGCCGCCAGGACCCGCCGCCCGAACGGAGTGATCGCGTAGTAGCGGCGGCGCCGGTCGTCCAGGTCGGGTGCCGGCCTCCTGGCCGACTCGGTCAAGAGGCCGATCCCTTCGAGCCTCTGCAGCACGGCATACAGGTTGCCCGGGACGAGGCGGATCCTCCCTTCGGTCTGATCCGCGATGTCGGTGACGATCCCGTAGCCGTGGCGCGTTCCTCGGCTGAGCGTCATCAGGACCAGAAGATCCACCGGCTTGAGGGGGAGCTGATCCTGAACGTCGTCCTCCGGGCCGGTCATGGGCTCCTCGCTGTCGGTCATCCAACCTCTCTTATGCTGCGGATCAGTATACTGATTTTCAGCATATATCGCCACCCGTGAAGTATCCCCTTTCGACGGTCGTATGGACTATTATCAGAATGGACTGAGACCGATCACACGAGAGCGCACCAGCGATGGCCTCGGAACGAGTCGTCTACAGGGAGCGCACACCGTGGGCCACGTGGGTCTACCTGGTCCTGTGGGGCGCGTTCGTCGCTGCGGCCCTTCCCCTGCTCTGGGGGGAGACGGCCATCCCCTTGCCGGGCGGGTTGCTGCTGGCGGCGTCCGTGCTCCTCGTCGCCGCCCTCATACAGGTTCTCTTCGGCGGCACGACCGTCTTGGTGGAGACCGAAGCGGTCCGCGTCCACCTGGGACTGATGCCGGTCGTATCGAAGCGGGTCCGTTACGAGGCCATCCGCGCGCTGGAGTCCGTGCGGTACCGTCCCATCAAGGAATTCGGAGGATGGGGAATCCGCGGCTTCGGCCAGAAGCAAGCCTGGACGGCCCGGGGAGACCAGGCGGTGGTGCTGCACCTGGTCAACGGTCGCGATCTCTACATCGGAAGTGACCATCCCCACCGCCTGGAGGATCGCATCCGCATGGCTGCCGGAGGCCACCTGGCGTCCAGCGCCCGGTGACACGTCGCTCCCGGAGAAGCTCGGCACGAGCATCCCGCCCGACCCACGACCGTGCCGTGCCGACGATGGCTCCGGGCGGATGATGCTCCCGGTCCGTCGCCCGAGGGCCTGGCGAAGAGCGCCATGAACGCAGCAGCCGGAGGGGGGTAGCAGCGCCGGGTATGAGTCCGACAGACCTCTCCCCCCGTGATCCCGCCGCCTCGGAGGCCGTCATCTCCGAGCTCATGATGCCCAACCAGGTGAACAACCTG
The DNA here is from genome assembly GCA_964630935.1 of uncultured Gemmatimonadaceae bacterium. Classification (GTDB taxonomy): domain Bacteria; phylum Gemmatimonadota; class Gemmatimonadetes; order Longimicrobiales; family Gaopeijiaceae; genus SZUA-318. The sequence continues at coordinate 28,565 of CAZVYM010000042.1, read as the reverse complement.
GGCCACGTGTTCGGCGGTGAGCTCCTCGCGATGGTGGACCGGTGTGCAGCCGTCTCCGCCATGCGTCACGCCGGACGCCCCGCGGTGACCGTCTCCATCGACCGGGTGGACTTCCGGGAGCCGATCCTCACCGGAGAGCTCGTAACCTGCAAGGCCCGTGTGAACTACGTGGGGCGCACGTCCATGGAGGTCGGCGTCAACGTCTGGGCCGAGGACCTGCTCAGCGGCCAGAAGCGGCACACGAACAGCTGTCTCCTCACCTTCGTCGCCATCGACGAGCAGCACCGGCCCTGCCCCGTCCCTCCTCTGGATCTGAAGACCGCCGACGACGAGCGCCGGTTCCGAGAGGGCAAGCGCCGGCGCGAGGCCCGCCAACAGCTCGACCAGGAGCTCGGGCAAGGCGAGTAGGGCGGCCGACCAGCCCTCCGATCGGCGCGTCAGGTCCTCGGCGATCCCGCCCTTCGGCTCGGGCGGCGGATTTCGGCCACCGTCTCAGCGGAAGAAGATCTCCCACACGAAGAGGACGATCTCCACCAGGATGAGCACCACGATGTACCACTCGAGGCGCAGAGACTTGCGGGTATCCAGCAGCTCCAGGTAGGTGCCGGCGACATCCGAGACCAGCTCGAGCTTGCGGGAGAGCGCCCGGTCGCGGTCCCGAAGCTCGAACTCCGTCGCCATGCGCTCATACAGGCGATCGAGGGCGGGGTCGTCCCAGGTGATCTCGGGCTTCTCGCTCACTTCCACACGCCCGACCATGCGCGTCCGGATCAGGAGCACCTCCCCGATCTCACGAACGAGCTCCCGGCCGGATGCGGGTACCGTGGAGTCCCGCAGTTGCACGGCCAGCGCCTCCACGCGGTCGAAGACGGAGGCGACCCGCTCCTCGTAGTACGTGAGCAGCGCGCTCTTGGCCAGAACGTGGGCGACCACCTGAGCACGCTCGACGTCCAGGTCGCGTAGCTGGACTTCCCCGTCGGGCAGCACACCCTCGCGGCCCTCGGAGTCGATCACCAGCTCCACGGCCTCCTCGGCCGTGGTGGCCTGCGGGTCGACCACCAGGGGCCGGACGATCTCCAGAAAGCGCAGCTCCTCCTCGGCGGTAGTGCCGACGGAGACCAGCGCCCCGAAGCGGAGCACCACGAAATAGCCCCCGTCCGCGGCGGCGAACGTGACGGGCGCGGTGGCGACGGACGTGCGCTCGGAAACGTCGCGGACGTGAATGCGGCCGCCCAGATGACGGGCCCGTGCCACCAGGGGACGGGCAACGGGGCTCGGGCTTTCCATGTTCGCTTGATACCCGGAAGGGCTCAGCGCCGCTCCATCACCATCGCGAACCCCATGCCTCCGGCGGCACACACGGTGACGAGGCCGAACTGGACGTCACGGCGCGCCATCTCGTTGAGGAGGGTGAGCGTCAAGCGGGCGCCCGTGGCGCCGAAGGGGTGGCCGATCGCGATCGAGCCGCCCATCACGTTGATGACCTCCGGGTCGGGATGACCGACGGCCTCCGCCCTCCCGAGCTCTCGTTGGGCGAAGTCCCGCGACGAGAGCGCCTGCAGGTTCGAGAGCACCTGGGCGCCGAAGGCCTCGTGCATCTCCATGAGGCCGATGTCCTTCATGGAGAGCCCCGCCCGGTCGAGCGCGATGGGCGCGGCGTAGGCGGGGCCCTGGAGGAGCTGACCGGCAGGATCGAGCGCGGTGACCGCCCAGCTTCGCACGAAGCCGAGTGGCTCGATCCCTTCGGCACGGGCACGCTCCTCGCTCATCGCCACGACGGCCGAAGCGCCATCGGTCAGCGGCGACGAGCTGCCCGCGGTCACGGTGCCGAATTTGCGGTCGAACACCGGACGGAGCGCGGCCAGCGCCTCGAGGCTCGAGTCGGGGCGCACGTTGTTGTCCGTCTCCGCCACGGTCCCGAAATCGGGCGGCACGTACACCGGCGCGATCTCGGACGGGATGCGGCCGTCGGCGATCCCCGCCGCGGCGAGCTGATGCGAGCGCAGCGCCCACGCATCCTGATCCGCGCGGGCGATCCCGTTCTCCTTCGCCATGCGCTCCGCGGCCTGGCCCATGGTCTCGCCGGTGCTGTGCTCGGCGATGGCCGGGGTCACGGGGATCAGGTCCTTCGGTCTGAGCTTTCGGAACGGAGCCAGTCGAGCACCGAGCGTGCGGCCCTTCGAGGCCTCCACGAGCATCTTGGCGAGACGCTCGCTCACGGTGATCGGCACGTGGGAGAGCGAGTCGGCGCCGCCGGCCACGACCACGTCGGCCAAGCCGAGCTCGATCTGCATCGCGGCGTCGGCGATGGCCTGGTTGGACGAATTGCAGGCGCGCGACACCGTGAACGCCGGGACGGTCTTCGGGAGAACGGCCAGACCGACTTCCCGCGCGATGTTGGGAGCCTGGGTGTCGTGGACCACCGTGCCGTAGACGAGCTGGTCGACGTCGTCTCCCCGGAGTCCCGACCTGGCCACGGCCTCACGCACCGCCACCTTGCCGAGGTCGATGGCCGTCAAGTCGCGGAAGACGGTTCCCGAGCGAACGAAGGGGGTTCGGCATCCCGCGACGATGGCGGTCTTCATGAGAATCGGCTCCTTGGGCACGGCATCTGCGCTGGAAGGACCCCCGTCCCAGGGGGTTCCGGGCAGGACCTGTCTGCAAGATACCCCGGAAGGTGCCTTCGAGGGGAGGAGCCCCGATCGTGGTCGGAGGCCGCCCCGGGAACCGGACCCGAAATCGATCCAGGTAGATGCCCGAGCCGAAACGGTGGCTTATACTGAATCCTGCCGGACTCGACGGACCGTTCGGAATCGGGTCCGGTACATCGTCAAGATGAGGATCGTGCACCCGAACGACGTCGGGGGTCGAGATCCATGATCGACCAAACCCGTTCAGAGCCTCTCTCGGAGGGCGAACGACCGGACGTCCCCCCCGACGTTGCGGAGAGCGGACGGGGCGGTCCGATCACCCGGCCCGAGCCCGCGGACGCCGAGCCCGGAGCCGCCGCCACCTCGACGACAGGGTCCGCCGATCCGGAGCTCCCCGTCTCGCCGCCCGAGCGGCGTCCGCTCTCCCAGCGGCCCTTGGTCAGAGTCTTGTTCATCTTGTTCGCCGCGGCGCTGATGCTGGTCCTGCTGGGACTGCTGATCTCGCCCCGCTACTGGCGATTCTGACATATTTGGTCTCCTGACGTCCGCCTTCCCGGGTCATGGCGAAGGGGAGCCGGCCTGCATGTTCGTGACGTGTCATTCCTATGGAGCCAATGGCTGACTTCGATGAGGAGGGAGGCGCCCTGATGGGCGGGATGGGCATGGAACGTCGCCGTGCCGGGGCGTGCCTCGGCGGGCGAGGGGGATTCGCGCCCGTGACCCTCTCGCTCGCCATCGTTCTCGCCCTGCTTCTCGCTCCGTCCACGTCCTCGGCTCAGCAGTCGAGGCGTCTGATCGTGGAGCTGGAAGGGGGGCCCGTCTGGCAGAGTCGCAACGACGTACGCATTCCCAACGACGCTTCGGGCACGCGATTCTCGCTTCGCGCCCTGACCGGGAGCGGGCCCTGGCCCGCGGGCCGCATCTATGTCACGTGGCGGCGCGACGAGAGCAACGAGCTCAGGGTGCTCGTGGCGCCACTGTCGTTCACCGAGACCGGTTCGCTGGGCCGGCCGGTCGAGTTCGCGGGAGCCTCCTACGCACCGGATGTGCCCACCGCGGGCACGTACCGGTTCAACTCCTACCGGATCACGTACAGGCACCGTGTTCACCAGGGTGCGAGCTGGACGTGGTGGGTGGGCGGAACCGCGAAGATCCGGGACGCACTGATCGAGCTTCGCCAGGGGGCCACCACGAGCCGCAAGAAGGACGTGGGCTTCGTGCCGCTGTTGCACCTCGCTTCCGACTGGCGCCTCTCGGATCGCTGGCATCTGACGTCGGACGTGGATGCGCTCGCGGGCGGCCCGGGACGCGCCGAGGACGTGGCCGTCAAGCTGCGATACGATCCGGGGCGTCGTTGGGCCGTGGCCGCCGGCTATCGGACGGTCGAGGGGGGAGCCGACGTCGATGCCGTCTACACCTTCGCGTGGCTCCACTACGCCGCTCTGTCGGTCCTCTATCGGATGTAGAGCGACCCGGGAACGGAACACGAGCCGTGAGGCCGGACCGGCGTCGCGAGTGACGGACGGCCTCTCCTCAGACGCACACCTCGAAGACCGTGGGCCCGTTCCTGACCAGATCGAACGGTCCGAGAACCGCGTCGGTGTCGGTGACCGTGACGGTGAGCGTCATGTGGTTCCCCGCGACGTGGCCGGTGTAGCTGGCGGGGTGGGGGGTACGTCCTCCGGACGGCAACGGCCCACCGCCGTAGTAGTGCAGTCCGGTGGCGGTGAAGGTCCCGTCCGGCGCGAGACTCCAGCCCGGATCGATCGTTCCGTTCCCGCACATGTACTGGAGTGTCCCGCCGCTGGAATCGAGCTCGAGGCTGACGGAGGTGCCGCCCCAGGTTCCGACCACCGTCGGTTCGGTAGGGCTCGTGCACGCGAACGCCAGGGCGACGAAGGGGAGCAGGTACCTGTATGCTCGTCTCATGGAGGATCCCCGGTTGGCTTCATCGGATGTCTTCGCCATACGTAATACGAACGATCGGGCGGAAGGAGCCGTGACGGTCGCCCGTCTCTCAACCCGTGCGAAGGCCATGAATCACGACATCTCCCGCGTCGGACTCGCGTCGCTCGCCGTCGGCCTCCTCCTGGCCTCGGGGTGTGGCCGAGGGCCTGCCGCGCCGAACGCCACGAACTTCTTCACCGGACTTTCGCACGTGCCGTCGTCGCCCGATACGGTCCTGGGGGGTGAGCACACGTTCGGGTCGGTGGACGGGTTGGCCGTTCTCGGGCCCCACGCCCAGGTGGTTTCCGACGCGACCGACGGACACCTGAAGCTGTTCGTCGACGGTCGCGAGGCGTTGTCCTTCGGCCGACTCGGGTCCGCCCCGGACGATTTCTCGACCCTGGGAGCCGTCGTCGCCGTCGGAGCCGACACCCTCGTGGTTCTGGACCCGGATCGGGGCAGGCTCGTGACGTTCACAAGGGCGGCGGACACGGTGGCCCCCCTCGGCGCGATCGACCTTCCGTTCCGGGTGTCCGGCGTGTGCGCCATGGATGGCCGGCTCTTCGTCCTGGGTGGCTACGACAGCACGCTGGTGCACGAAACCACGGTGCACGGCGGGCTCGTCCGGTCGTTCGGCCGACTGGAAGGGGGCACTCCGTTCGAGGTGGGCCTCGACGCCGCGGCGGAGATCGCCTGCTCGTCCGACGCGGGGGCGGTCGCCATCGCGAGTCGGGTTCCGGGCGAGCTGCGCGTGTTCTCTCCCTCCGGAGCGCTGTTGCGCCACGACTCGATTCCGTCGTTCGCCCGTTCGAGCTACGCGGGCAGGACCGTCGCCACGACGTCCGACACGACGGCGGTGCGGTCCTGGGACGTGGTGCGGGGACTCCAATGGTTCGGGAAGGATCTCCTGGTCCAGCTGGGCCGCTACCCACGGACGGGTGAGTCGGGACTGGCGAGTCGATGGCTCTCCGCGGCCGGCGTCTGGAAGGAGGGGCTCCCGGCGTGGCCGCGCATCCTCGCGCATACGGCGAGTGGGAGGGTGTACACCCTCTCGGAGGACCCGTATCCGGCGGTGAAGGTATACTGGGTCAAGCGCAGCGAGTGAGACGATGATCGAGTATCTGCGAAGGCTCTTCGAGCATCTGGCGTGGGCCGACGAGCGCGTCGTCGAGGTGGTGGACCGCACCGAGGATCCGGAAGCCCTTCGGCTGCTCTCCCATCTCCTGGCAGCGGAGGTGGTCTGGTACGCCCGCATCGAGACCGGTCAGAGCGAGCACCTCAACGTCTGGCCGACGCTCACGGGCGAGCAGTGCAGGGAGCTCTCGAGAGAGAACGTGCGCGCGTACCGCAAGATCGTGGACGAGCTCACACCCGATGCCCTCGAGCGTGAGATCGTGTACCGGAACTCGAAGGGTACGGAGTATCGAACCGCGCTTGCGGACATCCTGCTGCACGTGGCGCTGCACGGCACGTATCATCGGGGCCAGATCGCGCTGAGGCTCCGCGATGCCGACCACGAGCCCGTGAACACCGACTACATCACGTTCGTTCGGGAGCGGGCCGGACCGTAGGGAGAGACTCGTCGGCTTGCGGATCGACCTGGGAATCGGCTTCCCACGGCCGACCGACCGGAGGCCTCCTCGCGGACGGCCCCCTGCCCCTCCCCCTATTCTCTCTCCGGCAAGACCGATCGCAGGAAGCCCTCGAGCTGTCGATCGTCGAAGGCGCGCGCCTTCTGCACCGCCTCTTCGTACGACGGCTCGATGATGATCACGCCCGTACGCGCCGGCTCTTCTCCCTCCTCGCCGTCTGCGGCCTCGAAGCGGAGACGAGCTCGATAGGAGTCGGGCCGGTGTGGGTCGTCGGCGAATTCCAGGTAGGCCTCCCAGATCCGGCCGGCATGCGCCAGCGTCGTGACGTGGAGCCCGGACTTGCGCTCGGCGTTCATGCTTTCTCCTGGTCTCCGACCACGCGGACCGGGAAGGGGTCCGTCACGGACCCGGTGTAGAGCGAGAGGTGCGGGAACGGAATCTCGATCCCCTCGGTGTCCAGGCGAACCTTGATGTCGTGGGTCAGCTGGTTCCGCACCGTGAGGAACTGATCGGACTTGGCCCAGGCGGCGAACGTGAGGTCCAGGGAAGATGCTCCGAACCCGCGGTTGATGAACAGGGGCTCGGGCTCCATGAGCACGTGCGGATTCGCGGTCGCGACGTCCATCAGGATCTCCCTCACCCGCTCGGCGTCCTCCTTGTAGGCCACCCCGATCTGGATGTCCATGCGCCGAATCGGGAAGCGGGTCACCGTGGTGACCTGACTCTTCACCAGCGTCTCGTTGGGTATCCGCACCATCCGGTTGTCGAACGTGCGGATCTTCACCGAGAGCGTATCGATGGTGAGGACCTGCCCGGTCACGTCACCGACCTGGATGACGTCGCCCACCTGGAACGGCTCCTCGGCGATCAGGAAGAACCCGCTGATGATGTTGGACACCGAGGTCTGGGAGGCGAAGCCGAGCGCCACACCGAGAATCCCGGCGGCCCCCATGAGCGGCGCCAGCTTGAAGCCCAGCTCGTTGAGGACCGACACCAGAATCAACAGCACGGCCGGATAGAAGATGACCTTGCTGACGATCAGGCCTCGCTGGGCGCTGTAGGCTTTGGTCGCCCAGCGCCTGATCCATCGGGTTACCACCCACACCAGCGGGATCCCGAGGAAGACGAGAAGTCCGGAGCGGATCAACGAGGGGACGTTCACGCTCGTGAGGTAGTGGCTCAGACCCTGACTCGTCGTGTTGGCGGTCCCGTCCTGGACCAGAAGAAGCAGAAGGTTCATCGGTTGCTCCTCACCATCCCGAAAGGGCCCGGAGGCGGTCGAACGTGCGGGCTCGCAAACCCTTCACCTGCGCCCTGGCGGGTGAGATCTCGCGGGCCCCTTCGGCCTCCACCGGAGGCTTGTCCAGCATGCGGATGTCGCTCCCCTCCGCCTCTCCGAGATAGAAGACGTTGGTCTCCTCGGCCCAGAGTCTGCCGTCCTTCTCGTAGGTCGACAGATGCTCCACCCGGAGCGCCAGCTTCTCCACCCGCAGGTCGTCGTCGGAGCGGTTGGTGAGCTGGAGCGTGCACATGACCAGGTGGGGCTCGAAGAGATCGTCTCGCAGCTCCCGGCGACCCTTCGTGGTGAGCCAGTACCCGAGCTCGCCGGTCAGGAAGTCGCCCCACCAGGTGTCGGACAGGATCTCCGTGGGAACCTCCATCAACGTCGCGCCCTTCTTGCGCTCCCTCTCCACGGCCTCGACCCTCACCCAGGCGGGGACGCGCATGTAGATGCGGGCCTTGGCGCGGCGTAGCAGGGTGAACGGATGCTCGGGCTTGACGACGAGTGGCCGGTCCGGAAGAACCGGCCGAAGGCGAAGGCGATGGGGCGCCTCACTCAACGCCCACCGGCTCCAATCCAGGTCTTCCGGCGGGGTGTCCCCTGAGGGGATGACGGTCTCCCCGCTCCGCTGGAAGCCGAGCCACACCTCGTTCTCGAGTCCCCTCAGCCAGAGCGTGAGGGGTCCGATGTCCAGGCGCTGCGTCTCGCCGCTGGCGGGGATGGGACGATCGCCCCAGGGGGCAGCCGCATCACCGTTCTCGATGCTCATCGATTCTCCGCCTCCCGGAGGGACGGCTCAGGGGGTCCCTCGGCTCCCGGCCGGCGCGCGCGTCCGCAACGTGCGTCGCGCCACGGCCAAGGCCTCACGCATCTCGTCAAGCTCCGACTCTCCCAGCCGCTCATGACCGTAACGGGCCCTCAGATACAGATCCACCACGCGCTCCGCCGGGCGGCCGGCCGCGGATCCCCGCTCGCGGACGCGCTCGACCAGTGCGAGCGGGGTCAGCCCCGGGGACACCCCCAAACCTGCCCGAGCGCAGTGCCGACGCAACATGATATACATCCTCGTGGCCGGGGGGAGCCTCCGGTGGCCTCTCACGAGGCGGACGACAGCGGCTCCGGCGAGGAGGACCGCGAGGCCTGCAAGCCAGAGGCTCACCGCGCCACCCGTGCCCGACGGACCGTCCCGTCCCGTACCAGCCTTCGCGGGTCCGCCGCCCAGCGAGCGAGTCCAGCGGCGGAAGATGCCGGCCTGGGACTGCACGTCGTAGTCCAGCACCCACTTGCTCCAGCGGTGCTGGACGGCGTCGAGGAGGAAGCGGCCGGGCCAGAACCATCCCTGGGCCCGCTCGCCCGCATCGCCTCCGGCGGGGGTCGGGTCGAACGTGATCCATCCATAGCCGGGGAACCAGACCTCGACCCAGGAGTGCGCCTGGTTCTGCGTGACGGCCAGGTAGTCCCCGAACTGGCTCCACTCCCCGCCCAGGAACCCGTTCACGTTGCGGGCCTCGATCCCGAGCGTTCGGAGGAGTACGACCATCGCGGTCGAGAAGTACTCACAGTGTCCCGCACGCCGAACGAACAGGAAATGCGCAAGCGTGGCCTCCCGCGCCGTGGCGGGAAGCTCGAGCGTGTACCGAAGGCTTCTGAGCCACGTCTGGATCGCCATCACCTTGTCGTAGCGCGTGCCGAGCCCCCGGGTCAGGGAGTCGGCCAGCGCCGGGATCCTCGGGTCCAGCGCCGGGAGCTGCAGGTAGTACCGTTCCGACGGCGAGAACCGCTCCGGCATGCGGTCGTTCCGAAGGTCTTCCGGAGTCGGCGGACGGCTCCTGGAATAGACGGTGTAGGAGGGCGCACCCGAGCCCCAGTACACGAAGTCGCCCGCATTGTCGAGCAGCGGCTGGATGTTGCTGTCCGTGTCGATGCCCAGTACCGGATGCAGGGTGAAGAGGACTCGCACATCCAGAGGTGTCGCGTAGATCTTCTGGGCGATCACGCCACCGCGCCATCGGCTCTCGTACCATCGGGTGGGCGCGGAGGAGGGGGGGAGGCCACGTGAGCGACTCCATTGGATCCCGTCGAAGTGATCGTAGGAGCGGCCGCGCCAGTGGAGCAGGCCGAGCTCCTCGGCGGGGGGGCGACCTTCGGGAAACTCCACACGGAGCACGATCTGGGGGTTGCCGTAGATGCGGGACCCGTAGTCCGCCAAGGAGACGACGTTGCTGAAGCCCGCGATCGTGGCGGTCGGCGCTCGACCCCGCCCCGTCCATCCACGGGAGACCCGTGGAAAGGCGACGAAGACCGCGGCCGCCACGAAGAGCGTCACGAGCGAGAGCGCCGCGGTCGCTCCGAGCATCCCTCGGCCGAGCGGCACTTCGCGGACCCGATGCCGCTCCGCGGCGCGGCGCAGGTGGCCGACCATGAGCGTGACCGTGGCCAGTCCCACGTAGGCCACGAACGCCAGCAGGAACAGAACGCCCGGGCGGTAGGCGGTCGAAGCGAGGACGAGCGCGAACGAAAGCGCATAGAGCCGCAGATCGTTCGGGGCGTCCAAGGAGCGGAGCGCTTCGGCCGACATGAGCAGGAGAAGCAGGTCCACGACCGGGATCACGACGTCGTCGTGCACGACGAACACGTGATACAACGCCCGGATCACGAGCAGCGCGGCCACCGGAAGCCACATCTGCTCCACGCGACGCGAGGCCTCGGGCTCCGGCCGCCAGAAGAGCGCGGTGACGAGGGCGACGGCCGCCAGGACCGTGGCCACGGGCTCGAAGCCCGCTCCGCCCGCGAAGGCGACCAGGCCGGCCAGGCCCATCAGGATGGCCAGTCTTCGGTGGAGGAGCCGAAGGTTCATTCTTCGAGCACTCCCTCGGGGTCCAGACGGGCCTCCCCTCCGACGACCAGAACGTCCCCGAAGCCCGCCGCACCGCCGTCCACGGACACGAGCACGCAGTCGGCCGGACTCACCGGAGGCACGGGTCGGGGTGCGTCGGGCCTGAAGTCGACGCGCGCCAGCGCGTCGAGGATCCGCTCCATCTGTCCCGGGCCCTCCCCGGGGTCGAGGATCGCCGTGCCCGCCACGAGGGCGAACGGGCGACCGAGCGAGGCGGCCCGGGCCGCCAGGGAAGCCGCGACTTCCACCGCGACCTCGGCCGGCTCGCCCGGCTCCGCGCGCGTATCGAGACAGATCCAACGAGTCTCGGCGCCGTCGCGCTCGTACTCTCGGACGACGGGCTCGCGGAGCCGGGCCGAGGACCTCCAATGGATGTCACGCGGATCGTCCCCCGGCCGATATCCACGGAGACCCCGGTACTCGCCTCGCACACCGAGCGAGCCTGCCGCCGAGACACCGATCCGCGGCATACGGCCGCCACCCGGCGACGGGTTCGGGACCGGCCTGTCGTGGCGCGGCCAGACGACGAGCTCGCCCTGGATCTCCAGATCGCGCTCCTTGCGAAAGAGCCCGAACGGAAAGGCGGTGGACAGCGTGACCGTGCCCAGTGGGAAGGTGCCGCGGCGCTTGAACCGGTTCACCGAGCGGGCCCGGGCGTCACCACGTGCTTCGATGCGCGCGAGGAACGCCGAGCGGGGGAGCCCCTTCTCACCGATCTCGACGGCCAGCGACGGGAGGCGGCGCTTGGCGTTCCGCACGTGATAGCCGATCTGGAAATCCTGCCCGACCGTCACGGCCCGCGGCAACTCGCGCTCGACGTGGATGCCCCGGATCGTCTGCTCGGAAAGCCAGCTGCTCACGGCGATGAAGCCGATCATGGCCCCGAAGAGCAGGTAGAGGAGGTTGTTCCCGGTGTTCAGGGCCGCGAACCCGACCGCGAACGTGCCCAGCGTGAACGCGAGACCACCCGACGTGAAGTGGATGCGGCGCCACGCGTGGAGGCGCATGCGCATCTTCCGGATCCAGCCGGGCAGCGCGGCGAGGGCTCGAAGGGCCCGGCCCAGGCGTCCTGTCGAGCCCGTGCTCGGCGCGCGGCCGTCCCGCTGGCCCCGAGCACCGTCGATCACACTGGAGCCTCTACCTCTTCGAGGATGGTCTCCAGGATCTGTGCCGCCTGCTCGTGCGCGTCCAGGGTCGTACCGGAGGCCCCCGACGGGAGAATCCTGTGAGCCAGGCAGGGAACGACGAGGTCGCGCACGTCGTCGGGTACGAGGTAGGTGCGGCCGCGTGTGAGCGCGAACGCCCGGGAAGCCCGATAGAGCGCGATCGCACCGCGCGGGCTGACGCCCATGCGGAGTCGGGCGGACATCCTCGTTCGCTCCACGACCGCCATCAGGTAGTCGACGATCGTCTCGTCGGCGTCCACCTCCTCGACCCGCGCCTGGAACTGGAGCACCTGGGTGGGCGACAATACGGGCCGGAGGCGGTCCATGACCGGCTCCAGCGTGGATGCTTCGGTCAGAATGCGCCGCTCGGCCTCGTGGTCGGGATAGCCGATGGTGAGCCGCATGAGGAAGCGGTCGAGCTGGCTCTCCGGCAACGGATACGTGCCGTGGTGCTCGAGTGGGTTCTGCGTCGCCATCACCAGGAACGGCCGTGGGAGATCGTGCGTCGCGTCGTCGATCGTGACGCGGCCCTCCTGCATGGCCTCCAGGAGCCCGCTCTGCGTGCGTGGAGGGGCACGGTTGATCTCGTCGGCGAGAATCACGTTGGCGAAGATGGGACCGGGGCGGGTCTCGAACTCCGCCGTACGCGGATTGTAGACGGAGACGCCCAGCACGTCCGACGGCAGAAGGTCGGACGTGAACTGGACCCGGCGGAAGCCCACGCCCAGCACCTTCGCGAGCGCATGAGCCAGGGTGGTCTTGCCCACGCCCGGGACGTCTTCGAAGAGCACGTGTCCGCGGGCGAGGAGCGCCGCAAGGGCAAGGCGTATGACCTCGCGCTTGCCGTGGAACACCGTCTCGACTTCCTGGACGAGCTGCTCGAGCAGCTCCAGGGACGGACGGGCTTCGGTGACGGTGCTGTTAGCGGTGGATTCGGGCATGGACGCGGTATTCGTGAAGTCACGGCCCCGAGCAGACCCGTCGATCGGCCGGGCGACATTTCGGCTAAGGTGGGGATCCGTCGGAGACGGACACACCTCCCCTTCTCCGGGAGGTCGAACGCGGGGAATCTATAACACCCGCAGCACGAAAAAGGTTCTCGTTCGTGGCTCTCCTCGACCTTGACCGGTTTCGGGGCGCCATCTAGGTTCAGGCCGCTTTGCCCGGGTTGGCTCCGCCCGCAGCTCCAGGGGTCGACCTTTTGTGCACCCTCCTTCCCGGGCCGCGCCGCTTGGTCAGAAGCGTGGCCCAGGAGCACAGTGCCGATGACAAAGAAAAGGCTGATCGGCGGTCTGGCCGGCCTCGCCGCGTTGACTGCCCTCGCGTTCGTTCAGACGCAGGGCACGAGCGGCCAGGCGAGCCAAGGGCAGGACACGATCCGTGTCTCGACGCCCGCCGACAACCCGGCCTCCTACCCGTCCGGGCAGCCCATCGCGTTTCCGCACGATATCCACGCCGGCACCTACAAGATCGACTGCCAGTACTGCCACTTCTCGGCGGAGCGGTCGGTCGACGCGGGTCTTCCACCGGTGTCTCTGTGCATGGGGTGTCACCAGGTCATTCCCGGGACGGCGCACCCCGAGGAGATCGCCAAGCTCAAGAAGTACTGGGAAGAGAAGAAGCCCATCCCCTGGGTGCGCATCTACAAGATCTCCGACCACGCCCACTACCCGCACATGCGTCATATCCACGCCGGTCTGACGTGTCAGGAGTGCCACGGGCAGGTCCAGGAGACCTACGTAATCAACAAGCCCAACCCCGTCTGGGGTGGCCACAACATGGGGTGGTGCGTGAACTGTCACCGCGAGAGAGGCGCGTCCACGGACTGCTCCGTGTGCCACTACTAGGTTGGGGGACACGGACATGAGCCGAGGCATCGAACGACGCGATTTCCTGAAGGTGCTGGGCGTGAGCGGCGCGGGGGCGGCGCTCACCGGCTGCTCCACGAAGAATGCCGAGCGCCTCCTTCCCTACGTCACCCTGCCCGAGGACATCACGCCCGGCGTAGCCACGTGGTACACCACCGTGTGCGACGGCTGCTCCGCCCAGTGCGGTATGTGGGTGCGCACGCGCGAGGGTCGGGCCGTGAAGCTGGAGGGGAACCCGCGCCACCCCATCTCGAACGGCGCGCTCTGCTCCAGGGGGCATGCTTCGCTCCAGCACCTGTACAATCCCGACCGCTACAGCGGCCCGATGATCCGCGAGAACGGTCAGCTCCGCACGGCCTCGTGGGACGAGGCCGAGAAGCTGCTGGCGGACAAGCTCGGCGCGGCGGGCGGAAAGGTCCTCTACATCGGCAAGCCGGAGGGCCCCACCCAGACGCAGCTGGTGGAGGACTTCCTGAAGGCGGTGGGGGGCGGTCGGCGCGTGGAGTACGAGACGGTCTCCGACGCGCCTCTGCGCGAGGCGATGCGCATGGCGTTCGGCTACGACGGCCTCCCGCGCTACGACATCGAGGGCTCTCGCTTTCTGATCTCCTTCGGCTCGGACTTCCTCGAGAGCGGCATCTCGCCTGTCGAGGACGGGCGGGCGTTCTCCCACATGAGCGCGGTCGACTCGCACGGCACCAAGGGCCGCTTCGTCTTCGTCGGTCCGCGTCTGTCGCTCACGGGCTTCAACGCCGACGACTGGATGCCCATCAAGCCGGGCGCGGAAGCGGCGGTGGCGCTCGGAATGGCCTCGGCCATCGCCGAGAGCAGCGACGCGGCCGGTCCGTACGCGTCGGCACTGCGCGCCTACGATCCCGGCTCCGCGGCGCGGGCCGCCGGGATCACCGAGGACGACATTCGCCAGCTCGCCCGGCGCTTCGCGTCCCAGGGGCCGAGCCTGGCTCTGGGCCCCGGCACGGGCGCCCATCACCGCAACGCGACGGCGGCCAATCTCGCGGTGCTGATCCTCAACGCAGTGGCGGGCAACGTCGGCCGCACGCTGCACCTGGATGGCGGCGCCACGGTCGCGGCGCGGCCCTACGCCGACCTCGAGGACGGCATCCGCGCGATGGCCGGAAGCGAGGTGAGCGTTGCCATGATCCACGGGGTGAACCCCGCGTACTCGCTGCCGACCGCCTCCGGATTCAACGACGCGTTCTCGTCGGTCGACTTCAAGGTCTCGTTCGCGTCCGCGCCGGACGAGACGGCCGCCATGGCGGACTTGATCCTGCCGGACCGGCACTTTCTCGAGTCGTGGGGAGATTCCAGCGCCCGCCCGGGTCTCTTCGCGCTCCGGCAGCCGGTCATGGAGCCGGTGCCCCACTTCGACGCCAAGCAGACCGCCGACGTGCTCCTGGCCGTCGCCTCCCGCCTGGGCCACGACCTCGGCGGGGCGACGTTCTACGAGTACCTGCAGGCCGCCCATCGGCGCATCTACAAGGGCGCCGACTTCGATCGCGACTGGCGCGAACGGCTCCGACGCGGGGTGTGGAAGGTGGACACGGCAGCGGGTGCCACGTCCGGCGAGCTGCACGCTCCCGACAAGGCGCTGGTCTTCGACGTGCCCACCCTGGATGGGGACGGTGACCTGACGCTGCTGGTGCATCCGTCGCCGCGCTTCGGCGGAGGAGAGCACAGCAACGCCCCGTGGCTCCTGGAGATGCCGGACCAGGTCTCCAAGATCACGTGGCATTCTTGGCTCGAGATGCACCCGGAGACCGTGGAGGCCCACGGCCTGCGCGAAGGTGACATCGTCACGGTGACGTCTCCCTACGGCTCCGTGGAGGTGCCCGTCTGGCCCTATCCGGGCATCCGGCCGGATGCGGTGGCTCTGGCCATGGGTATGGGTCACACCGATTTCGGCCGTTGGGCGACCGGAAACGGCGTCAACGCCATGGACCTCCTGCCGGCCGTCACGGAGCAGCCTTCGGGGGCGTTCGTGACCATCGCGACGAAGGTGTCCGTGACGCCCACCGGAAAGCACCGCCGTCTCGCGTCGGTCTCCGGATCGACCAGCGAGGCGGGGCGTCCCATCGCGCCGGCGATCACCCTGGCGGCTCTGGGGCACGGGGGCGAGCCGGAAGGAGAGGGCGAGGTGATCGAGGAGCTCTCGGGCACCGGAGGATTCGTTCCGATCCCTTCGCCGAACTCGCCGAACTCCTTCCCGCTCGAAGGCTCGCGGCACGGGATGTACGAGAACCCCGAGAGCCGCGCCCGCTGGGGCATGGCCATCGACCTGGACAAGTGCACCGGATGCAGCGCGTGCGTCACGGCGTGCATGTCCGAGAACAACGTTCCGTGGGTCGGCGAAGAGCAGGTCCTCATGGGCCGCGAGATGCACTGGATCCGCATCGAGACCTACTGGGAGAGGATCGATGCCAAGAAGACGGGTGCGGTGGATGTGCGGGTCATCCCCATGCTCTGTCAGCACTGCAGCAACGCGCCTTGCGAGCCGGTCTGCCCGGTGTTCGCCACGATCAGCAACCCGGAGGGCGTGAACGTCCAGATCTACAACCGGTGCGTGGGCACACGGTACTGCTCGAACAACTGCCCCTACAAGGTGCGGACGTTCAACTGGCTGCGGTACACGGACGCGGTGCCCGAGCCGATGAACTGGCAGTGGAACCCGGACGTGACGGTCCGCGACAACGGCGTCATGGAGAAGTGCAGCTTCTGCATCCAGCGGGTGCGGGAGGCCGAAAACCGGGTCGCGCTGGAGGACCGGGGCTCGATACCCAAGGACGGTGAGGTCGTGATGGCGTGTCAGCAGAGCTGTCCCGCCGAGGCCATCGTCTGGGGCGACCTCAGGGACCCGCAGTCCAGGGTTTCGCAGGTGGCCGCGAACGAACGGACCTATCGCGTCCTGAACGAGCACCTGAATACGCAGCCCGGCGTGAACTACCTCAAGAAGGTCACCTTCCACCAGCTCTCGGCAGAGGAGGGCGCCTGATGGCGACGACGACGAGCGCCGAGCTCATCAGGCGGGGTGCGCTGACCCATCCCGACGTGGAGCGGATGGGCCAGGTCAACGAGGACATCGTCCGGATCCTGAGCCGGCCCGGGAAGGGGTGGTGGACACTCTTCCTGTTGTCCGGTGCGGGCGTGGTTCTCTTCTGGGGATCGTGGATCCACCAGCTCATCCTCGGGATCGGAGCCTCCGGGCTGAACATCCCGGTCGGGTGGGGCGTCTACATCACCTCGTTCGTGTTCTGGGTCGGCATCGCGCACTCGGGCACGCTGATCTCGGCGATCCTCTTCCTCTTCCGGGCACCGTGGCGGCAGGCGGTCTACCGAGCGGCCGAGGCCATGACCGTGTTCGCGGTGATGACCGCGGGACTCTTCCCGCTCATCCACCTCGGCCGGGCCTGGCATGCGTACTGGCTCTTCCCGTACCCGAACTCCCGGTTCCTCTGGCCGAACTTCAAGTCGCCGCTGATCTGGGACGTCTTCGCGGTCACGACGTACTTCACGGTCTCCGCCGTCTTCTTCTTCCTGGGCACGGTGCCCGACATCGCGGCGGCCCGAGACGGCACCACCGGCCTGCGCAAGAAGTTCTACAGCATCATCTCCCTCGGTTGGCGGGGCACGGACCGGCAGTGGCATCACTTCGGCAAGGCCTACATCTTCCTGGCCGCGCTCGCGACGCCGCTCGTCCTCTCGGTGCACTCCGTGGTCTCCTGGGACTTCGCCATGGCGATCGTCCCCGGCTGGCACTCTACGATCTTCGCCCCCTACTTCGTGGCCGGCGCCATCTACAGCGGCGTGGCCATGGTCATCACGCTGCTCGTGCCGATACGGAAGGCGTGGGGGCTCGAGAAGTACCTCACGAGCAAGCACTTCGACGCGCTCGCGAAGCTCTGCCTGCTCACCGGCATGATCGTGTTCTACTCCTACCTGCTCGAGTACTTCCTGGCCTGGTACGGAGCCGACGTGGTGGAGCGCGCCTCCATCTACAACCGGATGTTCGGCACGTACTGGTGGGCCAGCTGGATCATGTTGATCTGCAACGGCTTCGTCCCGCAGCTGCTCTGGTTCAAGCGGATCCGGTACTCGATCCCGGCGCTCTGGGTCATCTCGATCTTCGTCAACATCGGGATGTGGTTCGAGCGGTACGTGATCGTCGTGACCTCGCTCCACCACGAGTACGAGCCCTTCGCCTGGGGCATCTATCGGCCGTCGTACACCGAGATGGGCATCCTCATCGGGAGCTTCTGCTGGTTCTTCTTCTGGTTCCTGCTCTTCACGAGGATTCTGCCGCCGGTCGCGATCTCGGAGCTGAAGGAGGTCCTGCCGGCGCCGCTACGGCACAAGTCCGGGGAGGCACACTCATGAGTGAGACGCACGGCTTCCTGGCGTCGTACGACTATCTGGACTCGACCGTGGACGCGATCGAGGGGCTCCGGAAGGCCGGCTTCAAGGAGATCCGCGTCTACACGCCCTACCCGGAGCACCACATCGAGGCGGCGCTCGGCTACGACCAGAGTCCGGTTCGGGTGTTCACGCTGGTTGGCGGGCTGACCGGGACCGCGACCGGGCTCGCGCTCACGTCGTGGACCTCGATCGACTGGTCGCTCATCGTGGGAGGCAAGCCGCAGGTCTCCATTCCGCCGTACATCGTGATTGCGTTCGAGCTGACCGTCCTCTTCGGCGCGCTGGCCACGGTCATCGGACTGTTCATCAACGCGCGGCTCCCGGATTTCAAGCCGAGCATGATCTACGATCCCGAGTTCAGCGCGGGGCGCTACGGTGTCTACGTGGTCGTGCCGTCCGTGCGGGCCGACGAGGCACGCCGCATCATCGAGAAGCAGGAGCCGATCGAGGTCCGGGAAGGCGCGGAGGCCGCCCATGTCTAAAGCGCGCGGACTCCGGATCCTGGTGACGGCGCTCCTGGCGAGCGTCGCGGCGGGGTGTCACCCGCTGGACAACGTCATGGTCGACATCTTCGGTCGCAGCATGCGTGACCAGCGCTCGTTCGACCCGTACGAGAACCCGCGCCCCGAGCCTCCCCATTCGGTGTCGTTCGCGTCGGGGAACTTCCCGCCGGCCAAGGGAGAGGTGAACATCGGCGAGCCCGAGGGCGTGGACGTGCCGTACTTCACGCAGCGGGACATGATCCCGATCGGGACCGGCGATTCGATCGTGCAGAGCCTGGTCAATCCGGGCGCGGACTCGACGGACCTGGCTCGAGGCAAGGTGCTGTTCGTGCGGTTCTGCGCCCCCTGCCACGGGGAGGACGGCATCGGCAAGGACGCCTACATCGCGTCCAAGCACCCGGTCGTGGCCGCGTACAATCTCGCCGGACCACGGGAGCAAGGCTTCACCGACCAGTACATCTACGCGATGATCCGTCGAGGTCGTGGCCTGATGCCCGAGTACGGGAGCAGGGTCAGCCACTTCGACCGCTGGGACATCGTCAACTACCTCCGCACGCTCCAGCAGCGCTACAACATGGAGCAGGCGAACCAGCAGGGCGGAGACTGAGGCCATGGCGACGCACGTTCACATTCCCCAGGAGATACCCGTCCGCTACCTGGCGCGCTCGAAGGCCGCGTCGACCTGGGCGGGGCTCCTCTTCGTCATCGGTCTGACCGCCTTCGTCGTACGGCTCTTCCAGGATCCCCGCCAGGCGTGGGTCAGCTACGTCAGCAACTGGCTCTTCTTCACGAGCATCTCCGCCGGTGGCGTCATCGTGGCCGCGGCCACGTGGATCACCAAGTCCAAGTGGAACTGGTCCGTGAGGCGGGTGAGCCAGGCACAGGGCGCGTTCCTGCCGATCGCGTTTCTGCTGCTGCTGCCCATGCTGACGTTGCGGGAGCAGTACTTCCCGTGGCTTTCCCAGATGTCGGGCGATCCCGAGCTCCAGAAGAAGGCGGCGTATCTCAACATCCCGTTCCTGCTTTCTCGCAACGTGGTGGGCTTCGCGCTTCTGGTGGGCGTCTCGATGTACTTCATCTACCTGGCGCTGCGTCCCGACATGGGGCTCACCCGGCAGTCCGGCGAGGAAGATCCCGGCCGTGCGTCCTGGCGCGAGCGCCTGAGCCAGGGCTGGATGGGCCAGGAGCAGGAAGAGACGGCCAGCTATCAGCGGATGACGCGTATCGCGCCCGCTCTGGTGCTGTTGTACGTGGCCGTCATGACCATGATCTCGTACGACTGGGTCATGTCGCTCGAGCCCCATTGGTACAGCTCGATGCTCGCGCCGTGGTTCTGGATGGGCGCGTTCTGGGGTGGCATCGCGGCCACGGCCGTCTGGAGCCTCTACGTCCGGCGGCAGCACAAGGACTTCGAGCACGCGATCGGGCTTCAGCAGCGCCACGACCTGGGGAAGCTGGCCTTCGCGTTCACGATCTTCTGGACGTACCTGTTCTTCTCGCAGTACCTGGTGATCTGGTACGGCAAGATGCCTTGGGAGCAGGCCTGGATCGTCCACCGCTCGGCTCCACCCTTCGGCGTGGTCTCGCTGGTCATGATCTTCCTCTGCTTCGTGATCCCGCTCGTCGGATTGCTCGGACGCCGGGCGAAGATCAAGCCGAAGGTCCTGGCCACGTTCACCACGGTCATCCTGCTCGGCCTCTGGGTAGAGCGGTACCTCATGGTGGCGCCGTCGCTGCATCAGGTGGGCGCGCCCGCGTTCCCCATCTGGCAGCCCCTGATCGGACTGATGTTCCTGGGCCTCTGGGTGGGGTCGATCCGCTGGTTCCTGTCGACCTTCCCGGCCATGCAGCTCTGGCAGCCGCTGGTGGATCCCGAGACGCTCGAGGTCGAGCGGCCCGAGGGGGCGATCGCGGGCGACTGAGCGCGGCGGTCGGACGCCGCCCGCGGGTGCGAGCGGGGGCTTTGCGGGACTGACTCGTGCTCGATGCTGCGGTTACGGTGCTCTCTGCGGCGCTGCCCTTGGGTCGCGGTCTTCTGTCCCTGCCGCTACGTTGCGGGCAGTCCGGGACCGCCGGGTGTCGCACACCTACCGAGCCGACGATGCCTCCTACGCCGAATGCACGGACGACGGCCGCATGGGCCGTTCTTCTCTTGGGCGCCTGTGGAAGGGGCGAGCCGTCCGCATCCACCTACGCGACCCGCGACAGCTCCGGCGTCGAGATCGTCGAGGACGCCGCGCCGTCGACGACCGCGACCGACGTGTGGAGCTTCTCGGCGGAGCCGCTCGTGCAGATCGGGCTCGTCGAAGGTGATTCGGCCTACCAGCTCTTCCGGGTCACGGGAGCGCGTAGGCTGAGTGACGGCAGGATCGTCGTTGCGAACGCCGGTACGCAGCAGCTGCGGTTCTTCGACGACGAGGGCCGGTTCATCCGGTCCTCGGGTGGACAGGGCGACGGCCCCGGCGAGTTCCGCACGATCACCGACCTCTTCCGGTTCGGAGGCGACTCCCTGCTCGCCTACGACCGGCGGAACCGGCGCATCAGCGTCTTCGGGCCGACCGGCGAGTTCGCGCACGACCTGAGCCTCGCGGATATCGCCGAGGGAGCGCCCCCGACCGTCGAGGGTGTGCTCTCCGACGGGACGCTCGTGGTCGGGCTGCCCGTGCACGCGAACCCCGACGCGAACGGGTACAAACGGGACACGCTCGAGGTGGCCCTCTTGCCCCCGGATGCCGGGACCCCGAAGAAGGTCGATCTAGGGCGATTCCCCGGAGCGGACATGCTCGAGCGCCGGACCTCGGCGGGGGGTGGAGTCGTGAACGTGCAAGAGGGCACGATCCCGTTCGCTCGTGCCACCTGGGTGGCGGTCGGCCATGACGACACGTATGTCGGCACGAGCGACACGTACGAGGTACTGGTGTATGGCCGCGACGGCACTTCGGCCCGTGTCATCCGTCGAACGGACCGTCCCCCGCAACCCATGACGGATGAGATCCTCGGACGCTTCATCGACGATTTCATCCAGGGCATCACCTCGAACCGGGTGAGGACGGTCGGGGCGAAGCCGAATCCGGACGCCATCCGCAAGACGTGGGAAGCCCTGCCCCGGGTTCCGGCCCTGCCGACCCACGGGGACATGCTCGTGGACGCGGTGGGCGATCTGTGGGTGCAGGATTACGCGAGTCCATGGGAATCGGACGACGCGAAGCGATGGTCCGTCTACGATCCGGACGGACGGCTTCTCGGCGAGATGCACACACCCGCGGGCTTCGAGGTCTTCGACATCGACCGGGACGCGCTGCTCGGGCTCGCACGAGACAGCCTCGACGTGGAGCATGTGCAGCTCTGGGGTCTGACACGCCGCTGAGCCGTGGACGAACCACAGGAGACGGTGCGCCGTCCGCAGCGCGCGCCGAGCGGTCCGCGCGCCCGCTCCGAATGGGGCTTCCGGCTCCCCATCCCTGTTCCATGCCGCTACCTTCCGGCCCATGCGCGCGGTCACGTTCAACGTCACGATTCCCGGCTTTCTCCTGGGCAAGAGCCTGGGGGGCATCACCCGATCCGCGGTCTTCGGAAGGCCGAGCGGGGTGCGCCTCCGTGAAGTCGCGGAGCCCGGCCTGCCCGCCGACGACTGGGTGCGTCTGGAGGTCCTGAAGGCAGGGATCTGCGGCACCGATATCGGGAACCTGACCTTCAGCGCCAGCCCGGCCATGGAGCCGTTCGGCTCGTTTCCCGCCGTCCTGGGCCACGAGATCGTGGCCCGCGTCCTGGAGGTAGGGTCGGCGGTCCGGCGCGTCGAGCCGGGACAGCGGGTGGCGGTGGATCCTCTCATTTCCTGCACCATGCGCGGCTTCACGGAAGACGGGCAGTGCGCGTCGTGTGCGGCGGGCCTGCCCAACACGTGCGGGCATGCGGGCGACGAGGGAGCGCTGGAGATCGACGGGCATCCGCTCGCTCGGGGCACCACGGTCGGCTACCACGCCGACATCCCGGGTGGCTGGGGTGAGCGCACCATCGCCCACGAGAGCCAGCTCTTTCCGGTCGACGACGCGCTGGACGATCGCACGGCCGTGCTCATCGAGCCGGTGTCGGTCGGGATGCACGCGGCGCTCGGGATGCGCCCCTGGGGCGAGGGCCCCGTGCTGGTCATCGGGAGCGGGCCCATCGCCCTCGGCACGATCTGGTCGTTGCGTGCGGCGGGCTTCCAGGGAGAGATCCTGTCCCAGATCAAGCGCGGACACGAGGCGAAGCTGGCGCTCCGGTTTGGGGCCAGCGGCACCGTGTCTCCCGGAGACGAGGCGCGCCAGGCGCTCGTGGACACGGGCGCGCAGGCGTACATGCCCATCCTCGGCGACGAGGTCTACGCGGGCGGCGGCTTCCCGCTGATCTTCGACTGCGTGGGGAGCGGCGAGACCATCGAGCAGTCGCTCCGATACGCAGCGCCGAGGGGCCGCATCGTCATGCTGGGCTGCGCGGCGGAGCTCAAGAAGCTCGATCTGACGTTCATCTGGGCGCACGAGCTGAACGTCCGAGGGTTCGTGTGCTACGGCCGCGAAGAGTGGCGTGGCGGGTCCGCGCATACGTTCCAGGTCACGCACGACCTGCTCCTGGAGAGCCGGGCGCCGCTCGCCGACATGGTCACGCACGTCTTTCCGCTGCACCAGTTCAGGGACGCCCTCGTCACCGCGGCCGACCGCCGGGGGACGGGCTCCATCAAGGTCTTGTTGGATCCAACCGCAGAGTAGAGAACGAGAGGGATGGCGGGATCGCGCGTCGTCGTGGTGGGTGGAGGCGTCATCGGAGTGTGCTCGGCGCACTACCTGGCACATCGTGGCGCGGACGTCGTGCTCCTGGAGCGCGACGAGATCGCCGCGGGGGCCTCGTTCGGGAATGCCGGCACGGTGTCGGCGGGGCACCCGCCCCTCAACAAGCCGGGCCGGGTACGCAGGGCCTTGCTGCAGATGGCGGATCCGACCAGCCCGCTCTACATCGAGCCGCGCTGGGATCCGGGCCTGTGGCGATGGCTCGCGGAGTTCGCGGGCTATTGCACGTGGGACCACGTCGAGGCGTGCATGGAGATCATGGCGCCTCTCGGCATGGAGGCCTTGGACCTGTTCGACGAGCTCGTCGAGGACCAGGCGATCCCGTGCGCCTACCGGACCGACGGCTACCTGGCGGTGTGCCGGACGGACGAGGGTCTGGAGGACACACGCCACGAGGCGGCGATCATCGAGCGGTACGGCTACCGACCGAGCCTGCTCACGGGCGAAGAGCTGCGAGCGTTCGAGCCCGCCTTCGCGGACGACGTGGTGGGCGGCG
Source organism: uncultured Gemmatimonadaceae bacterium (assembly GCA_964630935.1). Classification (GTDB taxonomy): domain Bacteria; phylum Gemmatimonadota; class Gemmatimonadetes; order Longimicrobiales; family Gaopeijiaceae; genus SZUA-318. Next base: position 4,910 of record CAZVYM010000042.1, on the reverse strand, counting down.
TCTACTATCCCGAAGCCCGTACCCTCGACCCGGGCCGCTTCGTGCTGGAGCTGGCCGAGCGTGTCCGGCGGATGGGCGTCGACGTGCGCACGGGCGTGGAGGCGCAGGACCTGGTCCTCGAGGGAGGACGAGCCTCGGGCGTGCGCACCCGCGGCGGTGACGTGATCGGGGCGGATGCGGTGGTTCTGGCCACCGGACCGTTCAGCCTCTCCATCGCCCGACGGGCCGGCGTGCGGTTGCCGGTGCAGCCCGGCAAGGGGTATCACCGGGACCTCCCGGTCGGTGAAGGGGCCGCACCTCCGCTCAGGCTGGCGAGCGTTCTCCACGAGACGTCGGTCTTCTGCACTCCGCTCGGCGAGGATGTGGTCCGGTTCGCGGGGACGATGGAGTTCTCGGGGCTGAACGACGTCATGCGGCCGGAGCGCCTGGAGCAGCTCACCACGGCGGCACGTCGGTACCTCCCCGGGCTGGGCCGAGCGTCCTCCGTCTCGGAGTGGTGCGGGTTGCGCCCGATGGCCTCGGACGGGCTGCCGATCGTGGGGCCTCTGCCCGGTGTCGAAGGAGTGGCGGTGGCCACCGGGCACGGGATGCTCGGGCTCACACTCGCTCCCGTGACCGGCGTGCTGGTGGCCGACCAGATCCTGGACGGACGGCCGTCGCTCGACTATGCGAAGGGACTCTTCCCGGCGCGCTTCACGAGGCGGTGGTAACCGAGGCCTCCTTCGTCGCTCGGTGCGGATTCGGGGCCGTGGCGCTTGCCGACGCGGGGCGCAACACTGGGCAGCGCTTGCTATAGATCCAGCGGGATCACCTCGGGGTGTACGCGGCTGTTCGGGTCCGGCCCGTCGACGTCGACGCCCTCGAGCCTGAGCAGCGCGACCTTGGCATCGAGTCCCCCGCTGAATCCACCGAGCCTTCCCTCCGCCGCGATCACCCGGTGGCACGGGATGACGATCGGGATCGGATTGGCCCCCACCGCCTGGCCGACCGCCCTCGCGACCTCCGGCCGCCCGAGCGCTTCGGCCAATTGCCCGTAGGTGGTCACATGTCCGTAGGCGATCTCACGCAGGTGGCGGTAGACGTCCCGCTGGAACGCGGTCGCCGCGTCGATCTCCAGGGCGATTTCGAACGTGCGGCGGCGGCGGGAGAAGTACTCCTCGAGCTCGTTGACGGCGGAATGGAGGAGGGTGGGCCACGACTCGGGCGAGTCGACGTGGGAATCCTTGGGAAGGGGGCCGAACTCGATGCGGCGAAGCCCCTTGGCGGTGGCCCACACCGTCAGGGGCCCCGCCGGTGTGTCGGGCAGATGAGCGGAAAAGACGTGTCCGACGTTCAGTGCCTGCTTCCCGTGCCGGTCTTCTTGAGCGCTTCCTGGAGCGCGTCGAACCCCAGGAGCGCGCACTTGATGCGTACCGGGAACTTGCTCACGCCTTGAAGCGCACGCAGGTCCCCGAGGTTACGGTCCTTGGCGGCTTCCTCGTCGCCGTGCATGAGCTCCGTGAACCGATGGGCGAGGGCGTCCGCCTCGTCCAGGGACTTTCCCTTCAAGAGGTCGGTCATCATGCTGACCGCGGCCTGGGAGATCGAGCATCCCTGGCCCACGAACTTCGCCTCTTCGATATGATCGTCCTCGATGCGGAGCTGGATGCGGATCTCGTCGCCGCACACCGGATTGGCCATGTGGACTTCGACCGTCTTGTCCGGAAGCTCCGCCTTGTTGTGGGGGTTCCGGTAGTGCTCGAGAATGAGTTGCTGATAGAGAGAATTCAGGGCTGGCGTATTCATGCCGACCTGCCGAATGCGAGTTGAAGGAGAGACGAATCTAGCGTATCGGCCGTCCCGAGCGACAGCGTGGCCGCAGCCCTCGGCCGCGGCGACACGGCCGGCCGGCTGCGTGCCGGCCGCCGCCGCCTCAGCCGAAGATCGACCGCACGACCTCCAGCCCGTCGACCAGCCGGTCCACCTCGTCGGGCGTGTTGTACAGATAGAACGACGCGCGGGCGGTCGCGGCGACGCCGAAGTGCTTCATGACCAACTGAGCGCAGTGATGCCCGGCCCGGATCGCGATCCCTTCGCCGTCCAGGATCGTGGAGATGTCGTGGGGATGGGCATCGCCCATGGTGAACGAGATCACGGCCGAGCGCTCCTCCACCGACTCGGGGCCGAGAACGCGGACGCCTGTGACCGCTCGGACTCGATCCAGCGCGTAGGAGAGCAGGTCACGCTCGTGCTCCATGATGGCATCCATGCCGATCCCGGCCAGGAAGTCCACGGCGGCCCCCATGCCCACCGCGCCGGCGATGTTCGGCGTGCCGGCCTCGAACTTGTGCGGTACCTCCGCCCAGGTGCTCATGTCGCGCTCGACCACGCGGATCATCTCGCCGCCGCCCTGGTAGGGCGACATCTCGTCCAGGAGATCGCGGCGGGCCCAGAGTGCGCCGATCCCGGTCGGCCCACACATCTTGTGGCCGCTCAGAGCGTAGAAATCCACGCCCAGGTCCCGGACGTCCACGGCTGTGTGGACCGCCCCCTGGGCGCCGTCCACGAGGACCAGCGCACCGACGGCGTGGGCCGCTTTCGCGATCTCGGCCACGGGGTTGATCGTCCCCAGAGAGTTGGACACGTGTGCGACCGCAACGAGCTTCGTGCGCTCGGAAAGGAGCGAGGACAGGCCGTCCAGCTCGAGGCGGCCCTGTTCGTCCAGCTCGATGTAGCGGAGCTTCGCGCCGGTCCTGCGAGCGAGGAGCTGCCACGGCACGATGTTCGAGTGGTGCTCCAAGACCGTGAGGAGGATCTCGTCGCCCGGACCGACGTGGTCGAGCCCCCAAGCGGTCGCCACCAGGTTGATGGCCTCCGTGGTGCCGCGAGTCCACACGATCTCCGACGGATCCGCCGCACCGACCCAGCCCGCGACCTTGGCGCGCGCTTCCTCGTACGCGTCGGTCGCGCGGCGGGACAGCTCGTGGATGCCCCGATGGACGTTGGCGTTGTCGTGGAGATAGTAGGCTTCGACCGCCTCGAGCACCGAACGGGGCTTTTGGGAGGTGGCGGCGCTATCCAGATAGACGAGCGGCTTTCCGTTGACCTTCTGGTCCAGGACCGGGAATTCCCGGCGCACGCTCGCGATGTCGAGCTGGCTCATACCTCAACGTAGATCCCGTCGTCCCGAACTTCGACCGGGAACGACCGAACGGGTCGAATGGCGGGCAGGCCCTTGTTCTTGCCCGTGCACGCGTCGAAGCGCGCGCCATGGTAGATGCAGACCAGGTCTCCACCTTCCAGCTCACCGTCGGAGAGGGGATAGGCCTCGTGGGAGCACTCGTCTTCGAGAGCGCAAATGCGCCCGTCCACGTTCGCCAACACGATCGCCTGGAGCCCCACCATGCGGTTCACGAGCCTGCCGGGCCCCACGGCGTCGATGTCTGCCACCCGAGTCCACTCAGCCACGGGCACGGCTCCCACGTGAGAGCCAGGCGTCCCAGGCCAGGGCGGAGCGAGGGTCGGCCCACCCGGCGTGGGAGCGTGGCGACACTGTCGGAGCAGCCTCCACTACGCCAACCCGTGCAGCTTCCGCTCGATCACGTGTCGGACCTTGTCACCTACGCCGCTCATGGGCAGTCGGGAGAGCACCTCTCCCAGGAACCCGAGCACGACCAGGCGCTCCGCCTGGGTGCGGTTCAGCCCCCGGCTCATGAGGTAGAACTTGGCCTCGCTGTCGAGCTCGCCCACGCTGGCGCCGTGGGAGCACTTCACGTCGTCGGCCTCGATCTCGAGGTTCGGCAACGAATCGGCCCGGGCGTGGGGCGACAGGAGCAGGTTCCGATTCGTCTGGTAGGCGTCGGTCTTCTGGGCGCCCTTGTGCACCCGGATGATCCCACGGAAGACCGCCCGGCTCGACCCGTCGAGCGCGCCCTTGTACAGCAGATCGCTCGTCGCGCTCTCGGCCACGTGGTCCTGGCTGGTGTTGAAGTCGAAGTGCTGGTCCCCGTCCCCGAAATAGAGGCCGAGCATATCGCTGTCGGCCCCGGGCCCGAGCAGGCGGGCGTTCAGATCCACCCGGCTGACGCTCGCGCCCAGTGCCACGTTCAGCGTGTCGAGCTTGGCGTCGCGCTGTGCCAGCGTCCGCTGCACCGACTGGTAGAACGCGCCGCTTCCCAGGCGTTGTACCGCCACGTACTGGACGTGGGCGCCGTCGCCCGCCATGACCTCGACCGCCACGGATACCAGGCTCTGCCGGTCGAGATCGTCGGAGAGCATCTCGTCGACGTAGGATACCCGGCTCGCCGACTCCGCGACGATCAACACCCGGGAGAAGGTCGCGACGCCCGCCTCGCTGAACCAACGGGTCACGCGCACGGGACGCTCCAGGTGAACCCCGCGGGGTACGTGCAGGAGCACGCCGTCGGTCCAGAGTGCGGCGTTGAGCGCCGCGAACTTCCCGTCCTCCGGAGGAACGGCTTTGGTGGCGAGGTACTCCTGCAGCAGATCCGGACGTCGCTCGATGGCCTCGTGGAGCGACATGAGGAGCGCGCCCTTGGCCAAGAGCCCGTCGTCCAGGTCGGTGTGCACGACATGTCCGTCGATGAACACGATGTGACCGCAGGCGTTCTCGCGGTCCAGAGCCATCGCCTCGCGGAGCGGGATCGGCCACTGCTCCATGTCGTCCGGCGCGGCCTCCGCCTGGCCGAGCGTCAGGGTGTCGAGCGCCAGCATCTTCTTCAGATCCGTGTAGCGCCATTGCTCCAGTCGCGTCGTGGGCATCGGCGTGCGCTCGTACACGTCCCACGCCTCCGCGCGACGCTGACGGAGCCAGTTCGGCTCTCCGGTGGATATCTGCTCGACGGCGTCCCGGTTGAGCGCTTCGGTCACACCTTCCACGAGTTCTCCGATCATCCGACGGTCCCTTCCAT
>CAZVYM010000041.1:0-31563 GCA_964630935.1 uncultured Gemmatimonadaceae bacterium | reverse complement strand
CGATCCACCGCCCGGTCGAGGATCCCGTTCCCCCGAACCCTGCGGGCCTCTCGCCTCCGAAGCGTCTCCCGACGCGTGAGGACGTGGTTCACGGCGAGTCGGTGCAGCCAGGTGCCGAAGAGCGCGTCGCCGCGGAACGTCCCCAACTTCTGCCAGGCCCGGATGAAGACCTCCTGGGTCAGGTCTTCGGCCACGTCTTCCTCCGTCATGCGACGCACCAGCGCATAGATGCGTCCCACATGGGCGTGGTAGAGACGCTCGAATGCCTCGTGGTCCCCACCCACGGCCCACGTCACGTCCATCGCTTCCGTGTGTGCAGGCACCGACAGGCCCCGGTCACGGTTCATCGTCCCGATCCTCGGGCTCACTCTCCTTGGACGGGTGGTAGGGTCCCCTGGTTGGAACCCCCCGGAAGGTCCCCCGCGGGAAGCTTGCGCCCCGGGTGAGGGCTCCGCACCATGAATCGCTCACCACCAACCTCGGGAGGCGTGTCGACCCATGCAGATGCTACCGATCGATCTCACGGCGCTGGTCGCCGTGATCGGAGGGATCTCCATCGTTCTGGTGCCGATTATCGGAATCACGGCGCGCTTCGCCCTCAAACCTACGGTAGAAGCGCTGGGGCGCTTCATGGATCGCAAGGGAGCGGACGAGACGTTGGGGATCCTGGAGCGCCGCGTCGGGCTCATGGAGCAGCAGATCGAGGCCATGGAAGGGAGCCTCGCCCGGATCGCGGAGGCGGCGGAGTTCCATAGGGCGCTCGAGAGCCCCAGGGCGCCGGAAACGGAGGGAGGCGAGCAGCCCGCTTCCTGAGGGGAACGCTCCGGTTGCCCTCCATCCGAAGGGAGACGAGATTCGAGGCTCCCAGTCGACCGAAGGCACGGAGAGGTCCCCTGTACGACTCGATCGAGATCATCGGGCACCGCGGGTACAGCGCGCGGGCCCCGGAGAACACGCTGCCTGCCCTGGACGCTGCGCTCGAGGCAGGCGCGGATGCCGTCGAATGGGACATCCACACGGCGGCGTGCGGGACACCCGTGCTCTTCCACGATGCGATGCTGAGCCGCACGACCAACGGCGTGGGCCCTCTGCAGCGGCGAACGCTGGAACAGCTCAGGAGCCTGGACGCGGGCAGGTGGTTCTCGGAGGAGTTCGCCGGTGTCCGCATCCCGTCCCTCGCAGAAGCGTTCGATCACGTCAGGGGGCGCGTAGGTCGCGTCTACGCCGAGGTGAAGGGTTACCGGGAGTTGGAGGATGTCGACCGCATGCTCCACGTGGCCGAGGTCGCGGGGATGCTCGACGACACGGTCTTCATCTCCATGAACTGGACGCTGCTCGACCGGATGCGCGGCCGGGAGCCTTCGATTGCGGTCGGCTACATCGTGGAGGAAGGCGACCGCGCGGAGGATGCGCTGGACAAGGCGGCCGGCGATACGAAGGCGCTCGTCGACTTCCGGGCGGACCTTCTCGTCGCGAGCCCATCCCTGGCCGAGCGTGCCCGAGCCGAGGGAACCGATCTGTGCGTCTGGACGGTCGATGACCCGGACAACGCCGCCCGCCTTCTCGACCTGGGTGTGCACCGCTTCACGACGAACCAGGTCGCGGCGCTTCATTCCTGGAGGGCGGACCTCTAGCCAGACCTCCCCGCCGGGAGGTCTTCAGACCGGATCGGGCTCCACGACTTCGACCGTGGGCAGGAAGATCGTGAAGGTGGCCCCCTCGCCCGGCTCCGACGCCACTTCCACGGAGCCTCCGTGCGCTTCGGCGATGCCTCGCACGATCGCCAGGCCCAGGCCCGCACCTCCATGATCGCTCCGGTCACCCCGCCAAAATCTGTCGAACAATCGCCCGAGCGCCTCTTCCGGAATGCCGGGACCGGTATCGCTGACCGAGAAGGCGAGCTGCCCTCGGCGGAGGCCCGCCGTGACGGTCACGCGCCCGCCGCGCGGGGTGAACTTCAGCGCATTGGCTACCAGGTTCGTCAGAGCTTGGACCATCCGATCCCGGTCCATCCGTGCCGATGGGACGTTCGGCGCAGCCGTCACCTCCAGCGTGATGCCCCGTTCCGCGGCCTGGGACTCGAACGCGAGCCGCGTCTCATCGAGGACGGCTTCGGGGCCGATGGCCTCGGGCAGCACGCGAAGGGCGCCCGCCTCGATGCGGGCCACATCCAGGAGGTCCCGAATCAGACGCGCCATCCGCGCGGCCGAACGCCGAATGATCTCGGCCTGCTTGCGACGCTCCGATTCCGACAGGGGGAGGTCCAGTATGAGCTCGGCCGCGGCGGAGATCACCCCGAGGGGGTTCCGCAGGTCGTGGGACACGATCGACACGACTTCGTCCCTCGCCCGCAGCGCCCGCCTCAGAGCCTCCTCGTTCTCACGAATCTCCGTCATGTCGGTGAAGGTGAGCACCCCGCCGCGCACCTCCGTGCCGTCCACCAGCGGCCGCAGCGTCCACTGCGCGGGGAACGACTCCCCCTTCCGTCGCCACAGCACGTCTCCGTCGGGAGAGCGCGCCCTCATGCTGGTGCGTAGCGCCCGCAGGATCGGTGACGCGTCGCGTGGACGCGGTGACCCGTCCGGTCTCGTGTGGTGCACGGTGTCGTGGACGTCCCGGCCACGGATCTCCCATTCCGAGAACCCGAGCAGCTCACTCCCGGCCCGATTCAGCGAGATACACCTGCCCTGGAGGTCGATCCCCAGCACACCGTCGCTGGTCGCGTCCATGAGCGCGTCGATGTCGCGCCGCGCTCGAAGCGCATCCCGCCGCCGTGAGTCGGCTTCCGACGTCAGGAGTCTGAGGCGTATTCCGACGACTCCCACGACCAGCGTCGCGCCGAGCGCCAGGAGCGCCAGGATCGTCGTGATGTTCGATTGCAGCGCCCGGGTCCGCTCCGTCTGCTGCCGACTGTCCTCCATCACGCCCTGGATGGCACTTTCGAGCTCGATCGCCGCCTGTTGGAGCTCCTCGTACTGCCGCTGCTCCTCGGGCAGGTTCTGGTTCATCTGCGTCCGTGCCTGAGGGGAGTCGAAGGCGGGTCGATGTTCCAGGTACCAGCTCTGCGAGAGCGTGGAGAGATTCACCAGCCGCTCGCGCAAGGCCAGGCTGTCCTGGGCGTTGTGCAGCTTCATCTCCTGGATCAGATCCCGGAGGCGGGCTGTGGAGTCGCTCTCCTCCTGATGCGCCTGTTCGTACGGCCGCTCGTACCTGCGATCTCCGGAGAGCAAGTATGCCTGGAAGCGGGACATCTGGCGCGCCTGGATGAGCCCGAGACGGGTCGCGAGAGCCCGCGCCGGCTCGATCACCTCGACCGTTTGTCTCTGCGCCGCCTCGGTCTGGCGACCGAGAAACACGGGCACGAGCGCGAGCGCGAGGAGCGAGCCGACCACGAAGGCGATCGCCCAGTAGCCACCCGTCTTCACGGGCTTCCGAACGGCATCCGACGGTGGCTGGTTCGGGTCGCTCATCCGTGCCCCGATCGAAAGGTGTGAGGTGCGGGCACCGTCCCCGACGACGGTTGCCCGGCTTCCTCTCTTCTTCAGCTACCCCACTGCCCGCATCGGGCTCCCGTGGGAGACGCGGTAACGCTCAGGGGAGGGCGACCCAGAAGCTCGCTACCACGGCGGCCAGCACCACCAACGCGCCCATGAGCGCGCGGCGGCGGGAGCGCCGATAACGGAGGGCGTCCGCCTCACCGCAGAAGGGGCATGCGTGAAGGTCGGTGTCGATCCTCGATCGACACCGGATGCACCGGTATCTCTTGGCAGTCACGGCTCGAGCTTGTACAGAGGTTGGGCAGGCGATCGCGAGTGCTGCACGTGGGGGGTATGTCGAATTTCACTGCGTACGGCGCCTCGACACAAGGTCGCCGTGTCTACGAAGACGGATCCTCGGTCAACTCGAGGTTCATGCGCGAGGCCATCAGGCCAACCTCCAGACGGCTCGTCACGCCGAGCTTGTCCATGGCCCGCGTCACGTGGTTCTTCACCGTCTGCTCACGAATGCCCAGCCGCTTGGCGATCTGCTTGTTGCCGAGGCCCCGTGCCAGCAGGGCGATGACCTCCAGCTCCCGGGGTGTGATCGGCCGGCGCATCCCTTCCTCGGACACGTCGCTCCCCATGCGCGCCACGGCGGTCAGCCACGGAGCGGCAACCACCTCGCCGGATGCGACCGAGCGTATGGCACGCAACAAGGACTCCGGATCGACCTGCTGCGGCAGACAGCCTTGGGCACCCATGCGAAGCGAAGTGAGGCAGCACTCGTCCAGCCGGCGTAAGGCTTCGTCGGAGAGATAGGTCCGACTACCCAGGTCGAGCAGGTGACGAAGCGCACACTCGAGCGAGGAGTGCTCGACGTGGACCAGAACGCCGCACGACGGGCTTTTCGCGGCCAGGTCGGCCAGAAGAGAATCATCCGCCCGCCGATAGGCTACATCCAGGATGAGGACGGCGGGATTCAGCTCTCCCATCAGCTGCCGAAGCTCGTCGAGACCCTCGGGCGACCCCACGACTCTGCAGTCCTCGGCGCCGTCCAGCACCGCCTTGATTCCTATGCGCACCAGGGGATCCGACACCGCCACGACCACATCGATCATCGATAGGCTCCCAGAGCTCGAGGTCGGGTCGGGGCCCGGCTCGAAAGGGAGGGTCCGTGAACGAGGTCGGCAGGCAAGCTCGAACCTACCGCAGGTGAGTAAAGATAGGTACCTTGCTACCTCCCGTCACCGTACGGACGGACCATGATTCCATGTCCGCCGGTGAGGGACCTTCGACATCGTGGGCGGGCCCCCCGGTACGTGCCAGCACTTCTCCCCTCCTCAGGCGCTTCCGGAGCTCGTGCGCGACGACGCGGGCCTACGGAAGCCTCCCACCCGCTGGCTACGGATGCCCCAAGAGGGGGGAGACAGACTGGAGAAGAGCCTATGAGACGTCGACCTACCGTCCTGTTCGAAGCCGCGGTGCTCGCGTTGGCGGTGGCAGCCTGTAAGGGTCCGACGGGACCTGCCGGTCCAGCGGGTCCTGCCGGACCGGCAGGCGCGCAGGGACCGCAGGGCCCCGCCGGGCCTGCCGCGACCGCGACCTGCACCGAGTGTCACACGAGCGACACCCAGATCTTCGCTCGGGAGATCCAGTACGAGAACTCCGTGCACTATCTCGGCGGCAACTTCGAGAGGAGCACGGCGGATTGCGCGGTGTGCCACACGCACGAGGGCTTCGTGGAGAGGATCGCGACAGGTGCTCAAACGGATTCGGCGGACATCGAGAATCCCTCTCCGATCAACTGCCGGACCTGTCACCAGATCCACACGACGTACACGGCGGCCGACTACGCGCTGACGACCACCGCGCCGGTCCAACTCTGGGCCACCAGTGGACAGGTGGACTTCGGCAAGGGCAACCTCTGCGCCCAGTGCCATCAGGGCCGGCCCCTGGACCCGGCGGAGACGCCGACCATCGATGGCGACTCGATCACGATCTCGTCGAGCCGGTACGGGTTCCACCATGGACCGCAGGCCGAGGTCCTCGGGGGCCTCGGTGGCTTCGAGTTCACGGGCTCCATGACGATCACCGGCGGGCCGAGCGCCCACGGGTACGACGCCAACGGCTGCCCGCAGTGCCACATGGCTACGCCCTTCGGCGACCAGGCCGGGGGTCACACCTGGAACATGTCGTACGTGTACCACGGGACGGTGGTGGACAACGTCGCCGGGTGCAAGGCGTGCCATAACTCCATCCAGAGCTTCGACTTCCTCGGCTTCAGGGAGAGCATGCAGACGAAGATGGACAGCCTTCGCGTGCTTCTGAGGGCGATCGGCGTGATGGACTCCACGTCGGACAGCTTCGTGCCGGGAAGGTACTCGGCGAACGTGGCCGCCGCCGCGCTCAACTTCCAGATGGTCAGCGAGGACGGGAGTGGAGGCATCCACAACCCGCCGTACACGGAGGCCCTCATCCAGAACACGATCGAGAAGATGACGCCGCTGGCAGCGGCAGCGCCGAGCAGCAACTAGCCGGCCTGTCCGTCGACGCGGCCCACGGGCCCCCACCCCCCTGGACTTCCATCGGGGGGGTGGGGGCCCGTGGCGTATCGGGGACACCATGAGCACCTACGGCAGACCGAAGGCCGGCCCTGGCTCGGCCGAGGAGGGGACGGCTCAGGATCCTCCGTCCGCCGACCTTCCGTCGTTCCCGCCTCCGTCGGCCGGGTCTTCGGGCAGCGGCCCCGCCGGGCCCTTCTGGGTGTAGCGGTAGGCTCGATAGCCACCCTTCCCGTCCCGAACCAGAAGCGCCATCTCGGTGGCGGGATGGTCGAGGTCTACGGCGATCAGCCGGCCTCCGAACCGCCATCGAACGGTCGGACCCGGCGTGTGGCCGATCACCTGGATGCTCGCACGGGTACGCTTCAGCACCGACTCCAGCTCAGCTTTCCGAACGTCCCGGTCCGACTCGGGCGCCGCGCGAGCACTGTTCTCGGGGGAAGCGGCGCTCGCCCCTGCCTCGCGGGAAGCCAGGTCGACCGAGAGGTAGCCACGGAACCAGAACACGCTGGTGTCCGCGAAGAAGAAGTCCAGCCGACGGTCGGCGGTGACCGTATCCATGACCACGACGTGCGACGCGGACACGCGCGAGACATCCGCGGAATCCTGAACGAGCTTCACCGTCGTGTCGGCATGGTCGAACAGCGCGCTCATGTAGTAGAAGAAATCTTCACCCAGGAAGGCGCGAAGCGAGTCGTTGAAGGCTCTCACGCCATAGCGCGCGTATTGGGGGGTCACGCCGCCGTGGGCGAGGAGGATCCCGTCGATCTTCATCATGCCCGGCTTCGAGCGAAGCCATCGGCCGAGCACGGAATGGCGGATGTCGAAGAGCTTCGGGTAGCTGGTGCCATGCAGCATGGCCACCAAACGCTCCTTGGGCGACGTATAGCGCAGGTCGTTGGTGAAGACCATCATCTCGTGATTCCCGAGCACCACGTGGGCACCGCCGCCCGCTCGGGCCGCTTCACGCTCGAGGCGGTACATGAACCATAGGTTCCTGGTGACGTCGGGGCCGCGGTCGAAGAGATCGCCCAGGAAGACCACGTGCTTGTGTCCACCCGACCATCGGCCGTTCTCGTCGATCAGACCCGCGCCCTCCAGGAGCCGGCTCAGATTGTCGTACTCACCGTGGGTGTCGCCCACGACGAACAACGAGTCGACGCCGTTCAGGACACCCGGAGCAGGCGCGACCTTCCGGGTCAGATAGACGGTGGTGTTGTAGCGCTTCGCGGCCTGGGCGCTGTCGACGGCGCCGTATCGTAGCACCAGCGGACCGTCGGGAGGTCTCGGGAAGTCCACCTCGTGCCCTTCGGAGACCGGGGTCTCGAACCGGTGGAGCTGCTTGCCGTCCCGGATGACCTCGAGGACTCCTTTCGTCGGCGTCTCCGTCAGCCACCCGACGTGGAGATCTCCTCCACGCTCCGTCACCCAGAGCCCGTACTCGCCCGCCAGGTGATAGTACGACGGCGCCTGAGCGGGCGCCGCCAGCACAAGATATCCGGCAGCGAGAAGGGCAAAGCGTCTCACGTGTTCCACTCCCCGAGCGCGGCGCACGAGGTCAAAAGACCTTGTACCGACCGTCGTCGACTCTCTCCAGGAAGTACCCGATCCGATCCCATACGTCCCCGATCTCGGCTTCGGTCAGCCCGATTTGCACCCCTTCGTCCCTCTGCCGGATGCCCGAGTTCGCATCCCAGTTCTCCGTGGGCTCCACCTCCACGAGCTGGTCCCCCTGGAGATCGAACTGGTACAGGACGCCGAGCGCCTTTCTCAAGTCGTCCTCCGTCAGGGCCCGCAGCCGGTCGACCGTATGATGGGGAAAGCGCTCCACCTGGAGCCTGCTCCAGCGCTGGCCCCGGTCGCTCTTCTCGCTTCGGAACGCGACCCCGTTGTCCACCGAGAAGACCCGCGGATTGTCGGCATACGTGGAGATCAGGAGGTTTCCCTTGTTCTGGTCCTTGTGATCGATCAGGAACGTGAGGATGTTCGCGTCCGCCCAGTGCCGGGCGTAGACCGAATCCGCCTCGAAGCGCTTCTTGTCCCACACGTCGTCCGCGGTGACGCTGTACAGGAAGAACTGCAGCGCGACCAGGACGGACTGCCCGACGCGGAAGGTCGGGACCACCTTGTCGGACACCGTGCGGTACCACCCCATCGGCATCATGCGAGCGACAGTGGGAGGCACCACGTAGTCGGCGTCGTCCAGGAAGAGCTTCTGGAGCTCGTAGGCGGCGATCTCGTAGCGCGGGTTGTTGTTGAACTCCTCGCCTCCTCTGGGGGCCGGAGCCCACTTGACCAGGATGGCCGTCTTGTCCGGGAAGAAGAGCGGCACCCGCTGCGTTCGGTCACCCACGAAGCGCGTCCCCTGGAGCATGTTGGGCAATGTGAAATGGCCCTGGGTGAGCAGGTATTCCACGGAATCGGCCGGCAGCGGAATGTTCTGGTCCTGTGCGGCCGCGGGGCGGCCGGGTAGGCACAGCGCCAGGGCGACGGTGAGCGTGGAGATGCGCGAGCGTGTGTTCATCGTGTCGCCCTCTCTGCGTCAAGTGGTCGATGACGGTCGTTTGCGACCCCCTTCTCGTCCGCCTCCCCACCCCCACCCCTCGATTCGGGAGCTTCACGCAGGAGCCTCCGGGGCAGCGCGACGGTGAAGGTGGTCCCCCTGCCTTCCGCGCTGCGCACCGAGATCGAGCCCCCGTGCCGCTCGATGATCTGTCGGGAGATGAGGAGTCCGAGCCCCATCCCCATCCGTTTTCCCTTCGTCGTGAACCCCGGCTCGAAGACGCGCCGCAGGTTGGCCTCGGGGATCCCCACGCCCGTGTCCTCCACCTCGACCACGGCCCGATCTCCCTCGGTCCGGGTCCGGATCGTGATCGTGCCTTCTCCGCGAATCGCGTGCGCGGCGTTGACCAGGAGGTTCATGAAGACCTGGTTCACCTGGTCGGCATAGCACTCGACCCTCGGGAGGTCACCGAACTCCTCGACGACGCGAATGCGGTCGGAGAGCTCGTGGGTCAGCAGCCGGAGCGTGCTCTGAAGAGCCTCGTGGAGGTCGACCTGGTCCACCTCCGAGCGATCCGGCCGACCGAACGTCCGGAGGCTCTTGACGAGCTTGACCATGCGATCCACGGCCATCGCGTTCGTCTCCTGCACCCCGTCGACGGCCACCACGATCTTGCGCACCTCCACGAGCTCGTCCTCGTCCACGACCTCGTCCTCGAGGATGACCTGGAGACGCTCGAGCGCACGGCGCGTGACGTCGTAGTTGCTGGAGAGGGCCCCGAGGGGGGTGTTGATCTCGTGCGCGACGCCCCGAATGAGATCTCCCAGCGTGGCGAGCCGGGCGGAGCTCACCAGCTCGGCCTGCGTCTGCTGAAGTCGTTCGTACGCCTCTCGTGAAGACGCACGGGAATCCGCGAGCTCCCGGACCGTCTCATCGAACCGGGTCCGGAGATCCTCCAGCTCGCGGCTCGTGCGGCGATGGGCGCGGGTGGCCGCCCACGCCCAAGCGACGGCCAGGAAGGCCACGATGCCCAACCCCCCTGCCAGCAGCGCGCTCACAGGAAGGCCTTCACCAGCCGCTCACGGAATCCCTGGAGCTCTTTGTTGGCATTCTCCAGGGCTTCGACGCGGGAGGAGAGCTCGTTGAAGAGGGTGGACCGCTCCACCCCGTTCCGGATCACGAGCTTCAGGTGGTCGTTGTCCCACGGCTTTTCCAGATAGTAGTACAGACCGACGTCGTTGATGGCGCGGATGGCGTTCTCCTTGTCGGCGTACCCGGTCAGGAGAATGCGTGTCGCCTCCGGTCGGATCTCCCGTGCCTTCTTGAGGAACGTGATCCCATCCATCTCGGGCATCATGAAGTCGGCCACGACGACCTGGACCTGCGTCGCCTCCAGCGCGTCGAGCGCGGCTTGCGGAGATACGAACGTCGCCACCTCGTAGGGCGTCTCCAGCCCCAGGAAGCTCTGAAGGGACCGGACCACCATCTCCTCGTCGTCGACGATCATCACGGTGGCGGGTTGGTCCTCGGTCATCGTCTCTCCTCGGCGCTTTGCATCGTGGGTGGTCGGACGGCCCCGACCGGATGGCTCCCGACGTGCCTGCGTACCATCTACGCGACCAACGCGCGCAAGCGGCGGGCGAGGCCCTGGAGCATGCCCATGGCCAACTCCGGCTGGTCGGCCAGCAGGTCCTGGAAATCGCCTCTCGTGATCCTGAGCAGACGCGACGACTCGGCGGCGCGCGCCCCGACCACGCTCGGATCCGAATCGATGAGCGCCCAGGTTCCGAACGCCGTGTTCTCCTTCGCCACGACATGCTGGTCGCCCATCCCCTGCAACTCGACCGACCCCCGGATCACCACGTAGAGCGACTCGTTGGACATCCCCTGCCGAATGATCTCCTCTCCCTCGCTCACGTCCACCTCCTCGGCGATCGAGGCGAGCAGGGCGAGATGCGAGCTCCTCGCTTCCTGCAGGAGATCCACCTTCTGGAGCAGAAAGACCTTCTCGATGCGGTCCATCGTCTCGCTCCCTTCCGCGCGGCCCTCGCCGCGACACGTTCTCAGATTCCACCTGGCCAGCTCGGAAAGCCATCCGTCGCGATCGGCAACGAGCTCGGCGCACGCGTCCTCGAGCCCGGCGGGAGTCCCCTTGCCGACCCGTCCATTCCTGCGCACCAGAGCGGGCTCCAGGCGCACGAACAGCTCGTGTCCCAGGGTCTCTTCCAGCCACTCCACGGCGTTCGCGCGCGCCCGTTCGTCCTCGCCCCTCACGATGAGGTGGGCCTGGCGCATCTCCCCCGGTGCGAAGAGGAGCCCGAGGCAACGAAAGACCGATTGCCGGCAGTCCTCCCAAGCCTCGTCCAGAGCCCGGAGCAGCAATCGGATCCCCGCCTCGTCCCGCGGTCCTCGGTCGAGACCGGTGCGGAGCGTCCGATAGCGCCCGGCGCGCTCGGCTTCCGTCCGGGCGATGGGGAGAACGAGGACGGCGTCGAACTCGAGCGGGTCCCCGTCGCTCGCGTGCTCCCTCAGCTTCTCGAGCGCCTCCAGGATCCGGATCTCGAGGACGCGGTCGTCCGGCGACCCGGCCAGCGCGTCGAGTAGAGCGCCAACGGTCCGCTGGCCCGGGATGCGGGCCATCACCCCCGGAATCTGTCGGCAGACGAGGGGATCGCGGTGGGGATCGACGAGCCCGTCCTTCAGGGTATCCACCACGTCCAGACCCTGGGCCGTGAGCGCCTCGCGGGCCTCCTCGCGAAGCTCGGAGACGGCGAGCGCCGCGAGCATCTCCGGGTACAGCGCCGTACGTCCAAGCACGCCGGCGCTGAGGAGCGCTGCGCGAACGACCCGAGGATCCCGGTCTTCCAGGAGCCGCTCGAGAAGGCCGGGAACGGGATCCTCTCCGGTCACCAGCCCCAATGCCAGAGCGAGCTCCTCACGGGCTTCGGCGGAGGCCGAAGCCAGCGCATCACCATCACCTGCCGCCCCGACAGCGGCCGGAGCCGAAGAGCGCTCGCGGGCCATCGAGGCCCCGCCGGCCGTCGAGGCCCCGCCGGCCGTGGCCACCTGCTCCAGGACGTACTCACGGCCGACGACGGCGCTCCGGTCGCAGGCCACCTGGCCCCGGGCCAAGGCCGTCAGGGTGGCGTGGCGCACGCCACGTTCGGGCGACTCGAGCAACTCGCGAAGCACCTCGACGCGCTCATCGGAGTCGGACGCGGCGGCCGCCAGGGCGACCACCGCCGCCTTCCGGACGGTCTCGCTGGAATCCGAGAGGCAGACACGGATCCGCTCCTCCGCAACCAACCCCGGAAAGCGCGCGAGCAAGCGCAGCACTCGCGCCCGCAGCTCGGGCTCCTCGTGCCCGAGGAGGAGCTCCATCTCGTCCGCGATCGGCCCTGCGTCCACGCGCCCGGCCTGCTCCACCAGATCCAGAGCGAAGGCCACCTGCAACGGGTCTCCTCGGAGGGCGTCCTCCACGAGCGCGAGCGTGCTGCGCTCGGTCAGCGTGGCGAAGCTCCCCTGAAGGCTGGCGAAGCGCCCCTTGATGGATTCGGCGAGCGTCGCCAGGTACTCACGACGCACCGCGAGCGCGCCGACCATCCAGATGGCGGACAGACCCGCGATCACCCACGGAATGCCCCTCAACCCCATCCGTTGCAGCAGAAGGAAGATGACGAGCGCCGAGAGGACCTTCCCGACGCCCTTCTCCAAGGCCATGTCGATGTACGCCTTCGCCCGCAGCTTCAGATCCGTGGGTACGGGAACGTAGAGGATCTCGCGGGCGGTGCGCTCCGCGGAGTACCGGAAGGCACTGTCGGAGGCCTTGGCGGCCACGGCCATCCAGACGCCGAAGACGAGGCCCAGCCCCAGGCTGGTGAAGAACATGACCACGGGCAGGATCAGCACGGCCACGCCCACCCCCCAGCGCTTCAGGATCGGCCCCAGCGCCGCCAGCACGACGATTGGAAGCCAGTTGGCCGCGCCCAGAACCCAGCCCTGGAACGAGGAGACGGCGTCGCGGTTCCCCAGGTAGAGCCGCGTGACCTCGTTGAACTCGTAGTCCACCATGGTCTTGACCACGACCGTGATCAGCACCAGGGCGGCGATGAGGCGGATGTGCCGGTGCGAGAAGATGTCGAAGAACTCGGCCACGGAGTAGCCGTGAGGAGTGGTCTTCCGCGCCTTGGGCTTGCCGAGTTGGATGCCCGCCCACACGAAGGGCAGCGCGGCGGCGAACGCCGCGATGAAGGCCGCCGCCAGCAACATGAGGTTCGGCGTGCCCACGACCTTGGCAAGGGCGCCCGTGGTGAAGCCCCCGAAGGTGGCGCCGAGGGAGCCCCCCATGATCACCAGGGGAATCGCCGACTTGGCGTCCCTCGCATTGAAGAAGATCTGGACCGACATGAAGAACTGGGTGACCAGCGCGGCGGCGAAGAGGTCGTAGTAGCCGTAGAACACCATCCCGAACGCCGTGCTGCCCTCGCTATACAGGAGGCGAAGCACCACGAGACCGATGGCGAAGAAGGCTGCCACCGACGGGATGAGCGTCCGCCAGGCGATGCGGTCGGCCAGCCGGTTGTAGGGCGGTACCGCCAGGATGACCACCCCGCTCACGAGGTACACCTGGTAGAATCGGGTATCCCCCAGGCCGTCCAGCGCGAGCGCATTGCGAATGGGACGCAGGATCCCGACCGCGAAGAGGACCAGGAAATACAGGCCCGCCATCGCCAGGAGCTTTGTGCGCTCTCGCCTCTCGGTCGATGCCGAGCTGGGAAAGAACCGATCGAGCATCGTCTCGTGGGCTCCTCGGCGCATCGGCGGGAGTGGGTGCACGGCCTCGCGGATGCCCCATATGACGGGACGGTCGGCCCGCATGTCAAGCGTGTTCCGCAAGACTCTCCGCGGAGCATCGCCTCGTTATCGGCATGGGAACGGCAACTGCCGGACCGACGACGAGGACCGGAGAGGGGGCCCTCTCGTCACCCTCCGGGTCTCGGTCCGGCTCCCGGAAGCTCCTCGACGGAAAGAGCGACGCGAGCCGAGGCCAGCGTCGCTCTCACACCTCCGTGGGGATGGGCGCTGACGGATTCGAACCGCCGACCCCCTGCTTGTAAGGCAGGTGCTCTCGACCAGCTGAGCTAAGCGCCCGTGACCGGTTCCTACAGGATGATGGCGAGCGGGAGCAACACCACGTACGCCAGCACGAGCACGAGCGGCGCGGCCGTGATGGAGCCCTTCGCGAGGAGCCAATACCCGAGCGTCAGACAGATCAGCCCGGCGACGCCCAGGATGGCGTTCACACGGGTGAAGCGGAGGGAAAGGGGGCCGGAAGGGCCCGAGCCGGATCCAACGGTCTTCTTCGCCATGGCGGCCAATGCTACCGGAACGAGTCCGAGGGGTCAATGTGACGAGGGTGCGGGCCGTGCATCAGGCCCTGCCCCGTGGAGCATTCAGGTGCTCCGCCAACTCCTCCTCGCTGATGTCGAGCATCTGGGCAGCCGCCCGCTCGTCTCCTCCGGCGCGGTCCAACACGTGGCGGACGTGGCGCGTGACGGCTGCTCGCAGAGTCAGGTCCTCGCTGGGAGACACCCCACTGCCGAGCGCCAGATGGTGGGGTGCGATGACGGGTCCCCGAGCGAGGATGGCCGCGCGCATGATCGCGTTCTCGAGCTCGCGCACATTGCCCGGCCAGTCGTAGGAGGTGAGGCACGCCATGGCCTCCCTCGAGATTCTGCGCACCTCGCTGTGCGTCTCCTCACGGATCTTGCTCAACAACGTCCTGGCGAGCCGAGAAACGTCTCCGACCCGCTCGCGCAAAGGCGGGACCTCGATCTCCACGACCTTGAGGCGGAAGTACAGGTCCTCGCGGAAGCGTCCCTCTTCCACGAGCTCCTCGATCAACTGATGTGTCGCCGCGATGATCCGGGCATCCGTGGTCAGGGCGGCTTCTCCGCCGACGGGATAGAACGTCCGTTCCTGAAGCACCCTGAGAAGCTTGGTCTGGAACTCCGGGCTGGTATCGCCGATCTCGTCCAGGAAGACCGTACCGCTCTTGGCGAGCTCGAAGTAGCCCTTGCGTGACGAGACCGCGCCGGTGAACGACCCCTTGGTGTGCCCGAACAGCTCCGACTCGAGCAGCGTGTCCGTGAGCGCCGTGCAGTTGACGGCGATGAAGGGCTCGTCGGAATGTGCCGAGTGCTCGTGAATCGCCCGGGCGATGACCTCTTTGCCGGTACCGGTCTCTCCACGGATCAGGACGGTCGCCCGGTTGCGCGCCAACATCCCGATCGTCTTGTAGATGTCGATCATGCGGGGATCACGACCGACCAGCTTGCTCCCGCGCGAGGCGCCCTCGTCCTCTCCCTCTTCCTTGCCTTCGGATTCGTGGGCGAGGCTGCGCTCCCTGAAGCAGCGCTCCGCGAGATCCTGGAGGTTCTTCGGGTCGACGGGCTTGACCAGGAAGTCGAACGCTCCCGCCTTCATGGCGTGGACCGCCGTCTCCATGTCCTCGTGGCCGGTCATCACCACGACATCGACGTCGTCCATGGCCTCGTGCACCCGCTCTAGGAGCTCGAGACCACTCATTCCGGACATGCGCACGTCGGTCACGATGAGGCCCGGCTCGAACGCGTGCACGCGCCCCAGTGCCCCTTCGGCGCTGTCCGCGGTCTCGACCTCGTACCCGGCGTGCGTCAGCCGGGTCTTGTAGACCTCGAGTGCGTCTGTGTCGTCGTCGACCAGGAAGATCCGTTCGCTCATAGATCCCGAGGTGGATAGGGCGTTCGATGCGGCGACATAGTTAACCCCCCTCGCCGTCCGCAGGTCCTTCTTCGTCCTCCTCCACGACCCAGAACTCGGGCTGGTCCGGGACGTCCGCGGCCCGAAGGCGCGCCATCCGCTCCCGATTCCGCTTCGATCGCATGCGCATCATGAAGAGGAGGAGAAGACCGAGGAGCATCCAGAAGATCGCCGAGTGTGACAACACGAAGAGCCACCCGTAGTGCTTCCGGACGTATCGACGCCAGTCCTCCTCGAACTGCCCGCTCGTGACCCCGAAGGTATGACGCAAAGCCAGCTCGAACGAGCCGCCCTGGCGCCACCGTGAGAGGAACAGCTCGAGGCCCCGCTCCCCGCTCTCCCCGATGAGGTAGCTCACGGCGGAAGCGCTCAACAGGTAGGCGGCCTGCGCGGAGGCGCGGTCACGAGGCCAGCCGAGGCTCAAGGAATCGAGCGGAGGGGCCTTTCCGAGCGCGATGAGGATCCTGAGTCGCCAGACCTCCCCCGCGTCCCATCCTCCGGAGGCCCACTGCGCGTACCCTTCGTCGAACCAGCGAGGGATGCGCAGCCCGTGGAGGTACTGATGCAGGCCCAGGTGCGCCCATTCGTGCCGAAGCACCCGGCGACCTTCGGTCTGAAGGAGCGATCCCACCTCGTCCGTGGGCACCACCAGCATGTTGTCCGCCGGAATCGCCACCCCCGCTCGCCACTCCGGAACCGTCCCCCCGGTCACCAGGTCGAAGGCCGCGGCGCCATGCGGGAGAATCGCCACCACGTCGCGGGGAACCGAATCGGGCAGACCGGGCAAGGGCAGCTCTGATTCGAGCAGGGCGGAGACGCGCGTCGCGATGAGCGAGTCGCCCACGGCGAAGCGGACCCGGACTCTCGCCCCCACGAGCTGGTGATAGGCACGCCCGTCCAGCGTGTCGGGCAGGGTTCTCTGGCCCGAGAGTGTGCGAGGCGTGGCGCCGGTCCCAACGAGCAGCGCCGCCACCAGGATCGCCCGCGAGATCACTCTTGCGTCAGCATCTCCAGATTGGCGCGGACCGCATCGTTCTCGGGGTTCAGATCGAGCGCCCTGCGCCACAGGAGGAGCGCCACGTCGCGGTCGTTGTCCTTGTAGGCGATGGTGCCCAGCCGGAGGTATACGTCGTCCCCGAGTCGCGGCGAGAGCTTGACGGCCTTCTCGTACTGAATCCTCGCCGCCTCGGTGTCGCCCCGGGCGTATGCCTGGTCACCCAGGTTCTTGTGGGCCTGGGGGGGCGGGGGGCTGACCGCCACCGCGCGCTTGTAGAGCGCTTCCGCCGCTTCCTGCTCACCTCGCCGCTCGAGGACCGCCCCCGTATTCACCAGGATCGGACCCGATTCCGGATAGTGCCCCAGCCCCTCTCGCCCCACGGCCACCGCGTAGTCGAGCTCTCCGGCAACGGCCGAGGCGAGCACCGTATAGGCGTAGTAGAGTGGCGAGGGCCTCTTCAGCCTGGGCGCGGTACGGTAGTCGCGGAGCGCCTCCAGCGCCCTGACGGCATCGCGTGCCTTCAGGTGCAGGATCCCACGGGCCAGGTGAACCTCGTGGTCATCCGGGTGCACCTCGGCCGCGTCCTCCAACGCCGAGATCGCTTCGTCATAGCGGCCGAGGAGCTCGAGCACCAGAGCGCGATTCCGCTGGACGGAGTAGCTCTTCCGGTGGCTCTCCGGCATGGCGTCGAAGCGTCGCAGCGCATCGTCCAGCCGGCCATCCCGGACGGCGATGAGCCCGAGCATGAAGTTGGCACGGGCCTGCTGTGCGTCGATCTGTAACGCCCCCTCGAACTCCCGCGTCGCGTCCTCCATCATGCCCGAGCGGTAGAAGGCCACGCCCAGGTTGAGGTGCTGCTGCAGCGATTCGTCGCCACCCGTCTCGGCGGCGGTCGACTTCTCGCCCGCCCTGCTGACGAAGCCACCCTGGATGAGTCCGTAGAGCGCCTTGCCCGTGTCGAACTCGACGAGGCCCCCTTCGTTCATGATCTCCTCGACGGTCCGCACGCCGTCGATGAGGGGCAGGATCTTGCGCTGGTGCGCGCTCAACTCGACGTCCTCGTCGCTCTCGTCGGGGTCACGGTCGAGTTGGAAGACCACGTCGAACGACGGGATCTTCTTCTCGATCAGACTCCACTCGTCCACGCGGCGAGCCCCCTCCATGAGGAGCGACTCGGCGTTGATGTTCACCAGGAAGAGCCCGTCCTCGTCGGGCTTCTGGTCCGGATCGAAGTGGAAGGACCCTTGATTCCAAGTGAAGAGGTGATAGACCGCCTCTTCGATCTGAAGCTGGATGAAGTGGTGCAGCTCTTCTTCGTCCAGGCTTCCCTGTTGGACGAGGATCTCCCCCAGCCGTCGGGCCTTCTTCTCGGTCTGCAGCTCCATGGCCTGCGAGAGGTCCTTCCGCGACACTACGTGATTGCGGACGAGGAGCTCCCCCAGTCGGTCGGGACGGTTCAGGACCGAGGCATAGATCACCCGACCCTTCTCGAAATAGATGTAGCCGAAGTTCGACCGGTCCGTGATGCTCAGGCACCCGGTCTTCCGCCCCATGGCGAGAAGCTGGCAGATGTCCGCGAGATTGACGTCCTGAAGGGCGCCTTCGATGGCCATCAGTCGAGCTCCTCCTGAAGCAGGTCCTCGATCCTCGGCCAATGGAGAACCACGTTCTCGGACGTCGGAAACCAGGCCCCGCCTCGCCTCGGTGGCGCAACGAAGGCGGTGGCCCTCCTGGACGGCGCCGGCTCCTGGCCTCCGTTGGGCCGGTCGACGAAAAGCCCTCCCCGCTCGCCGAGGTCCAGTTCCTCCAGCGGAGGAATGACCTTCTCCTCCTTTTCGGGCGCCTCGACCCAGAGGGTCTCCCTCGAGATCACGTCCTCGGCCAACACGAGCTCCAGCTCGCCCCTCCCCGCGCCGGCATCCACCTCCAGCACCAGTCCACCCTCGAACCGTGAGCGCAGGCGCTCATCGATCTTCTGGATCCCCGAGGGCGCGCGGTCAGCCACCAACATCACCCTCGCGCCACGCCGTTTGAGGGCCTCGAAGAGATGGAAGAACTCGTCCTGCGCCCGCTCGGTCTCCGCCAGCGCCTCGACACCGTGCACCAGGAGCAGATCCACCGTCCACCAGCGTTCGCGCCACGCGCCTGCGACACCTTCACCCAGCGCGCGGATGAAGTCCTCGGCGAATTCCTTGACCGAGGTGACCGCCATGCGTGTGTCGGGATTCGCCGCCTGGAAGGTGCGGCCCGCCGCGCCCAGCAGCGTACGACCGAGCTCGACCCGGTCGGACCACACGTAGAGCGGGTTGTACTCGGGCCGCTCGGCCAGGACCAGCTGCTGGGCGGCCTTGACCGCGATCTTGGGGAAGTCGCCGAGGTCGCCCAACGCCGGCCCTTCTCCGAGCTTCGGGAAGGGGCGCTGGCGCTCCCGCACCGACGTGAGCAAGGCTTCGGTCTCGTCCAGCCGATCGGGGTCCTTGAGGACGCCCTTCGCGGCATCGGGCCACGGGTTGCCCAGGCGATCCAGCTCCTCGTCGATCTCCCGTAGACGCTGAATGTCGGCCCTGAACCTCTCGACGATCTCCTTCCAGTCCTTCGGCTCGGAGCCCGCCAGATGGCCTCGCAAGCGCTTGGCCGAATAGCCCTCGCGCTCGGCGGCGTCGGCGGTATCGCGCATGCTCTTGCGCCAGGGAGCCTCTTGCTCCTCGACCGCCAGGGCCACCGTGTCGGTCAGGTCCGTGACGAAGGAATCGAATCCTTCGCCGTTCGTGGGGGCGGCCTTGCCTTGCGCCGTACCCTCGCCCAGAAGATCCGCCACCTCCTCGGCCTCCATCGCCCGACCCTCGAGATCCTGGGTCGCGAAAACCCTGTTCAGGAGCCCCCCGAGCTCGCGGACGTTCTTCACCGGGACCCGCGCGAGCGTCTCGGCGACCCCCGGCAGCATCTCTTGGCCCCGCTCCTCGGCCTTCTTGCGGATGATGGCCACCCGTGTCTCGTACTCCGGAGGCCCGATATCCACGATGAGACCGCCAGAGAATCGTGACAGGAGCCGGGCGTCGAGACCGTTGATCTCCGCCGGGGGCCGGTCGCTCGCCAGCACGATCTGACTCCCCGCTGTGGACAGCTGGTCCAGGGTCCGCAGCAGCATCTCCTGGGCCTCGGGCTGGCCCGTCAGGAACTGCACGTCATCGAGGAGAAGAATGTCGAGGTCGCCGTACTTGTCCTTGAAGGCGTCACGGGTTCCACTCTCCAACGCCCTCGTCAACTCCTCGAGGTAGCCCTCGAGTGCCATGTACTCGATCCTCCGCTCGGGAGCGGACCGGTGGGAGTGATGGGCGACGGCATTGAGAATGTGCGACTTTCCCAGCCCCGACGCCGAGTACACGAACAGGGGGTTGTAGCTGGTCCCCGGAGAGTCCGCCGCCCGGCGCGCCGCGGCGCTGGCCAGCCGGTTCGCCGGACCGACGACGAAGGAATCGAATGTGAGTCTCGGATCGAGATCCGTCATGTCCACCGTTTCTGATGGTGCGGCGTGACGCTGGAGGGGGGCAAGAGTTAAGTATCGGCCACACCCGCAAGGAAAAAAAGGCCCTTCTACGGCTTGCCCGTCGTCCGTCGTGCCCATGCGGCCGCCCGACGCAGCCCATCGGGGAGGGGCGCGCGGAATCTCATCCGCTCGCCGGTCACGGGATGCTCGAAGACCAGCTCGGCTGCGTGGAGGAACTGACGCTCGACGCGCCGTGCGAGCTCCAGGGCCCAAGGTCGAGCCGGCCCACCCATCCCCCGCTCCCAGCCTGCTCCGTAGACGTCGTCGCCGACCACGGGGTGTCCGAGATGGGCCAGATGGACCCGGATTTGATGGGTCCGCCCGGTCTGGAGAGTCACGTCGAGAAAGTCGGCACGCTCCCATCGCTCCCGAACACGAATCCTGGTCAGAGCCCGGCGACCCCCCTCCGCCACCGCCATGCGCTGCCGGTGGCGGCGATCCCTCCCGATGGGCTCGTCCACGATCAGCGGGGACTCGGCCAGATGTCCCCAGGAGGCCGCCCGGTACAGGCGCTTGACCCGGCGCTGGCGGAGCGCCTCGGACAGCCTCTGATGCGCCACGTCGGTCTTGGCCACCACCAGGAGGCCCGACGTGTCCTTGTCGAGGCGATGGACGATTCCGGGCCTGAGGCGGCCGCCCACGCCGGCCAGGTCGTGCACGTGGAAGAGGAGCGCGTTCACGAGCGTTCCCGAGCGATGCCCGGGCGCCGGGTGCACGACCATGCCGGCGGGCTTGTTCACGACCAGGAGCACCTCGTCCTGGTACACGACGTCCAGGGGAAGATCCTCACCCTGGATCTCGACGGGCTCGGCCGGCGGGAGCGTCACGAGGATGCGGGATCCGGCCTCTACCGCCTCGGACTTCTTGGCGGGGCGCCCGTCGACCGCGACCTGTCCGTCGTCGATGAGCTTCTGGACCCGGGTCCTCGAGAGCGCCAGTCTGTCGGCGACGAACCGGTCGAGTCGGCCGGTCTCTCCTTTTCCGACCTCGAGGGCTTCCGTGCGAGGAGCCGCCTCCGAGCCCGGACCCGCGTCCATGACTACGCTCACCCGGCGGCCTTGCTCAGCCCGATCCGGACCGAAACCCCGTCGATGTCCACCGCTCGGGTCTCGTCGAGGCCGTCGCACGTGCCGTTTTCGTCCACCCTGAGTGTCACGGCCAGCGTCTCGCCGGTCAGAAACGCCTCGTGGGTCCCGGCCGCGCTCTGGACGTTCTCGGGCCCTTCGACGGCGAGCACGATGCGGTCGGTGATCTCCAGGCCCGCGTCCTTGCGGAGCCGCTGGATCCGGTTGACCAGCTCGCGCGCGATCCCCTCCGACCTCAGCTCGTCGTCCAGCGTCGGATCGAGGGCCACGGTGAAGCCGGCCTCCCCCTTGACGACGAGCTCACCGAGGGCTTCCTCGACGACCTCGAGGTCATCGGGCTCGAGCGCGTGACGACCTCCGTCGACGTCGATGTGGACGGTCTCCCCTTCCCTGAAGGCCGCGAGATCGTCCTGGGACAGGGCGCGCACGGCTTCCGCGGCTTCCTGGGTCTTGTTGCCGAACCTCGGGCCGAGCGAGCGGAAGCTGGGGCGCGCCACCAACCGTACGAGCTCTTCGGCGGAGGCGAGGAAGGCGACCTCCTTCACGTTCAACTCGTCGCGCACGAGCTCCAGGACGTCACCGTCGAGGACCCGCCCCCCGGGAAGCACGACCTGCAGCGTGCGCAGCGGCTGACGCACCCGTATCTGCACGTCCTCGCGCGCGGCGCGGCCGAGCGACACGAGGGTGCGTGCCGCCTCCATGTCCGTCTCGAGCGCCCGATCGGTCCGGTCGGCGTGCGCCGGGTAGAGCTGAACGTGCACGCTCTCGCCCGTGAGCGCCCGGTGGAGCCAGTCCGCCGTGAACGGCACACAGGGTGCGGCCAGGAGCGCCACGGTCCGCAGCGCGTCCCACAAGGTCCTGAAGGCGGCGCGTTGGTCGGCCGGGCCCGTCTTGCCCCAGAAGCGCGGGCGGCTGCGTCGTACGTACCAGTTCGACACGTCCTCCACGACGAACTCGCCGAGCGTGCGGTAGGCCCTGGTGATCTGGTAGGCGTCGAGCTCCTCACGGACCACCGCCACGACGGTGTCCAGGCGGGAAAGGAGCCACCGATCCACCAGGGCGCGCTCCTCCGTCCGGGGATCGTCGTCGCTCGGGCGCCACGCCTCGACCCCGGCGTACGACGCGAAGAACCGGTACGTGTTGAACAGCGTGTCGAAGAACTTCCGGGCCGCCTCTCCCACTCCTTCCGGGTCGTAGCGCTTGGGCACCCAGGGGTTGGACGAGGTGACGAAGTACCAGCGAACCGCATCCGCGCCGTGCTCCGCGATGGCGTCCCACGGGTCGACCGTGTTCCCCCGGGACTTCGACATCTTCTGACCCTCTGCGTCGAGGATCAGGTCGTTGACGACGACGTTCCGATAGGCCGGACCACGCCCCAGCATCGTCGAGATCGCCATGAGCGAGTAGAACCAGCCCCGCGTCTGGTCGAGCCCCTCGCAGATGAAGTCGGCCGGAAAATGTCGTTCGAACTCCTCGTGATTCTCGAACGGGTAGTGCCACTGCGCGTACGGCATCGATCCCGAGTCGAACCAGACGTCCAGGACCTCGGGCGTCCGACGCATCGTGCCTTCGCATTCCCGGCACGCCCACGTCACCTCGTCGATGAACGGCCGATGCGGATCGAAGTCCTCTCCGAGTGGGCCGGCCACGTCCGACAGCGCGGCCAGCGAGCCGATCCACGACACGTGCTCCGGATCGCGGTCGCAGATCCAGACGGGGAGCGGCGTTCCCCAATAGCGGTCCCTGGAAAGCGCCCAATCCACGTTGCCTCGCAACCATTCGCCGAAGCGCTTCTCCCCGACCTCCGGAGGATACCACGACACCGCGTCGTTGTTGGCGACCATGCGGTCCTTCAGGGTCGAGGTCGCGGCGAACCAAGAGTCCCGTGCCACGTACAGGAGGGGCGACTCGCACCGCCAGCAGTGCGGGTAGCTGTGCACGGTCGTGCCGATGTCGTAGAGCCGCCCGCGGGAGCGCAGCTCCTCCACGAGGAGCGGATCCGCGTCCTTCACGAACATTCCCCCGACCACCGGGAGGTCGTCCACGAAGCGGCCGGCCTCGTCGAGCGGGTTCAGCATCGGCAGATCGTGGCGCTGGCCGGCCGCGTAGTCGTCGGCGCCGAAGGCGGGGGCCATGTGCACGATCCCGGTGCCGTCGTCCGCGCTGACGAAGTCTTCGGCCACGACGGTCCACGCGTTCCCGACCTGTTCGGGCTCCGGAACCAGGTCGAGCGGGCGGCGGTAGTGCCAGCCCGCGAGCGCCTCGCCCCTGTGCTTCGCGACGACCTCGGCATCCTCGCCGAAGATGGACGACGCCAGCGCCTCCGCCACGATCAGGCGCCGACCTTCATGCGCAACCTCCACGTAGTCGAGGCGCGGATGGACCGCGAGGCCGACGTTGGAGGGGACGGTCCAGGGCGTGGTGGTCCAGACCAGAAAGGCCCGCCCCTCGGGGTCGGGAGCACCGTCTTCGCCCACGACCTCCGCCACGAAGGTCAACGACGGGTCCTCGACGTCCTTGTAGCCCTGCGCGACCTCGTGCGAGGAGAGCGCCGTGCCGCAGCGGGGGCAGTAGGGCACGCTCTTGTGGCCACGATACAGGAGCCCCTTCCCCGCCAGCTCCTCGAGCACCTTCCACACGGACTCGATGTAGTCGGTGTGGAAGGTCACGTAGGGCCTCGAATAGTCCAGCCAATAGCCGATCCGCTCGGAGAGGTTCTCCCACTCCTCCTTGTAGGTGAAGACCGAGTCCCGGCAGACCTCGTTGAATCGGGCGATGCCCAGGGCCTCGATCTCGGGCTTGCCGCTGATGCCGAGCTTCTTTTCGGCCTCGATCTCCACCGGCAGACCGTGGGTGTCCCAGCCGGCGATCCGGGTGACGCTGCGCCCCTCCATGCTCCGATGCCGGCAGACGAGGTCCTTGATGGTCCGGCTGATGATGTGGTGCAGGCCGGGGCGGCCGTTGGCGGTCGGAGGGCCCTCGTAGAAGACGAACGGCTCACCGGAAGCGGTGGCCTCGAGGGCGCGCCGGAAGAGGTCCTCCTCCCTCCATCGGGAGAGGGTCTCTTCCTCCACGTCGAGCAGGGTCTTCGGCAGATCGGGATACATGGACGGTGGCTGTGCTTTCTATGAGAGACGGCCTACGACCCGACGGATCAGGCGCGTGAGGCCCGGTTCGGCATCCATAGCGATCCGGATGATCGTGTCCACATCCGCCGGCTCGAGCGCGTCGGGCAGGCACGCGTCGGTGATGATGCTCAAGCCCAGCACCCGCATGCCCATGTGCCGCGCTACGATCACCTCCGGCACGGTGGACATCCCCACCACGTCGGCTCCGATCATGCGGAGCATCCGGTACTCGGCGCGGGTCTCGAGATTGGGACCCGGAACGGCGACATAGACCCCCCGATTGAGCCGGATGCCGAGCTCCATGGCGATCTCCATCGCGAGTGCTTGGAGCTCCCGGTCGTACGGCTCGGACATGTCCGGGAAGCGCGGTCCCAGCTCGTCGTGGTTCACTCCGATGAGCGGATTGTCACCCAGGAGGTTGATGTGGTCGTCGAGGAGCACGAGCTCTCCGGGTGACCACAAGGGGTTGAGCCCGCCGCTGGCCCCCGACGTCACGAGCGTACCCGCACCGAGCCGCCTGAGGACGCGGATCGGGAAAGTCACCTCCTGGAGCGTGTAGCCCTCGTACCGGTGGAAGCGGCCCTGCATGGCGGCCACCGGCGTGCCGTCCAGCGTACCCAGGATGAGGCGGCCATTGTGGCTCTCCACCGTGGGATCGTGGAAACCCGGGAGATCTCGGTACGCGATCTCGGCGGTGGGCTCGATCTCGTCGGCGAGCGCGCCCAGGCCGGTTCCCAGGACGACCCCCACGGCGGGCCGGAAGTCGGTTCTCGTCCGGACTGCGGCGACGGCCGCATCCAGGCGGGACGGAAGGTCTGCGGTCTCGGACACGGCAGCTTCTGGTTCGAGTGGGTCGGATGGGCGACGAGGTCAGTCCGGACTGGAGCCGCGCTCCGGCTCCCTGGCTCCCCGTTCCCGCGGGAGGACCAGATCGCGCGCCGATTTCGTACCCCTCTCACCGGCCGAATCGGCTTCGTCGAGGGCCGCATCGGAGGATTCGTAGGCGGCCGCGAGCTCGTCCACCGAAGCGTCGAGCGGTGGACGCGCCTCTGCCGATCCGTCCACGCTCGCACCCTGCACGGGCTCGCCGGAATCCACTTCCCATACCACAGCCTCGTCCGACCCGGCCCACGCTTCCTCGGCGCCTTCTTCGAGCTTGCCGCCCCCGAGCTCGATCTCGATGGTGCGATCGTCCAGCGGTGCCCGCTCGGCCTCGACCTCGACCACGTCCATCTCGCGCTCGAGCAGCTGGCGGAACGCCTTCAGGAAGCGGCCACGTCTCCGCTCGAGCTCTTCCAGATCGTCCGCGAGCGCCTGGACTCGGCGCTCGGCGTCGGCGGTGAGACGCCGGGCCGCGGCCCGACCCTCCTCGAGAATCAGCTGGGCCTCCCGTTGGGCCTGGGTGCGGATGTCGCTCCTGAGCTCCTGGGCCGTGACCAGCGCCTCCTGTACAGCCCGCTCCCTCCCGGACTGGGAGCTCACCTGTTGCTCGAGCGTTTGAGAGCGCTCACGGAGCCGCATGTTCTCCCGAACCAGGGCCTCGAGGCGCTCCGCCACGAGCTCCAGAAAGAGGTCGACTTCCTGGGTGTCATAGCCCCGGAGGCTCTTCTTGAAGTCGCCCCGCTTGTTGCGGACGTCCAGCGGTGTGAGGTCGATCATTGGACCCGCTCCCCGAACAGTGCCGTCCCGATCCGGACGAGGGTGCTCCCCTCCCGGATGGCGATATCCATGTCGTTGGTCATACCCATCGAGAGCTCCGGCCCAACCTGGTCGGTGAGGGCCCGGAGCGTCTCCGAAATCTCTCTCAGACGCCCGAACGTGGACGCCAGGATGGACTCGTCGTCCACGAGTGGCGCCATGGTCATCAGCCCCTCCACGCGCAGACCTCGCAGCTCGGCCATGCGGTGGATATCCTCCACGGCGCGCGCCTCGTCCAATCCGCTCTTGCTCTCCTCGCCCGAGGTGTTCACCTGGGCCAGGATGGCCACATCCCGCTCGATCTCGCAGGCAATGTTGGAAAGTCGCTCCGCGAGGCGGCTGCTGTCCACCGAGTGGATCAAGTCGGCCAGCTCCACCGCCCGCGGCGCCTTCCTCCGCTGCAAATGGCCGATCATGTGCCATCGCACGGCCGAAGAGCCGAGCGCGCGAGCCTTCTCCTCCAACTCCCCGACCCGGTTCTCGCCGAGATCGCACAGCCCGGCCGCGAGCGCGGCACGCACCGCCTCCAGCGGATGGCCCTTCGTCACCGACACCAGCCGCACCGAAGCCGGGCTTCGTCCGGAAGCCTCCGCCGCCCGGGCGATTCGCTCCCTCACCCGAGGCACGGTATCGGCCAGCCTTTCCTCGTATTCCAGGGCCATCGTACTCAAGACGCAAGCTCTCCGGAGTGGTGCCCGGCTTCGCCGTCGACGTGACAAATCAACGACGAGTATCCCACAAACGAAAGGACCCCGCCGGAATTCCAGCGGGGTCCTCTCAGGTCGAACGGCTCGTTCGGCCTAGCGGACCTGGAACGTAATCGGGAACTGAACCCAGACCGGCACCTTTTTGTCGCGGTTCAATGCCGGAGAGAACTTGTACACGTTCGCCACCTTGAGGGCGGCGGAGTCGAGCTGCGTATGCCCCGAGCTCTTGAAGATCCGGGTGTCCTTCACCACGCCGGCGTCGTTGATGAAGAAGTACACGATCACCGTCCCACCGATGCCCGCGTCACGCAGGAGCGACGGGTAGTTCCGCTCCATCGCCTTGACGACCTCGTCCTTGTTCAGGATGGACGGTCCTACGGTGTACGGCGTGAACGTCGGCTGGGCGGACAGGTCCGTCTTCTTCTCCTTCGGGGGCGGCGGCAGGTCCTCGACCTTGTTCTGCTCGAAGGTCGTCGGCGCGATCGTGATGTCCTGATCGACCTTCGTCGTGGCGATGACCGGCGTCGCGGGCCGCGCGATCGCCTTCGGGGGCGGCGGGATCTCCACCTCCGGCGGGAGGTTCACCGTCGCCACCTCGTCGGCCGTGTAGGAGATGTCCTTCGCGTTCAACTCGGGCCAGAGCGCGAAGACAGCGAAATGGAGAACCGTCGCCACGATCATCGCTCCCCAGAAGACGGAGCTGAACGACCGCTTGAGCTTGTCGTTCGCGGTGGCGGTCGGCTCGGTGGCGGATGGCTGAGCCTGAGCGTTCATCGTCTTACCCTCTGCATCTTCTGCTCGAGCTTGGTCGCGAAAACCACCCGGACGACGCCTGCCGCGACCAGCTGCTTTTGGATCTGATCCACGAAGTGGTACGGGACCTCGGCGTCGGCACGGATGGAGATAACCAGGTGTCGCTGCGACTCTGCGTAGAGCGGCGCCACGATGGACGTCACGTCCGTCATGGGGGTCTTCTGGTCGTTGATGTAGACCGTCCCGTCCCGCTCCATCCAGATGTTCATGATGTTCTTCTGCTTCTCGTCGATCTTCTGCGCGGCCTCGGCCTTCGGCCACTCGATCGGACGGTTCTTGTCCCGCTGGAACACCGTCGTGACCATGAAGAAGATCAGCAGCAGAAACGCGATGTCGGCCAGAGACGACGAGGGAATCTCGCTCGACGCCTTGGTCTTTCTATCGAATCCACCTTCCTTGATGGCCATCGGTCACTTCTCCAGTACCTGGAGGGAGATGCGATCGGCCTTGGCCATGTGCAACGCATCGACCACCGCGATCATGTCCTTGTACGGCGCGTCCGGATCCGTCTTGACGGCCGCGATGAGGTTCGGGTTCGCCGCGACCTCCTGCCGCCACAGCCCTTCGATCTCCGCGGGGCGCATGTGCTGGATCGACGTGCTCTCGCCTCGTTTCACGTCCACCACGCCGTCGGGTCGGACGATGAGGAACAGGATGTTCTTGGAGCTGATCTGGGTCGTCTCTCCCTGCTCGGGGAGCACGATCGAGAGCCCCTTGTCCTTCGGGAACACCGTGGTCACCAGGAAGAAGATCAGCAACAGGAACGCGATATCCGCCGTCGACGACGTCGGGATCTCGTCCGTGACCTTCGTCTTCTTCTTGTTCAGAATCGCCATGTCAGCGCTTCCTCATCTCCTACGAGGAGAAGTACTTGAACGGTCTGGAAAGGTTCCTGATGCCTACTACGCCTCATCCTTCCTGATGATGGTGAGGCGTCCGTCCTTCTCCAGGTCCCAGGCCAGGTTGATGATTTTCTGGGAGCCCTGCTCCATGTCGACGATCAACTGGTCGATGCGCGTCACGAAGAAGTTGTAGCCGATGCTCACGGGCACCGCGATGATCAGGCCCGCCGCGGTCGTGAGCAGCGCGACCTTGATCCCTCCGGCCACCAGCGACGGCTCCACCTCGCCCGCCCTCTCGATCGCGCCGAAGGCCAGGATCATGCCGAGCACGGTTCCCAGGAAGCCCATGAGCGGCGCCACGTTGGCGATGGTCGCCAGGATCACGAGACCCCGCTCCAGGAACCCGAGCTCGATGGTACCGGTGGTCGCCACGGCTTTCTCGAGCTCTCCCTGGGCCAGGCGTGACACCTGGATCCGGCGGAGCCCGGCGAGGAGGATCGCCGCCGTGGGTCCGGGGGTCTCCGCGGCCACCGCGATCGCGCCGTTGAGGTCCCCCGCACGCGTTGCCTGCTCGACCTCTTCGAGCACCTTCTTGGTGCCGCTGTGGGCGACGTGAAGGGTCCACGCCTTCGCGATGATCACTCCCAATCCGATGAGGGAGGAAAGAACCAGCGGATACATCATCCATCCGCCGTCCTTGAAAAGCGTCAGTAGCTGATACTGGGTGCCCACGGAGGACCGTCTCCTGCGTTGCCGTCCCTGCGGGGACGTGACCCGGAAAAAAGACCCGCGCAATTTACGGGGGTCGGGAGGAGCGTGTCAACGAGCCTTCGAGTCCGATGCCACCTGCAGGAAAACCCTGGATTTCAGGGCTTCGCGCCGGCCGGTGCCAACGGCATCTCCTGGTCCGGCAGCGCTCCCGCCAGAATCGCCCGGAGGCGGCCGGGATCCACGTCCCGCTCCAGCCTTCCGCCCCGTGCCACCGAAATCAGCGACGTTTCCTCGCTCACGACGATCACAACCGCGTCCGTCTCCTCGCTCAGGCCCAGCGCCGCCCGGTGCCGCGTCCCGAGAGAGCGATCGGGAACCGACGATTGCGTCAGGGGCAAGATCGCCCCGGCCGCCTGGATCTGGTCACCCCGAATCAGCACCGCGCCGTCGTGGAGCGGTGAGTACGGCGTGAAGATGGTGGTCAGCATCTCCGCCGAGACGCGCGCCTGCACGTCGCTTCCCGTCTGTGCATACTCCTCGAGGCCCACGTCCTGTTCCACCGCGATGATCGCGCCGATCCGCGATCGGGACAGCCGCTCGGCCGCTTCGACGATCTCGTCCGCCACCCGACTCCCTTCCAGGCGCTGGAAGACCCTGATCATTCGACTCTGGCCGAGCCTGGCCAGCGCCGCCCTGAGCTCCGGCTGGAATACGACCAGCGCGGCGATCGCCCCGTACTGGAAGAACGTCTCCAGCAGGGTGCGGATGAGGATGAAGTTGAGAAGCCGAGCGATCCCGTACGTGAAGGCCAGGAGCACGACGCCCAGGAGGATCTGGCGAGCCCGCGTGCCCTGGATCACGACGAGGAGCCGATAGAGCAGAAAGGCCACGATGAGGATCTCGACGATGTCGCCCCCGCCGGGCCTCAAGAGCTGGAGATCCTCCCACATCCGGCTCACCGCTCGTCCCTCGCAGGCTCTCCGGTCCACCCCGCCGCGGCGATGGCGTCGGCCACCGCGAGCGCCTGGCTCACCGGCTCCACGTCGTGCACGCGGAAGATGCGTGCGCCCTGAAGATAAGCCGCTACGCAAGCCGCCACGGTTCCGGCCAACCTGCGCTCCGGCGGCACGTCCACGACGCTGCCGATGAAGCTCTTCCGGCTGGGGCCCACCAGGACGGGGAAGCCGAGCCCGAGCAGAGGCTGGAGCCGCGAAAGGACCGCGAACGACTGGGCCGCGTTCTTCGCGAAGCCGATGCCGGGGTCGAGCACGATGGCGGCATCTGCCACGCCGGCCCCCCGCGCTCGCTCGACGGCGCGACGCAGCTCGGAGGCCACCTCGCGAGGGGCGTCGTCGTAGTGCGCCCGCTCTCGCATGGTCGCCGGCTCACCACGCATGTGCATCAGCACCACGCCCGCACCCGCGCCGGCGACCACCTCCGCCATGGCCGGGTCGTGGGCCAATCCCGAGATGTCGTTGACGACCGCGGCGCCGGCGTCGAGCGCGGCCCGGGCCACGTCCGCCTTCCTGGTGTCCACCGACACGGGCACCGGCAGGCGTGTGGCGGCCGCCTCCACGAAGGGAATGACGCGTCGGAGCTCCTCGGCGACCGGCACGGTGTCCGCTCCGGGACGTGTCGACTCCCCGCCGACGTCGATCAGGGCGGCCCCGGCAGCCGCCATGGCCTCCGCCTCGGAGAGGGCCCGCTCGACGCTGTCGAAGCGGCCACCGTCCGAGAACGAGTCCGGCGTGAGGTTCAAGATGCCCATCACGACGGGTCCCTCGAGGGAGACCGTGCCGCCGCGCACGGCCCACGGCGCTGCGGACCCGCGGGCACGCGAAAGGGGATCGGAGCCCCCGACGGGCCCCGACCCCCCTGCGGATCGATCGCGCGCCTGTGGCACCCCGCCCTGTCCGCGGGTCACGACGGGGCGCCGTCCTCGCGGTCGGACGGGGTGATTCCGGGCGCGGCCCCCGGGAGCGGGCCCTCTCCCCCGGGCAGCCTGAGCGGAGAGGCCGGCGAGGGCACGTGCTTCGGCTGGGCTCCTCCGGCCTTGGCCGGCTCCGGAGTCGGAGGCAGCGGAGGGAGCGGCTCACCCTTCGCCAGGAGCTGGATCTGGTCACGGTCGAGCGTCTCCCGGTCGAGCAGGGCCTGCGCGATCTGCTCCAGAAGGTCCTGGTTCTCCTCCAGGACGACTCGGGCCTTGTCGTGCGCCGTGTCCAGGATGCGCTTGATCTCCTGGTCCACGAGGCGCGCGGTGTGCTCGGAGACCGCTCGCCGCTGGACGAGCTCGCGGCCGAGGAATACCTCGTGCTCCTGATCGCCGATGGCGACGAGCCCGATGACGTCGCTCATGCCGAAAGACGTCACCATACGCCGCGCCATCTGCGTGGCCCGCTCGATGTCGTTGCCCGCGCCCGTGGTGACATCCTCGGCCCCAAAGATCATCTCCTCGGCGACGCGCCCGCCGAAGAGCATCGCGAGCTGGTTCTCCAGCCACTCCTTGGTGTAGGAATGGCGGTCTTCCTCGGGAAGGCTCGACGTGATGCCCAGAGCGCGGCCCCGCGGCACGATCGTGACCTTGTGGACCGGGTCCATCCCGGGGATCTTGACGCCGAGCACGGCGTGGCCCGCCTCGTGGTAGGCCGTGAGCTTGCGCTCCCGCTCGTTGATGACGAGGCTCCGCCGTTC
>CAZVYM010000040.1:0-31981 GCA_964630935.1 uncultured Gemmatimonadaceae bacterium | reverse complement strand
CGTCGTCATCATCGGTATCCTGGCGGCCATCGCCATCCCGAAGTACTCGGCCACGCGTGAGCGAGCCTTCATCTCCACCGTCAAGGCGGACCTGAAGAACCTGGCGGTTACCCAGGACATGTACTACAACGACAACTACGCGTACGCCCCCACGCTCACGGCGCTCAACTTCGTCAAGAGCGACGGCGTGACCATCACGATTCCCGAGGCGACGAACACGGGCTGGTCGGCGACCGGCGCGCACGCGGGTGTTCCCGGTCAGTCTTGCGCCATCTACCACGGCGACGCGGCCCAGGTCGCACCGGCCTCGGTCCCCAGCGTGGTGCAGTGCAGCCGTTATTGACGCGCCTCCGGCACGGCCTTTCATCCCATCGCTTGCCGTCCGCCCATCGCCCCAACCACCTTTGAGGAATTGGCGGGGACGGGCTCCCGAGTCCTCCTGCGCGATCCCCGGGGCCGCGATCTGTGCAGGGTCGGGGGCGTACAGCTCCCGAGAGGACCCACTCGACGACTTCGGATGAGGCTCAAAGCGATCCATGGCCGCACCTTCGCCTCTGCGCCGCGACCTCCTCTTGGCGTTCGCCGTGCTCTTCGCCGGCGCCGTGCTGGTGGCGGGGTTGGGCCTGGCCGTCCTCCTTCCTGATCTGGAGTCGCCGGCGGAAGGCGCACTCTTCATCGTCGTGCTGGTCGCCGCGGACCTCGGAGTCCTCTTCGCGTTCGCGAGCACGCTCATCCGGAGGCGCCTGGTCCGTCCTCTGGAAGCGCTGGCGACCGACGCGAGACGGATCGCCGACGGGGACTACCACCACCGGATCGGAGCGTCGAACAGCCTGGAGCTCCAGCAGGTCAGCGACAGCGTCAACGCGATGGCCGACCGACTCATCGCCGACCAGGAGCTCCTGGCCGCGAACGTCGAGTCGCTGGAGCATACGAATCTCGAGCTGGTGGAGGCGCGCGACCAGGTCGTGCATGCCGCCCGATTGGCTTCCGTCGGGACCTTGGCCGCGGGCATCGCGCACGAGGTGGGCAACCCGCTCGCGGCGATCATGGCGTTCGCGGATGTGGCTCGGTCCCGGGCGGACGGAGGGAACGGCTTGACGGAGGTCCTCGACTCCATTCGGAACGAGGCACGCCGTATCGACCGCATCGTGCGGAGCCTCCTGGACTACGCTCGTCCGCAAGAGACGGAGCTGGGCGTGATTCACCCGGGCAAGGTGTGCGAGCACGTTCGCGAGCTTCTGGACAGCCAGGGCAAGTTGGACCGCGTGGCACACCACTGGATCCTCGAGGACGATGTTCCGGAGGTGCTCATCCAGCCCCATCGTCTCGAGCAGGTTCTCGTGAACCTCCTCCTGAACGCGCTCGACGCCCTCGAGAAGGTGGAAGGCCCGACCATCACGGTGCGCCTGTCCGCCGGAGAGGGTGGGGTATCCAGGCTTCCGAGGCGCCGAGCAGGTGACCCGCCCGGAACCAATTACATGCATCGAAGGCGTGTCGCGTGGGGAGGCGCGCGAGGAATCGACCCCGTGTTCAACGCACGCCGGCTTGCCGTGATCGAGGTGTGGGACAATGGTCCGGGGATTCCGGAGGGGGACCGGGACGTGGTCTTCGACCCCTTCTACACGACGAAGGAGCCTGGGAAGGGAACGGGCCTGGGACTGTCGATCTGTGCGAGACTCGTGGACGGCATGGGGGGACGGATCGAGGCGACCGCGGGGCCTGATGGCCAGGGTGCTCGCTTCGTCATTCGGCTGCCGGCGGCGCCCGACGAGGCCGTGCCGGATCGGATCGCCAGCTTCCCGCATGAGGCAGAGGTAGAGGAGCGTACGTGAGAATCCTGATCATCGACGACGACGCGGGCCTGAGGAAGTCGCTGGGCCTCATCCTCTCGGACGCCGGCTACGACGTGATCCAGGCCGAGGACGGAGAGGCGGGACTCAAGGCCGCGGCCGAGCATGCGCCCGGTATCATTCTCTGCGACGTTCGCATGCCCAGACTCGGCGGCCTGCAGTTCGTCGAGCGCTACCGCGACGAGGGCGGCGAGGCGCTCGTGCTCGTCATGACCGCGTACGGGAGCCTCGCTCTCGCCGTGGAGGCGATGAAGAAGGGCGCCTACGACTATCTGCCGAAGCCGTTCGGAGCCGACGAGGTCTTGCTGACGGTCAGGAAGGCGGAGGAGCGCGAACAGCTCCGGCGCGAGGTCGGCAGGCTGCGGCGCGAGGTCCAGGTGGACCGGCGCTTCGGGGAGATCGTGGCCGGCTCGGCCGCCATGCGACGGGCGCTCCAGATCGTGGACAAAGTCGCGCGGCATACCTCGCCCGTCCTGATCACGGGCGCCAGCGGAACGGGCAAGGAGCTCATCGCCAGGCTCATCCACACCGAGAGCCCCCGGGCCGAAGCACCGTTCGTGCCCGTGAACTGCGGGGGCATTCCGGAGCAGCTCCTCGAGTCCGAGTTCTTCGGCTACGTGCGCGGAGCGTTCACGGGCGCCGATCGCGACAAGGCGGGACTCTTCGAGGCGGCCCATGGGGGATCGCTCTTCCTGGACGAGGTGGGTGATCTGCCTCTCTCCCTGCAGGTGAAGCTCCTCCGCGCGCTGCAGGAGGGAGAGATCCGTCGAATCGGATCGACCGAGACGAACAGCTTCGACGTGCGCATCATCTCCGCCACGAACCAGGATCTGGAGGAGAGGGTGGAGCAGGGCGACTTTCGCCAGGACCTTTACTACCGGCTCGCCGTGGTGCCCATCCACTTGCCGCAACTGCGTCACCGCAAGGAGGAGATTCCCGAGCTGGTCACGCATCTCCTGGCACTCCACTCGGAGCGGCTCGGGATCCACATGGACGGGATCGCGCCCGACGCGATGGCGGTCCTCCTCGAGTACCCGTGGCCCGGCAACATACGGGAGCTCGAGAATGTGCTGGAGCGTGCGATGGTCCTCACGGAGCGGCCCGAGATCACGCTGGACGACCTGCCCGAGTCGGTGCGCCGCCCAGCCCCGGAAGGAGCGGGCCTCGCTGTCGACAGTGACGACCTCTCGGTCAAGCGCCAGGGCGCCAGGCTCGAGAAGCACCTGATCGAGCTGGCGCTGGATCGCACGGGTGGCAACAAGACCCAGGCCGCGGAGCTCCTCGACCTCTCGCCGCGGGCGCTCCGCTACAAGATCCAGGAGTACGGGGTGGAGTAGGGCTCGGGGTCTCACCTCGAGCCACCGCCGGGGCCCTCCGGCGCCTCAACCTGCTATTCTCGCGACCCACCCGGAGGCGCATCGTTCGCCATGCGCCGCGGATACACCCTCATCGAGCTCAGCCTGGTGCTGACCCTCGCGACCATGACGTGTCTCACGCTGCTGCCCACCGCTCGGCGACTGCGTGATCGGATGGCCGTGGTGGCCGCCCGGGAGGCGCTGGCGGGCCTCATTGCCCGGGCTCGTGTCGATGCCCTCGCGAGAGGGGGGAGCACGGTCCACGTCCGAGGTGTCTCGGGTAGGGCCTGGTACGAAGCGTCGGACAGCGTGCTCGCCACCCTCGAGCTCCAGCGAGACTTCGCCGTGACCGTCGCCCTGGGGGGCACGCGGGACTCGGCGGACCTGAGGTTCGACGCGCTCGGCATCGGGCGGATCGCGAGCCAGACCCTACGATTCCGGCGGGGCAGCGAGGAGGCCGTCCTCGTCGTATCGGGATACGGACGGGTGCGGAGACGATGAGAAGGGGATTCACGCTGGTGGAGGTTCTCGTGGCGCTTGTCGTTCTCGAGGTAGGCATCCTCGGCGCGGTGGGGACCCTCTTCCTGTCGGCTCGAACGCTGGCGCGCGCGGAGGCCGTGGAGCGAGGCGTGCTGGAGGTGGAGCGCGTCCTCGATTCCCTGCGGCGCGGAGGGGCATCGGACGGGGGGTCCACGCGTCTCGAAGAGGGCTCGGTATCCTGGGAGCCCTCCGGTGCCGGCATGATGCGGATACGCTACCGCTCTCAAGCCTTCGGGGTGGTTGTGGAGCTATCGGCCGCGACGTCTCTGGGCCTCGGGGGAGGGACGCCGTGAGTCGGGGACGGAGGGGGGTCTCGGTCGTGGAAGCGCTCGTCGCCCTCGTGGCCGGGTTACTCGTCGTACAACTCGGGCTCGTCGTGCTCGCGCGGCAGAGGCAGGCCCAGCGCCGACTCACGGAGCGAGCCGAAGGCCTCGCCGCGGTCCGCATCGTCCGAGACGTCGTCGGGGCGGAACTGCAGAGAGGGCGTCCCGACCGGGATTGGACGCTCGCCTCCGCCGACTCCCTGGTGCTGCGGGCATTCCGCGGGGTAGGGCGCGTCTGCCCGCTTTTCGCTCCATCTCCGGAGCTCCTTGTGGCGTACGAAGGAGTCCGCGCCCCGGATCCCATGAAGGACTCTCTTCTTCTGATGGACCACGGTGGAACCTGGACGGTGCGCGCTCTCCTGGCCGCCGCACCCTCGCGGGACAGCTGTCCCGAAGCGCCGGGGGTGCCGGTCCAGCGTTGGCGCCTAGGGGGAGATGCGCCGCCCGGCACCGTCCTGGCGCGCGTCTTCGAGCGGGGCTCCTATCACTTCTCCGGTGGCGCTCTCCGTTACCGCCGTGGAGCGGGAGGACGCCAGCCGCTCACACCGGAGGTGCTCCTCACGCCACCGAGTGGCTTCGTGTCGGACAGCGTCGGTGTGGAGGCGGTCCTCGTGGTCACCGCAGTTTCGGGGGCGACGGTTCGGCACTGGCGTCAGACCCTGTGGAGGCGATCGTATGATGTCCCGGATTGACGAGGGTGGCCGCCGGGGAGCGGCGCTGGCCGTGGCGGTCCTCCTGTTGCTGGCCGTCCTCGCGCTCGCCCAGGGAGCACTCTCTCTGGCGAGTCTCGAGCTCCAGGCTTCGCTCGCCGATCGGCGGCTCCTGCGGGCCGATGCGGGGGCGGAGGTCGGAATCCGCACGGCGCTGTCGAGCGTCACATCGGCGGGCCTGGGCGGTGTCCCGCTGTGGGGGCGGGTCCCGATCGGCTCGGGCGCCTTGGACGGGGAGACGTTCACCACCCATCTCGACCGTCTTTCGCGCGAGGTCTGGCTGCTCGAGAGCGTGGGACGGGAGCGAGGCGGTCCCGGCGTCGTGCGCCTGGGACGCGCGGTCTGGATCCTCGATCCGATCGCCCGCGTGGCCGACACGAACGGCGTGCTCGAGATCGAAGCGGACGCACCAGTGACCCTCGGTGGCGAGGTCGATGGCACCGAGATGACCGCCGAGGCTCCGCCTCTCCTGGCGGGTACCTGCGCGGCGTGGAAGCCTGCGCTCGACTCGATCTTCCCCGTCGGGCGGCTCGCGGCCATCCACAGGTATGCGGCGGATACGCTCGTGGCCGAGCCGAGTATGGGGCTGCTCGACGCCGCGTGGCTGCTCTCACTCGTCCCGGCGCGGGTCGCCGGCGAGGGTCGACCGATTCCGGCGGACGGCTCCGGAAGCTGCGACGAGCGTCAGCCCTGGAACTGGGGTGCTCCCCTTCGCCCCGGGAGCCCCTGCGGGAGCTACCTCGTGACCGTCGCGGCCGAGGAGGATCTCACCGTCAGAGGAGGACAAGGACAGGGAGTCCTGGTGGTCCGCGGGGACCTCCTGATGACCGACACCGCCCGCTTTCACGGACTTGTGCTCGTAGGTGGGACCCTGCGCCTGCAGAATGGGGCCGAGGTCACCGGACTCGTGAGGGTGGGCCGCGGTGTGGAGACGGCTGCGGGGACCCGGATCCGGGGCTCGGCGTGCTGGGTCGTGCGGGCCCTGGACGCCGCGGCCGGAATCCTGGAACGGCCCGTGCCCCTCGGAGGTCCGGAGTGGATCGGTCCGCTGGGGCCCGATCCCTGAGCAACCGTCGGTTTCCGCCGCCGACGTCGCAGCTGAGACCCATGCGTGCGCAGGCGAGAATCGCAGCCGCCGCCACCTTCTTACCGAAGCAGGGCAAAAAGTGCGCCGTGCAAGCCTTTACGTCACGAACAGGTCGCGCAAATATTGGACTCGTCGCCTGGCACGGAACTTGGTCCTCCCTGGCGCGGACCGCCGCACCCGCGTCCCATCGGAGCATGAATGAGACATCGCCCTCGAGGCTTTACGGTCGTCGAGCTGGTCATCGCACTGGTCATCGGCGCGATCCTGACGAGCATTGCCATGACCTACTATGGCAATGCCCGCGGGAGGTTCTCGGTGCGCGGTGCGCGACACGCGTTCACGACGATGGTGGCACGTGCCCGTGCGGACGCCATCGAGGGAGGCCGGAACACCTGGCTGGTGGCCGACATGTCCGGCGACTCGGTTGTCCTGTTGAGGGCCGGCACGGTTCTGGAGACCATGCACTTCGACCACGAGTACCACGTAGATCTGAAATCCACGACCGGCAGCATCCGGCTCTGCATGACGCCGCGCGGCTACGCCGATCCGTCGTGCTCCGGTGCCGTCTCCTCGATCGCGACCCTCCAGTTCTGGCAGAATGCCGATTCGTGCTCCATCCAGATCTTGCCCATGGGGCAGCTGAAATGGTGACCGGGGCGGTAGTTGAGCGAAGCGGGGGAGAGGCGGGCGTCGCGCTGGCGGGGGTAGGGGACCGACGGGGCTTCACACTCGTCGAGATCATCATCGCGGTCCTCGTCCTGACGGTCGGCGTGCTCGGGTTGGCTGGAACGACTGCCTATATCGTGCGGCAGGTGACGCTCGCGGACGTGATGACCCAGCGGGCCGCAGCCTTCCAGACCACGATCGACCATCTACAGGCGCTTCCGTACAGCAGCGTCACATCGGGGAGCGACTCGGTGGGAGACTACGCGATCCAGTGGACGGCCGTCGATGACGGGGGCCAGTCGAGAATCGTCACGATCGTGACGGTCGGTCCCGGGCTGGCGACGGTGGCCGGCACCTTCCCGTTCCTCTCCGCCCAGGTAGCCGACACCTTCAGGTTCAGGGTACTGAGGCCATGAGCACCTCCACCACGGACCGGAGAGGCTTCACGCTCGTCGAGCTCATCGTCGTGGTCGTCCTGGGCGCCCTCGTGATCGCGGCGTCGATGGAGGTGCTCATCACGAACCAGCGGACGTATACGGCACAGAGCGCGCAGATCCAGGGTCAGGAAGCGACGCGCGCCGCCCTCGACGTCCTCTGGGGCGAGTTGCGGGAGCTGAGCACCCGGGGTGGGGATCTGCTCGGGATGGGCACGGACACGATGGCGGTGCGGGTCATGCGCAACCTGGGGATCGTGTGCAACTCGGATACGACGGTCACGGGCACACCCGGCCAGCCGCTCCTTAGGGTCATAAGGACGGCGACCTGGTTCGAAGATCAGGACTCCATCGTGGTATTCGCCGACAACAACCCGAGCAGCCGGACCGACGACGCGTGGATCCTGGCGAAGGTGACGAAGACCGATACGACCGCGACCTGTCTCACGCGGCCGGCGGAAGAGCTCGTATTCTCCGGTCAAAAGGCGCTCTTCAC
Source organism: uncultured Gemmatimonadaceae bacterium (assembly GCA_964630935.1). GTDB lineage: Bacteria > Gemmatimonadota > Gemmatimonadetes > Longimicrobiales > Gaopeijiaceae > SZUA-318. The sequence goes on along the minus strand of CAZVYM010000040.1, from coordinate 24,520 downwards.
CGCGGATTCCGTGCGCATGGGCGCTCCGATCCGAAGCTACGTCCGGTATGCGTACGGGCTCTTCCCGTACGACGGAGCCTACTATCTCGGACGGAGAGCGCCGGGCGCGACGGACGCCACCCCGATGGTGGGACCGCTCGATCCGACGTCCGGCGTGCAGTTCACCTATATGGACTCGACCGGAGCCGTCACGACGACCCCGACCGAGGTCCGTCAGATCGCGGTCACCATCCGGACGCTGTCGAATGTGAAGAACGCGACGGGCGGGTTCGTCTCCGACTCGATCACGACCTGGATCTACACGAGAAACTGAGCATGATGTCCCGAGGCGGGAGGAGTGATATATGAGGACCAGCGATCGACGAGGGTTCGCCCTCCCTGCCGCGATCGGCGGTCTCGTCATCGTGGGTGTGCTGGTGACGGCGGGCTTCTACATGGCGCGCCAGGAGGTGCGGATCGGCGTGGCCAGCAAGCACGCCGCCATGGCGGTGAACGTCGCTCAGATGGGCGCCAACGAGGTCATGGCCAACTGGAACGGCTACCAGCTGGGCCAGGTCCCGATCTGGGGCGACACGACGCTCACGGACACCACGGACACGGGCATCTGGACGGTGCAGGTGACCAACCTCAACGGGAAGATCTACTTTCTGAGCGCGAGCGGCGACGTGACCGAGGGCGGCGCCCTCTGGTCGGGCGCCAACCGCCGGATCGGGATCGTCACGCGCCTCATCTTCGCCAACATCGATCCTCCCGCGGCGCTGACGACGCGGGGCTCGGCGACGCTCAAGGGTGGGGCCGAGGTGCACGGCGAGGACGCGCCACCGACGATGTGGACCGGGTATTGTCCGCTGACGACGACCAACAAGCCAGGCGTCCTCACCAACGACACCAGCGGGGTCAAGACCCAGGGGAGTGCTCAGATCACCGGCGTTCCGCCCTACGACCAGGATTCCACGATCGTGGACTCGACGTTCACCACCTTCGGAGACCTGACATGGGCCGAGCTCGTCGAAGTCGCCAAGGCGGACGGCAAGGACGTCTCGTCGCTGGGAAGCAGCATCAACAACACGTTTCCCGATTCCACCGGCTCGAAATGCAACACCGCGACCCTCACCAACTGGGGCGATCCGTACCATCCGGCCGGAGCCTGCGGCGGCTACTTCCCGCTCATCTACCACGGGGGTCCCACGCTCACGATCCAGTCGGGGGGCGTCGGCCAAGGCGTCTTGCTGGTGGACGGCGACCTGGATCTGCGGGGCAACTTCGAGTTCTACGGCATCATCATCGTCCAGGGCGCGCTGGGCGTCCAGGGTTCCGGGAACCGCGTGTTCGGAGCCGTCATGGCCTCGAACGCGGACCTGGACAACCAGAGCCTGGTGGGTGGCTCGGTGGTGAACAACTCGACCTGCGCCGTCCAGCGTTCCATCTTGAACAACGCGGCCTTGTCACGGGCTCGTCCGCTGGCGGAGCGAAGCTGGATCGACTTGTCTTCGGTCGCGACCAACTGAACGAATGGCGGGGTCGGCGGTGAAGGGCTACCGAGCCCTTCGCGCCGGCCCCGTCGGGCCTTCAGCAAAGACAAATGTTTATCAAAATTTGAGGTTCTCGGTATCGGTAGATTGTTCTTGACAAGACTTGACTTTCGGTAGTAAGCTGGTCGCGGTATTCTTGGGAAAATTTGTTCCCGTTCCTCACCTATCGGGCAAGCGCATGGGTCTCTTCGGACGCAAGCGGACCTCCATCGGCTTGGACATCGGCTCCGGTTTCGTGAAGGTCGTCGAAGTGGATCACTCCGGCGATCAGCCGGAGGTCTCTCGTGTGGTCATGCGTGCTCTCCTTCCCGACGCGATCGTGGAGGGGGAAATCATGGACTACGGCCTGATCTCCGACACGGTACGCGGGCTGTTCCAGGAGATGGGCTACAAGGGCGCCGAGGTGGTGACGGCCGTGGGAGGCCACGACGTCATCATCAAGAAGATCCAGATGGATCGGATGAAGGAGAACGACGCCCGGGAGGTCATTCGCTGGGAGGCGGAGCAGCACGTCCCGTTCGACATCAAGAGCGTGGAGCTGGACTTCCAGATCCTGAATCCTCACGACGAGGGCCTTCAGATGGACGTCCTCCTCGTGGCCGCGAAGCGCGAGCTCGTGGACAACAAGATCGGATTGCTCCAGGACGCGGGCGTGAATCCGAGGGTCATCGACGTCGACGCGTTTGCGCTCCACAACGCGTTCGAGTTCAATTACCCGGACGTGATGGAAGGGATCATCGCGCTCGTCAACGTCGGCCACGAGACGACCAACGTGAACATCCTCGAGGACGGGGTGCCGATCCTGACCCGGGACATCCCATTCGGGTCGCGGCGGATCCGTGAGGATCTCCAACGGGAGCGGGGGCTGACTGCGGAGCAGGCCGAGGACGTCGTGCAGGCTCGCGAGACGGTCGACGACCTGGCCCGGTTCGTCGAGACGTCCGCCGACGAAGTCGCGGTGGGCATCGAACGGGCCAGCGCGTTTCTCATGACCCGGGACGACGGTGAGACCCTGGGTCGGATCTTCCTGAGCGGTGGGGGAGCGCGGATCCCGGGCATGGCTCAGGCCCTGGGCAACCGCATGAACGTCGAGACCCATCTCGTGAATCCCTTCGAGCGTGTCCCGGTGCGCCCAAGTGCCACCGGAGAGATCTCCATCGACGAAGCCGCGCCCATGCTGCTGCTGCCGCTGGGCCTGGCGTTGCGCCATTAGGCGCCCACGACGAGGCTGACCCTTGATCGAAGTCAACCTACTTCCGGGCGGAAAGAAGCGGTCCTCGAAAGGACGCGCCTTCTCGTTCTCGCTACCGAAGCTCGGTGGGGGCGGCGGAGGTGGCCTCCCCGGTGACCCCTACGTTCTCGGAGCGATCGGGGCGGCCGTCGTTTCGTTCGGCATCATGGGGTGGCTCTTCTTCGGCGTGAAGGGGCAGCGCGAAGAGGCTCAGGTCCAGGTGCAGGAGGCCGTGCAGGACTCGATCCGCTTCGCCGACGTCATCAAACGCACGACGGAGCTCAAGGCACGTCGCGACTCCATCGCGCAGCGCGTGAGCATCATCCAGGACATCGATGCCGGCCGCTACACGTGGCCCCACGTCCTCGACGAGGTGGCCCGTGCCCTCCCCGAATACACCTGGCTTCGCAGCATCACCCAGGTATCAGCGGGGCCGCCCATGCAGTTTCGCATCGCTGGCCGTGCGGGTAGCACGTTCGCCATCACGAACTTCATGCGAAGGCTCGAAGCGTCGGAGTTCCTCAAGGGCGTCAAGATGGAGCGCTCCGAGCAAGCGCCCTCCGAGCAGAACCCACAGGACATCGTCTACGCATTCGAGCTGACGGTCGACTATTCGCCACCGCCGCTCGATCAACTCGAGACGGTGCCCCTCTTCGACAACGACGCGGCCGCGGCCGCTCCAGATTCGGCGGGGGGCTGATCCATGGCCAACCTCATTCCGGACGATCCGAAGCAGCGCAACGCGCTCTTCATCGGCGTCATCTTCCTGCTTCTCCTCTATCCGTTCTACGCCTTCTACTACAAGGGGAAGAAGGCGGAGGTGGATGCGATACAGTCCCACCTCGAGACGCTGCAGGACCACAACCGGCAGGCCCAGTTGCTCGCGGCACGGGGCGGCGGGGACCTGACGAAGAACATGGCCCTCTACGACCGGCAGGTGAAGAAGCTCGAGCAGCTGATTCCCGCCGAAGAAGAGGTGCCCGCGCTCGTCGACGACATCAGCCAGCGGGCGAGGGAGGTCGGGGTCACGCTCAACAAGATCAGCCCCGAGCCGTCCGAGGCCGGCGCGTTCTACACCAAGGAATCCTACCAGATGGCGGTCATCGGCGACTACCATCCGGTGGCCAGGTTCCTGACCGCGATCGCGTCCCTCCCGCGGATCGTCAGACCTGTGGATGTGGACGTTCAACCCTTCAGTCGGCCGCAACTCTATCCGGACTACGAGTCTCCTGTGATCGTCAACTTCAGGATCGAGACCTACGTCCTTCCGGAAGCCGGAGCGACACCGCCGGCCGACGGCGGGGGAGGTGGAGCATGATGGGCAGCGTTCGTCGCGGGCTCCTGCTCCTGTCGCCGGTGCTGCTTCTCGTGCCCGTGGGTCTCGCGGGACAGCAACAAGGGCAGACCCAGCAGGCCAAGCCCGACTCCACGCCATCGCTCGTGTACGAGCGCGAGGTGTTCACGTATCCGACCTACGGGCGGAGGAATCCGTTCCTTCCGTTGGTGGGGCAGAACCAGGGAGGCCCCCGGTTCGAGCAACTCCGCCTGATCGGAATCCTCTATGACCCGAGCAGCCCGAAGGAGAGCGTCGCGACGGTCGGGACGAGTACGGTGACGGTCTCGGAGGATGGAACCAACGTCTCGGTGGGTGAAGGCCAGACATGGTACCTGAAGGTCGGGCAGACGCTCGGGAACATCAGGGTCGTAGACATCCGCCCGGATCAACTCGTGGTGGACGTGGAAGAATTCGGGCTAGCCACACGGAAGACCATGCAAATTCAGACTCGGCGCTTGGGGGGAGGCACTCCATGACCTCGATGCTTGCGTTGTGGGCGAGCGCGCTTCTGGCTTTGGGGGGGCCGGTCACCGAGGTGGCCATCACCCCCGAGTCGGGCCAGACGAGCGTGCTGATCCACGTGGACGGGAACACCCAGTACCGGGATTTCACCATGGAGGGGCCGAACCGGCTCGTGGTGGACCTGATGGGTGCCCGTCAGGGCCTGCCCCAGGACGACTATCTCGACGTGAACAGGGGCGGCATCGTCTCGGTCAGGACCAGTCAATTCTCGAAGGATGTCGTGCGCGTGGTCTTCTATCTCAAGAAGATGGTCGACTACGCCGTCACTACGGATCCCAACGGGGTTCGCATCACGCTACGAACGGGGGACGGGAGCTTCGCCCCCTGGTCATCCGGTACGGCTTCGCCGCGGGCGCTCGCCAGGAGGGCGACGGCCCAAAGTACGGACCACCCGACGTCGCGCGACGACATCGCGAAAGTCGGTGATCGGCTCGAGGGGTCGGATGCCCAACAGAGCACCAGCAAGCGCATCACCATCACCTTCACGAACAGCCCGATTCAGGACGTGCTTCTGTCGTTCTCGAACTTCTCGGGCAAGTCCATCGTTCCGGGCCAGAACATCGACCAGGTCGGCGTCGTCACGGCCGCGATCCACGACCAGCCCTGGGACGTGGCCCTGAACTCGATCCTCACGAGCCACGGACTCGTGGCCATGGAGGACGCGTCCGGGATCATCACCGTCAACAACATCACGAATCTGAACCAGCGGGAGCAGATCGCGCCGATCCGGACGAAGGCCTATCGCATCAACTACGCGACGGCGACCGAGCTGCAGACGGCGGTGCAACCCCTCCTCACCTCGCGAGGAAAGGCGACGGTGGGCCAGGGGACGAACATGCTGATCGTGTCCGACATCCAGCGGGTCCAGGATGCGGTATCCGACCTCCTCAAGGAGCTCGACCGCCGTACGCCCCAGGTATCGATTCAGGCCAAGATCATCTACGTCAACCGGACGCGCCTCGAAGAGATGGGGGTGAAGTACGAGCTGAAGGACCTCCGCGGCAACAGCCTCAACCAATTGGCGCCCGGAGTGGACGATCAGGGGGCGACCGTGCCTGTGGGTACCGCGCAGTTCCTCCTGGGCGGCAATTCGGTCGCCGCGCTCGGAAACGCCTTCGAGGACATTCCGAACCCGACGCTCACGCTCCTGAGCTCGCTCGTCATGGGGCGTCACGAGCTCATCAGCTTCCTCGACGCTCTGTCCTCCGTGAACCTGAGCGACATCCAGGCGATGCCCCAGGTGACGACCTTGGACAACGTCCAGGCGCGCATCATGGTCGGATCCGAGATTCCGGTTCGGACGATCGACGCCGGCGGGGGTGCGACGGCCGGCGGCGTCTTCCCGCGGGCGCAGGTGAGTACGGAGCAGACCGGCATCATCCTCACCACGACGCCTCATGTGACGTCGACCGGGAACATCCTGCTCGAGCTGCAGGCCGAGCGGTCGTCCGCCGACTTCACGAGCTCGGACGTGGGCTTCATCAAGAACACGCAGCAGGCGAACACCAGAGTCCTCGTGGAGGACGGAGAGACCGTGGTCATCGCCGGCCTCACGCAGAGCGAGAAGGCCGACACCCGCCTCGGAATCCCGCTGCTGAAGGATCTTCCCTTGATCGGGGGCTTGTTCCGCCACACGCGGCACAGCACGATCCAGCGGGACCTGATCATCCTGGTGACGCCGCACATCGTACGGAGCCCGAGCTGATCCTCGGGAGGGCGATCCTCCACCGCATCGCCGACGGCGCCCCGACGGAACCTCCGTCGGGGCGCTCGTGCTAGGGCACCCGGCCGCGCCGGAACGGCGACCGCCTTGGTGAGACGCAGCTCCTGACCTATATAGTTAGGCTCGCATCGTCAGATGGCACACGACGCCGCCGGGCTCCAGCGGCCGGCGCGTCGGAACCGGCCCGGCCAGCTGCTGGGCCGTCGCCTTGTCCGCGCCGAGCAAGGCGCACACGGAGGATGAACACGGATGCAGCGCATCTCCTTCCACACGGCCGGGGAGTCACACGGTCGCGGCCTCGTGGCGATCCTGGAGGGGATCCCCGCAGGGCTCTCCCTGGAGATGGGACGGGACGTCGATCCCGAGCTCGCTCGACGCCAAGGCGGCTACGGACGCGGAAGGCGGATGAAGATCGAGTCGGACCGCGCGGACCTCATGAGTGGGGTCAGGCTCGGCGAGACCCTCGGCTCTCCGATCGCGATGCTCGTCTGGAACCGGGACTGGGAGAACTGGCAGATCGCCATGAGCCCACTCCCTCCCGAAGGCGTCGATAATCCGAAGCTCCTGCGACCCCATTACCTGCCGAGGCCGGGCCACGCCGACCTCGTGGGGGTGCTCAAGTACGATCGCCGCGACGTGAGAGACATTCTCGAGCGAGCCAGCGCGCGGGAGACCGCGGCCAGGGTGGCGTGCGGCGCTGTCGCGAAGCGCCTTCTGGGAGAGTTCGGTATCCGGATCGGAAGCCATGTCCTTTCGATCGGCTCGGTCGAGGCGGCCGTGGACGAGATTCCCGCCTCGCTGAACACGGAGTCGGACCGGAGCCCCGTGCGCTGCCTCGATCCGGAGGCGGCAGGCGACATGATGGCGGAGATCGACGAGGCCAAGGAACAGGGAGACACGCTCGGCGGGGTCTTCGAGGTGGTCGTGACCGGCCTGCCCGCCGGCCTGGGCAGCTACGTGTCGTGGGACACCAAGCTCGACGGACGTCTGGCCGGCGCGGTGATGGCGGTGCACGCGGTGAAGGGGGTGGAGATCGGTTTGGGCTTCGAGGGAGCGCGTCGCCCAGGCTCGCAGGTGCACGACCCGATCGTGCGCGCGGAGAACAAGCCGCGCACCGGTGGCCTGGGTCGCGACTCCAACCGGGCCGGCGGGCTGGAAGGCGGCGTGACCACCGGTGAGCCGCTCGTGATCCGCGGGGCGATGAAGCCGATCTCGACGCTCCGCAAGCCGCTTCCATCCGTCGACCTGCGAGACGGGAGCGTGGGGGATGCGGCGGTCGAGCGCAGTGACGTATGCGCCGTTCCCGCCGCGGGCGTGGTCGCCGAAGCCATGGTGGCTCTGGTTCTGGCCGACGCGTTCCTCGACAAGTTCGGAGGCGACGCGATGAGTGAGGTGCGCAGGAACTTCGAGGGGTACCTCGCGTACCTGACCGGTCGGGGGTTCGGGGAGCGCTGATGGTGTCCGACGTGCGGCGCGTGCTCCTCGTGGGATTCATGGGCTCGGGCAAGAGCACCGTGGGCCCTCTTCTGGCCGAGCGTCTCTCCTGGCGCTTCGTCGACTTCGACGACGTGGTCGAAGAGCGGGAAGGGCTGTCCGTGGCGGAGATCTTCGGGCGTCACGGAGAAGGGCGTTTCCGGCGGGTGGAAGCCGAGGTGGCAGAGCGTCTGCTGGGAGAGGACCACATCGTGCTGGGCAGTGGAGGGGGCTGGGCCGCGGCTCCGGGCCGCCTCGATGCGCTGCCGAACGGTACGTTGAGCGTCTGGCTCCAGGTGTCGCCGGCGGAGGCGGTCGAGAGAGTGAGCCCGGAGGCCGCCGTACGCCCGCTTCTGGCGGGGGGGGATCCCCTCGCCGCAGCCGAAGCCCTTCTCTCGGAGCGGGCTCGCCATTACGGTCATGCCCATCTGAAGGTGGAAACGGATGGGCGCACGCCGCAGGATGTGGCGGCCGAGATCCTGACGCTCCTGGAGCGCTGGACGCCCGGTCGCCGAAATCGAGAACTGATGGACTTTCGCGGGTAACGTCTGGATGGCAGCGGAAAACGGTAACAAGCACCTGGTCATCGTCGAGTCTCCGGCGAAGGCGCGGACGATCGGCAAGTACCTGGGTCGCGGCTATGAGGTCGCGGCCTCGGTGGGTCACGTCCGCGACCTTCCGACCAAGGAGCTCGGTGTCGATGTCGACCGGGGCTTCGAACCCCGCTATGTGACGATTCGGGGCAAAGGCAAGGTACTGACGGAACTGAAGAAGAAGGCGAAGAAGGCCGACCGTGTGATCCTCGCCACCGACCCGGACCGAGAAGGTGAGGCCATCGCCTATCACGTGGCCGAGCAACTCGGCTACGACGGCGAGGATGGAGGACGCTTTCAGCGGGTCCAGTTCCACGAGATCACGAAGGGCGCGGTCCAGGAGGCGCTGAACAATCCAGGCCACCTCGACATGAAGAAGGTGGAGGCCCAGCAGGCCAGGCGTATCCTCGATCGCCTCGTGGGCTATCAGGTGAGCCCTCTTCTCTGGAAGCCGATCAGGCCGGGCCTGTCCGCCGGCCGCGTGCAGACGGTCGCCTTGCGGCTGATCTGCGAGCGTGAGGAAGAGATCCGGGCGTTCGAGGCGGAGGAGTACTGGTCCATCACGGCCCATCTGCGCCGCGACGGCCAGGAGTTCGAGTCGAGGCTGCATCAGATCGGCGGAAAGACGTTCACGCTCTCCGACGAAGCGTCGTCCACACGCGTGCTGGACGACGTTCGTGGCGTTCCGTTCGAGGTGTCCGAGGTCAAGCGGCGCGAGCGCCGCAAGAACGCGTCCGCCCCGTTCACGACCTCGACGCTCCAACAGGAAGCCGCCAAGCGGCTGCGCTTCTCGGCACGCCGAACGATGACGATGGCCCAGCGTCTCTACGAAGGCGTCGAGCTGGGCTCCCGGGGGGCCGTAGGCCTCATCACGTACATGCGAACCGACTCGACCCGTGTCTCCGCCGTGGCGGTGGGACAGGCGCGTGAGTGGATCGGGAGCGAGATCGGCGAGCCGTTCGTGGCCTCGAGACCCCAGTACTGGGGAGGGAAGCAGCAGAAGGGCGCCCAGGATGCGCACGAAGCGATTCGGCCGACGGACGTGACGATCCATCCCGCGGAGGTCGCCAGCCATCTCGACCGTGACGCGGCGCGGCTCTACGAGCTCATCTGGCTGAGGTTCGTGGCGAGCCAGATGGCTCCGGCGATCTACGACACGACGACGGTCGACTTCGATCTTTCGGGAGCCAGCGGCGAACGCTACCTGTTCCGGTCCACGGGCTCGGTCGTGAAGTTCGAAGGATTCACCCGCCTCTACCTCGAGGCGTCCGAGGTGGGTGACCACCGGCGGCTGGACGACCTCGAGCCGCTCCCGGAGATGGAGCCCGGCGACGTGGGAGAGCTGCTCCGGATGGAGCCGCAGCAGCACTTCACGCAGCCGCCACCGAGGTTCTCGGAGGCGAGCCTGGTGAAGGAGTTGGAGAAGCTGGGCATCGGGCGACCCTCCACGTACGCCCAGATCATCTCCACGATCGTGGATCGCGGCTACGTGGATCTGGACCAGAGGCGGTTCACGCCAACGGATCTGGGCGAGGTGGTCGCCAAGCTCCTCGTGCGGATCTTTCCCACGATCTTCGACGTCGAGTTCACGAGCCGCATGGAGAGCGAGCTCGACCGGGTCGAGGAAGGCGACGTCGGCTGGCAGGCGCTCCTGGCCTCCTTCTATCCGCGCTTCCGCGAGCGCCTGGATGAAGGCCATGCCAACTCCGACGAGATCGTCAAGGAGATCCTGGCGGCGGAAGGGGAGGTGTGCGAGAAGTGCGGCCGCCCGATGTTGGTACGTTGGAACAAGTTCGGGCGTTTCCTGGGCTGTTCCGGCTACCCCGAGTGCAAGAACACCCGCCCGCTCGACGGACCGAGCCCGGAGGGGGAGAAGCTGGGCAGTCATCCGGAGGTCGGCCGCGACGTTCTCCTGAAGGTGGGCCCGTACGGACCCTACGTGGAGCTCGAGCCCGAGCGCGAGGACGAGAAGCCCAAGCGGGTGAGCATCCCCAAGGGAAAGGCTCCTTCCGACGTGGACCTGGAGTACGCGGTCAAGCTCCTCGCGCTACCGAGGAGCGTGGGAACCGACCCGAAGACGGGGGAGGAGATCGTCACGGGCATCGGACGCTTCGGCCCGTTCGTACGGCGTGGCAAGACCTTCGCCAGCCTTCGCAAGGACGAGCAGCTCTGGTCGATCGGACTCGAGGAGGCCGTCGGTCTCATCGAAGCCAAGGTGGCCGGGAGGCGCGTGCCGCTCAAAGAGCTCGGCCCGCATCCCGAGTCCGGTCAAGAGATCGTCGTGCTGTCCGGCCGGTACGGGCCGTACGTGACCGACGGCTCGGTCAACGCCACGTTGCCCAAGGGGACGCAGCCGGAAGAGATCGACATGGAGGATGCCGTCGAGCTCCTCGCCGAGGCCGCGACCCGCAAGGGACGCGGCGGCGGTCGCGGAGGCAAGAAGAAGGGCTCGCGGAAGAAGCGACGTTGACGCTGGAGGGCCGGTGAGACAGGCCGTCACGGTCGTCGGAGGCGGACTCGCGGGTTGCGAGGCCGCCATTCAACTCGCCCAGAGGGGGCATTCGGTGCGTGTGCTCGAGATGCGCCCCCTCCGCACGACACCGGCACACCAGACGCAGCACCTGGGCGAGCTCGTGTGCACGAACTCGTTCAAGAGCGAGGACCCCGCGAACGCCCACGGGCAGCTGAAGCGCGAGATGAGGGCGCTCGGCTCGACGCTTCTGTCCGCCGCCGCCAAGGCCCGGGTGGCGGCGGGCTCCGCCCTGGCGGTGGATCGCCATCTCTTCGCCGAGGCCATGACGGAGGCCGTCGAGGCCCATCCGCGCATCGAGCTCGTGCGAGAGGAGTGCGTCGGGCTCCCCGAAGGCGCGGCGGTGATCGCCACCGGGCCGTTGACCTCGGACGCCCTCGGCTCCGCGATCGCCGATCGCCTCGGAGACGCCGGCCTCGCGTTCTTCGACTCGATCGCGCCCATCGTGCATCGCGAGAGCCTGGACGATCGCGTGGTGTTCGCCGCGGGCCGATTCGGAGAGGACGCCGACTACCTCAACTGTCCCATGTCTCGTGAGGAGTACGAGGCCTTCATCGAGGCCCTGAAGGCCGCGGACGTCTACGAGGGTCACGACTGGGAGGCGATTCCCTATTTCGAGGGTTGTCTTCCCATCGAGGTGATGGCATCGAGAGGAGACGACACGCTGCGGTTCGGTCCCATGAAGCCGATCGGACTGACGGATCCGCGCACCGGGCGTCGTCCGTGGGCCGTCGTTCAGCTGAGACGTGAGGACGGAGTCGGGCAGATGTGGAACATGGTCGGCTTCCAGACCAGACTCCGTACACGAGAGCAGCGCAGGGTCTTCGGGATGATCCCCGGGCTCGCAGACGCCGAGTTCCTCCGGTGGGGATCCATCCACCGGAACAGCTATCTGAACTTTCCGGGTCGCTTGAGCCCCCATGGCGCGCTCCCCGATCGGCCGGATCTGGTCTTCGCAGGGCAGCTGACCGGCGTGGAGGGATACACCGAGTCGGCCGCCAGCGGGATCCTGGCGGGGGTGAACCTCGACCGGGTCCTGACGGGGACGGCCCCCGTGGTGCCACCTCCCACGACCATGATGGGTGGGCTCTACCGATACCTCCGTGGGTGTCCGCCGGAGCGGTTCCAGCCGATGAACTCCAACTGGGGACTGGTCGAGCCGCTCGATACACGCGTGAAGGACAAGTCCGCTCGCCGGGTCGCCCTCTCCGAGCGGGCCATGAGCGACTTCCGGGCCTGGATGGAAGTGGTCGGATTGGAGGCGGCCACCGCATCGGCTCCCTCTGCCGGTGGAATGTGAAGCGATGACGGACTCCCGGGCGAGCGAATCGGCCTCCCCCCGCCAGCGCGAGCTCGACGCGTTCCTACGCCACCTGTCGGACGAGCGGCAGCTTTCCCCCAACACCGTGAAGGCTTACGGGAGGGATCTCGCCGAGCTCGATGCGTTCGTCAGTGACTACGTGGGCGGAACCGATTGGGGATGGGACGAAGTCGACCGTCTGGCGCTACGGGGGTTCATGGGTTGGTGCCGGCGTGGAGGCCGCTCCCGCCGAACCGTAGCGCGAAAGCTCTCCGCGGTCCGGACCTTCTTCCGCTTCCTGCACCAGGAGGAGCGCATCCCGAGCAACCCGACGCGGGCGGTGCGAGCGCCTCGCACGGACAAGCGTCTTCCCGGGCACCTCACGGCCACCGATATGAAGGCCGTCTTCGATGAGGCGGAGCGGCGGGCCGGGGAGAACACGCTGTCCGGCACTCGGGACCTGTTGATCCTGGAGGTTCTTTACGGGAGCGGTCTACGCCTCTCCGAGCTTCACGGAATGGATCTGGAGGAGCTCGACCGGGATCGCCGTCTCGTTCGCGTTCGAGGGAAGGGGAGCAAGGAGCGGATCGTTCCCGTGTCGCGATCGGCGATCCGCGCGCTGGAGCGATACGAGCCGCGTCGCACCGAGACGCTGGCCGATGCGAGGGGGGCCAGAGATACCGCCGCTCTGCTCGTGAACGCTCGTGGTGGGCGACTCTCACGGCGGTCGATCCAGGAGAGCGTGCGCAGATGCCTCGAGGTCGCGGCGGGCGCGAGCGGACTCTCCGCCCATGCCCTGCGCCACTCGTTCGCCACACACCTCCTCGAGCAGGGCGCCGATCTGATGGCCGTGAAGGAGCTCTTGGGTCACGCTTCCCTGACGACCACACAGATCTACACGCACACCACGAAGGAGCGTCTGCTGCGCGTGTACAAGGAGTCTCATCCGCGGTCGTGAAGGGTGGGGTTGGTTTCGTGGCGCGGGTGGGAGGGAGCAGGCACTTCTCTCCGCGGGCACGCTCGCTGCCCGGGGTGCGGTCCTTCGAGCTCGCTCTGCGACGCGACGCAGCGGCTCACTCGTTCCGCCCCTGCCCGCGCTGCGCCGCGCCGACGGCCCGCGGAGAGAAGTGCCTGCCCCCTCCCCGCCGACCCGTAGGAGGTAGGACCCTGCCGGCTGCGCGGCGCCGATGACCCGCCGAGACGAACGCCCGACCCTCCGGGAGGCAATGCCGCATGCGCACCCCCAGACTCCCCCCTTCGCGGTCGTGGAACGAGGAGCCGGGTTCTCTCTCAGGGGTCATTGGCGCGTGCAGCGCGGAGGGATGGGAGAGAGGAGACCATCGGATTCGCGGCGTCGCCAAGCGAGCCCCGAAGAAGAGAAGTCCCCGATGGCGAGCGGGCCGCTGAGAGAAAACCCGTCTCCTCCTTCCCCACGCCCGCCGACCACGTCTGCCAATTAGGCAGGCGCTCTATTATCTTCCTATCCCACGCCGTACCCAACCTGAGAAACCAAGGCAAAATGACCCTTCCCGAAGTCCGAGCCACCACCGTGCTCGCTGTACGCCGCAACGGGCGTGTAGCGATGGGCGGCGACGGCCAGGTGACCATGTCGGATACGATCGTCAAACGCACCGCACGCAAGGTGCGCGCCCTGAAGGACGGGAGAATCCTCGCGGGTTTCGCCGGCGCCGTGGCCGACGCCTTCACGCTCTTCGAGAAGCTCGAGGAGAAGCTCGAGCGCTACCCGGCGAATCTCACGAAAGCCGTCGTCGAGCTGGCCAAGGACTGGAGAACCGACCGATATCTGCGACGTCTCAACGCGCTCCTGGCCGTGGCCGACAACGACCACCTGTTTCTCGTGAGCGGTGACGGAGACGTCATCGAGCCCGACGACGACATCGTCGCCATCGGATCCGGCGGCACGTACGCCCTCGCGGCCGCGCGCGCGTTGATGGGTCATTCGGAGCTCGATGCCGCCTCGATCGTGCGGAGTGCGATGGAGATCGCGGGTGATATCTGCGTCTACACGAACAAAGACATCATCGTCCTCGAGCTGGATGGAGCGGGGCAATGAGCACGGATTCTGCGCAGCGTACCGAGTCGAGCGCCTCTGCCGCCGAGGGTACCGAAGAGACCGAAGCCCCCTGGCTGGACGAGCTCACGCCGCGTCAGATCGTGGCCGAGCTCGACAAATACATCGTCGGTCAGGACGAGGCCAAAAAAGCCGTGGCGATCGTTCTGCGGAACCGGTGGCGGCGCCAGCGCGTCGGGGAGGATCTCCGAGAGGAGATTCTGCCCAACAACTTGATTCTCATCGGGCCGACCGGCGTGGGGAAGACGGAGATCGCCCGCCGGATGGCGCGCCTGGCTGGGGCTCCCTTCCTCAAGGTCGAGGCCTCGAAGTTCACCGAGGTCGGCTATGTCGGCAGAGACGTGGAGTCCATGGTCCGCGACCTCGTCGACATCTCCGTCAACCTCGTCAGGGCCGAGCGCGAGGACGACGTCCAGGACCTCGGTGAGGAGCGTGTGGAGGAGCGGATCCTCGACCTGCTCCTTCCGCCGGTGGCGTCAACACCGAAGCCCGAGGTCAAGACGTCGGACGACGAGCGACCCCACGTATTCATCGCCGGTCCCGGGGGAGTGGAGCAGGGGGAAGGTGAGGACGCAGGCGACCGGCATCGACGCACGAGAGAGAAGCTTCGTCAGCTCCTGAGGGACGGCAAGCTCGAGGACCGTGAGGTCGAGATCGAGATCGAGCAGACCCCTTCCATCGACGGAATGATGCTCCCGATGGGCGGGGGTGAGGGGATGGACTACAACTTCACCGAAATGCTGCAGGACATGCTTCCGAAGCGCACCAAGCGACGCACGGTGAGCGTGTCCGAGGCCCGCCGGATCCTTCTGCAGGACGAGCTGGAGAAGCTCGTCGACATGGACGAGGTGGTGAACGAGGCTCTCTACCGTGCCGAGGAGATGGGGATCGTCTTCCTCGACGAGATCGACAAGATCGCCGGCGAGCGGGGTGGGCAGGGGCCGGACGTGAGCCGAGAAGGCGTTCAGCGTGACCTCCTTCCGATCGTCGAGGGCTCGACGGTTGCGACCAAGTACGGGTTGGTGCGCACCGACCATGTCCTGTTCATCGCCGCGGGCGCCTTCCACGTGGCCAAGCCGTCGGACCTCATCCCGGAGCTCCAGGGACGGTTCCCAGTCAGGGTCGAGCTCAAGAGCCTGCGCGAGGAGGACTTCGTGCGCATCCTCCAGGAGCCGAAGAACGCGCTCCTGGAGCAGTACCGGGCGCTCGTGGAGACGGAGGGTGCCACCCTCCAATTCACCAAAGACGGGATCGCCACCGTCGCGCGCATCGCGATGGAGCTCAACGAGCGAATGGAGAACATCGGCGCGCGGCGGCTTCAAACGGTGATGACCACGCTCCTCGAGGATATCCTCTTCGAGCTTCCGGAATCGGGTGCCCGAGCGCTGGAGATCGACGGGGCCTTCGTTCGGGAGCACCTGAAGGCCGTCGCCGAGGACGAGGACCTGAGACGCTACATCCTCTGAGTCGAGTGCTCTCGCGAGCGGACATCCACGGACACAGACACCACGAAGCCAGTACGACATGAAATCCGGCAAACGTGACTTCCTCGATCTCTCCGACTTCTCACGGGAGGAGCTCGAAGCCTTCCTGGAACGGGCTGCCCGACTGAAATCGGGAGAGGAAGGTGGGGCCCTCCTGGCGGGCAAGAGTTTGGCCATGATCTTCCGGAAGAGCTCCACGCGAACGCGCGTGTCCTTCGAGGTCGGGATGACGCAACTCGGCGGTCATGCGCTCTTTCTTTCCGATCGGGACAGCCAGATGGGCCGCGGCGAGTCGCTTCACGACACGGCCAAGGTCCTCTCGGGCTACGTGGACGGAATCATGATCCGCACGTTCGCCCATCAGGAGGTCGAAGACCTGGCCCGACACGCGTCGATCCCGGTCATCAACGGGCTCACGGATCTCCTGCATCCGTGCCAGGTGCTCGCGGATCTGCAGACGATCAGGGAAGAGTTCGGGGCCGACCTCGATGGGCGCACCGTGGCCTGGATCGGCGACGGCAACAACATGGCCAACTCCTGGCTCAACGCGGCGTACCGGTTGGGGTTCTCCCTGCGCCTCGCGTGTCCCGAGGGATACGACCCGAACGCGGCGATTCTGGAGCGCGCGCGAAAGGGAGCGGACGTTCTTCTGACACGAGACCGGGCGGAGGCCGTGGACGGTGCGGACGTGGTGACGACCGACGTGTGGGCGTCCATGGGTCAGGAGGAAGAAGTAAAGGCGCGCCGGGCCGCCTTCGAGGGCTTCGGCGTCGACGAGCCGCTGATGGAGCGCGCTTCGGCCGACGCCATCTTCCTGCATTGTCTTCCCGCCCACCGTGGTGAAGAGGTCACGGCCGGGGTCATCGATGGTCCTCGGTCCCGGGTCTTCCAGGAGGCGGAGAACCGTCTACACGCTCAGAAAGCCATTCTGGCGGAGCTTCTGTGATGAACGAAACACTCAAGCGGACACCTCTCCACGACGAGCATGTCTCGCTCGGGGGGAAGATCGTGCCGTTCGCCGGCTATGAGATGCCGGTCCAATATCCGACAGGGATCACCGCGGAGCACAATGCCGTCCGCCGGACCGCAGGACTCTTCGACGTCTCGCACATGGGGGAGTTCACGGTCACGGGACCGCAGGCGCTCGACCTGATCCAGCACGTCACGGTGAACGACGCCTCGAAGATCGAGGTCGGACAGGCCCAGTACTCGGCCATGTGCCTCGAGTCCGGGTGTGTCATAGACGACCTCCTCATCTACAGGTTCCAGGACCGTTTCATGCTCGTGGTGAACGCCTCGAACAAGGAAAAGGACCTGGCCTGGATCCAGCGCCACGCCACGGCGTTCGACGTGGACGTCCAGGATCGGTCGGACGCCACGGCGCTCCTCGCGCTGCAGGGACCCGCCGCCCGGGAGATCCTGAGCCCGCTGGTGGACATCGACGCCGACGACGTGGCGTACTACCACTTCGTCGAAGGCGCGGTGGCCGGCGTACGTGCCGTCATCGCCGGGACGGGCTACACGGGCGAAGACGGCTTCGAGCTCTACGTGGACGCCGAAGACGCGGCGGGTCTCTGGCGGGCCATCCTGGCCGAGGGAAGGGAGCGGGGCCTGAAGCCCGCGGGCCTCGGAGCGCGTGATTCCCTCAGGCTCGAGATGGGTTACGCCCTCTACGGAAACGACCTGGACGAAGAGCACACGGCCCTCGAGTCCGGGCTGGGTTGGATCACCAAGCTCGACAAGGGCGAGTTCCTCGGTCGGGAGGCCCTGGCCCGCCAGAAGGAAGAGGGGGTGGCGAGGCGCCTCGTGGGGTTGAAGCTGACGGACCGGGGCTTCCCGAGGCCCGGCTACGCCGTCCTGGCCGACGGAGAGCCCGTCGGCGTGGTGACGAGCGGGACGGTGAGTCCGAGCCTGGGAGAGGGCATCGCGATGGGCTACGTTCCCGCGGCGCTGACACGGGTCGACACGCCGCTTCAGGTGGATGTCCGCGGTCGGCCGCTCGCGGCCCGGGTGCAACGGCCGCCGTTCTACACCCAAGGCTCGATTCGGCGGAGCTGAGAAGGTGCGTATCGGGGTCCTCACGGTGAGCGACGGCTGCTTCCGGGGCGTTCGGGAGGACTCGAGCGGCGACGCGATCGTCGCCTGGTGCACCGAGTCCGGGTACGAGGTCTCCGCTCGGCGTGTCGTGCCCGACGACGCGACGCACATCGTGCCGACCTTGCTCCAGTGGAGCGACGGCGACGACCTCGATGCGGTGCTCACCACCGGCGGCACCGGCCTCTCTCCACGGGATGTGACGCCTGAAGCCACGCGGACGGTGCTCGAACGCGATGCTCCCGGCATCTCGGAGGAGCTTCGCCGGAGAGGCCTCGAAAGCACTTCCTACTCGATCCTGTCCAGAGGGCTGGCGGGCGTTCGGGGCCGAACGCTCATCGTCAATCTTCCTGGAAGCCCTGGAGCCGTCCGCGACGGTCTCGCGCTACTCGCGACCGTCCTGGAGCACGCCGTTGCTCTACTGAGAGGCGAGAGCGCTCCACACGGACACGAAGGAGGTTCGGCGTGAAGGACGACGTCGTCCTCGTTTCGACTCATGACCTCCGCCGCGCCGGAGACCTCCGTGAGCGCTTCGAGGCGACCGGCTACTCCACCGACTTCGTGACCCCCGACGAGGACCTGTCCGGCCAAGACCAGGCCGTCCTTCTCATGCTCACCGGGGGCCTCGAGGACCAGGGCGGCACGCTCGCGCGCCAAGCGCGTGAGAAGCTCAAGGTGCCCGTGATGGCCATCGCGAGCGAGGAGAAGCTGCTGCCCGCGCTCCGCCCCGGCTTCGACGAGGTCTTCGCGGGATCCACATCGCCCGACGATATCGTGCTCGTGGGGCGGACCGCCATCGAGAGGCGGCGGCTTCAGCGTCTCACCGGAATCGTCGGTGAGACCGATGCGATGCGTGAGGTGCTGGAGCGGGTGGTGCAGATCGCTCCGGTCGCCACCACGGTGCTCGTCACCGGGGAATCGGGCACGGGCAAGGAGCTCGTGGCTCGGGGACTCCACGCCCTCTCCCCGCGTCGCCACAAGCCCTTCATCCCGGTCAACGTCGCCGCCCTTTCGGAAACGCTGCTCGAATCGGAGCTCTTCGGGCACGAGAAGGGAGCGTTCACAGGAGCCATCGACGCACGAAGGGGCCTGTTCGAGCTCGCCCATGGCGGGACGATCTTCCTCGACGAGATCGGCGAGATGCCGCTGGCCACCCAGACGAAGCTCCTGCGTGTGCTCGAGCAACGCGAGTTCCATCGCGTCGGCGGCGAGAAGGTCATCAAGGTGGATGTGCGCATCGTGGCGGCGACCAACCAGGACCTTCGTCAGTTGGTGGCGATCGGCGAGTTCCGTCGGGACCTGTACTATCGACTGAACGTCCTGCACATCGCACTGCCTCCGCTGCGGGACCGGCGCGACGACATCCCGTTGCTGGTCCATCAGTTCATCAGGGAGGCGTCCGAGCGCCACGACCGGGCCTTCGCGGGTATCTCTCCGGAAGCCATGGGGATCCTGAAGGACTACTCCTGGCCCGGAAACGTTCGGGAGCTCCGAAACCTGGTGGAGTCGATGGTGGTGCTCTCCCCGGGGCGTGTCATCGGCCCCGCGGACATCCCGGACGAGGTGCGGGCCGGACGGGGCCGTACGCTCCTGCCGGCTCCCATACGGCGGCCCTCCACCGAGTCTCTCGACAAGAGAGGGATCAGGCCGGAGCTGGAGTTCATCTTCCGCACGCTGGTGGAGATGCGGGTCGACATGGACGATCTACGGCGTGAGTTCGAAGCCTACAGGCACGAGTCGTCGGGTGTTCGCATCGGTGACGCGTACGTCGACTGGACGAGCTCGCGGGACCTACCGGTACGGGCCGTGGAGGTCAGCGCACAACGACGGCCGGAGGACGAGCGGGAGCCTGAAGGAGTCGAGATGGCGGCGGAGGCCTCACCGTCGGGCTCGGCCGGTCCAGGCCCGGCGGGCGAGGAGGGGATCGTCGTCTTCCGGCCCGGTATGACCATGGAGGACCTGGAGCGCGAGGCGATCGCGGCGGCCCTGGCTTCGGTGAGCGGAAACCGCCGGAGGGCGGCCGAGCTCCTCGACATCGGAGAGCGGACGCTCTACCGCAAGATCTCCAAATACGAGCTCGAGAGCTGAGGGACGGTCCGTCTCAGCCCCCGGAGGCCGCCCGGGCGCGCGCTCGCGCGCGCTCGGCCCGAACGCGTGGGAGAATGGTGGCCCATTGCGTGCTCTGCTGGTCCGCGTAGACCACCACGAGATCGTCCGACTCCAGGTCCACGTTCCCGGAGAAGGCGTAAACGGCCATCTCCGTCTCCCGCTGCTCCAGGCGGTGGCTTCCCCAGCCCGGCGTGATGGGCTCGATCGAGGCGGGCCGGAATCGCATGCCGCCCGAGATGATCTGCAGATCCTCGGGGGTGAAGCCCACACCCGCCGCCTCCGAGTAGAGGGAGACCAGGAACAGCTTGGGGGAGCCGTCGGACGAAGCCGCCGCGGCGGCGGCACCCTGAGCTGTCACGAGCCCTTCGAGACGCCGGTAGGTGTCCGGGGCCGTCACCCGGATGACCGGTTCCGCGAGAGGCGTGACCTTCACGAGCAGGTCTCCCTGCCGCAGGTTCACCGAGACCTCGTCCTGATGGAGTGTACCGTAGCCTGGTGGCGGAAGAGCGGTGGGGCCGGACGGCTCGTCCGGGCCCGGCCCGGCGGTGGTGGCCACGGCGCATCCGGTCAAGACGAAGGCGCACGCGAGCGTCCACGCTGGCTTTCTCATCGGACTTCCTCTTCGCCGAGGAGTGTGTCGAGCGCTTCGAGGAGGATCTCGCGGCCCTCTCCCGTCTTGGACGAGAAGGGGAGGAGCTGGTCTTCGTCCACGCGGAGTTCTCGGACGGCGCGCTCGAACGCCGTCTGTCGCTCCTGGCGCTTGAGCTTGTCGATCTTGGTGAGGATGATCAGCGCCGGCACACCCAACTCCGCGAGGAGAGCCACCATCGCCCGGTCGTGCTCGGTCGGGGTTCTGCGGGCGTCCACCAGATGCACGACTCCGCGGATCGCGCGCTCCTCGGCGAAGTACCGGTCGATGAGCGCCTGCCATCCGGCCCGCACGTGCTCCGGCACCTTGGCGTAGCCGTAGCCCGGAAGGTCGACCAGGAAGAACCGGTCGTTCACACGATAGAAGTTGAGTGCCTGCGTCTTGCCCGGCGTCGCCGAGACGCGCGCGATCTTGGCGCGGGTCCGGCGCAGCAGCGTGTTGATGAGCGACGATTTCCCCACGTTGGAGCGGCCCGAGAAAGCGATCTGCGGCAGATCACCCGGGGCGGCACCTCCGGGCTCCGCGACGGTGCCCGCGTACTCTACCGTCCGGATCTTCATCCGTGGGAGAGCGGCGCGCCCACCTCGGTGTCGACGCCACCCTGGGCAGCCCTGCGAAGCGGGCTCCGGGCCAGCGCCGCCTCCATGACCTCGTCCATGGTCCGGACCTGGGTGAAGACGACATTCTCCAGCACCTCTTCGGGGAGGAGCTCGAGGTCCGAAGCGTTCGCCGCCGGGAGGATGACCGTACGGATCCCGTTGCGCAGGGCGGCCACGGCCTTCTCTTTGATCCCTCCCACGGCCAGCACCCTTCCCCTGAGCGTGATCTCCCCGGTCAGGGCCACGTCGGCGCGGGTGGCCGTGTCCGTGAGCGCCGAGATCAAGGCGACGGCAATCGTGATTCCGGCGGAGGGACCGTCTTTCGGCGTCGCTCCCTCCGGGATGTGGATGTGCACGTCGACCTTGTCGTGGAATTGGGGGTCGAGGCCGAGGAGTGTCGACCGGGAGCGCGCGTACGTCACGGCAGCCTGCGCGGACTCCTTCATGACGTCGCCCAGGGTGCCCGTGAGCCGCAAACCGCCGCTCCCGGGGATCACGGCCACTTCGACGTCGAGGACCTCGCCTCCCGCCGCTGTCCAGGCCAGCCCGTTGGCGATGCCGACGCGCTCCCCCGTCTTGTCGCGGTCGGGGGGCTGGTAGGGTGGGGGCCCGAGCAGCTCGCGCAGGTCGTGGTCGGCCACGCGCTCCCGTTCGTTCTCACCCTGGACGGTCTCCCGGGCCACCTTCCGTGCGATGCGCGACAGCCGGCGATCCAGCTCGCGCACGCCGGCTTCGCGCGTGTAGCGGTCGATGATCGCGTCCAGCGCTTCCCTCGAAAGGTCCACCTGACCCGGGCCCAGGCCGTGGCGCTCCGCCTGTCTGGGCCACAGGAACCGACGAGCGATCTCCCTCTTCTCCGTGTCCAGATACCCCGGCAGTCGGATTACCTCCATCCTGTCGCGGAGCGCCTCCGGCACACCCTGCAACGTGTTGGCCGTGGCGATGAAGAGGACATCGGAGAGGTCGAACTCCAGCTCGAGATAGTGGTCCGTGAACGAGCGATTCTGCTCCGGGTCCAGGACTTCCAGCAACGCCGCGCCCGGATCGCCGTGGAAATCGTGCGCCAGCTTGTCCACCTCGTCGAGAAGGAACACGGGGTTGCGGGTTCCGCTTCTGCGCATGCCCTGGATGATGCGGCCGGGCAGCGCTCCCACGTAGGTGCGGCGGTGGCCCCGCACCTCCGCTTCGTCCCGGATGCCTCCGAGGCTTATGCGTACGAACTCCCGACCGAGAGCGTGGGCTATGCTTCGCCCGAGCGACGTCTTGCCGACGCCGGGCGGTCCGACCAGACAGAGGATGGGCCCCCGCATCTCCTGGACAAGCGACAGCACGGCGACGTGATCGAGGATCCGGTCCTTCACCTCGGTCAATCCGAAATGCTCTTCTTCCAGGATCCGGGAGGCGTTCTCGACGTGAAGGTTGTCGCTGGAGCGCCCCGACCACGGAAGGGCGAGGATCCAGTCCAGATACGTGCGAATCACCGCGGCTTCCGGCGCCACGGGGTTCAACCGCTTCAGGCGGGAAAGCTCCTTGTCGGCCCGGTCACGCGCATGCTCCGGAAGCTCGGCTCGAAGGAGGGCCTCTTCCAGCTCGGCCCACTCCTCCGAATCTTCCTTCTGGACCTCGCGATGGATGGCGCGAAGGCTCGGACCGAAATCGGGGGTCTCGTCTTCCTCGAGCTTGAGCTTGATCTGACGGTCGAGCTTCGCCTCGATACGCAGGATCTCGATCTCTCGAACCAGAACCTGATGGAGAAGATCGAGGTGCTCGGCCAGCTCGGCTCGCTCGAGGAGCTCCTGCTTCTCCGACGTCGGCAGCAGGAGGTGCCCGGAGATCAGGTGGGCCAGGCGCACGCGGTCCGACTGGGCCGAGAGCACGCTCGGGAGCTCGTCCGGGATGCGCTCGTTCAGACGGGCGTACTCCGTGTAGAGCTCGACCGCTCGCGCGGAGAGTCGAACGCTTTCGTCGGAGGTCGGCTCGTCGCCTTCCGCTTCGCGCTCCGTCAGCAGCTCCACCAGTCCGCGGAGCGCGCGAGTGGTGGTGATGAGCCGGCGAATCCTGACTCGCCCCATTCCTTCCAGCACCGCGCGCGACGTGCCGTCCGGCAGCTGAGACACCTGGATGACCCGGGCCACCGTCCCGACCCGGAAGAGGTCGGAGCTCTCGGGGTCGTCGACGCTCGAGTCCTTCTGAACCACGAGCGTGACCAGGCCGTCACCCTCGCGTGCTTCCTCCAGAGCCACGACGGACCTTGGTCTCCCGATCAGAAGCGGCAGCACCATGTAGGGGAAGAACACGAGGTCCCGGAGCGCGATCACGGGAAGGCGCTCCGGAATCTCGATGCTCTCGTCTACCCTGTGGAGCGTCGCCATGACTCGGCTTCTGGAGGGGGTACGGGTTCCGTTCGGCGCCTATCGTACGTGATCCGCTCCCCGGGGAAAAGGGACGGCCCCCGGGCCGACACGCCACCCGGGGGCCGTTGTTGCCTGTGCGACAGTCGTCCGGTGCTCACGCCTCGAGCTTGCGTTCCTCCGGGTGGAGGACCAGGAGCGGCGCGACACCCTGCTCGACGCTCTCGGGCGTGACCACGACCTCGCGCACGTCCTTCCGCGAGGGTATCTCGAACATGATGTCGCGCATCAACGCCTCGATGATCGAGCGCAGGCCACGAGCTCCCGTGCCGCGTGCCAGGGTCTTGCGCGCGATGGCCTGGATCGCCTCTCGGTCGAACGTGAGGCCGATCCCTTCCAGCTCGAACATCTTCCGGTACTGC
The DNA here is from genome assembly GCA_964630935.1 of uncultured Gemmatimonadaceae bacterium. Taxonomy (GTDB): domain Bacteria; phylum Gemmatimonadota; class Gemmatimonadetes; order Longimicrobiales; family Gaopeijiaceae; genus SZUA-318. The sequence continues at coordinate 480 of CAZVYM010000040.1, read as the reverse complement.
TTGACCAACGCGTTCTTCGGCTCTTCCAGAATCCGAACGAGCGCGTCCTCGTCCAGGCTGTCGAGGTGAACGGTCACAGGAAGGCGGCCGACCAGCTCCGGAATCAGTCCGAAACGCTGGAGATCCTCCGGCTCCACCTGCCCCAGGACGTTTTCCCTCTTGCTCTCGGGCTCCGCACCTCCGAAGCCGATCCTGCGCTTGCCGATTCGACTCTCGACGATCTTCTCCAGCCCGTCGAACGCCCCCCCACAGATGAAGAGGATGTTCTTGGTGTTGATCTGGATGTACTCCTGCTGTGGGTGCTTCCTGCCACCCTGCGGAGGCACGCTGGCGACGGTGCCCTCCAGGATCTTGAGCAGGGCCTGCTGGACTCCCTCGCCCGAGACGTCCCGCGTGATGCTCGGGTTCTCGGACTTGCGCGCGATCTTGTCCATCTCGTCGATGTAGACGATCCCGCGCTCGCATTCGGCGATGTTGAAG
>CAZVYM010000039.1:0-31998 GCA_964630935.1 uncultured Gemmatimonadaceae bacterium | reverse complement strand
GCGTTGTGCGTGTAGCGGTCGGCGAAGAGGTTGAGCGTCGAGCCGGCTTGCTCGAACCCACCCCAGAAGATCGCCGCCGCGAAGTAGAAGACGATGATCGCCCAGATTCTCTTGCGCTCCTCGGGGGTCCAGCCGCCCTTGACGAAGAGGCCGCCGAAATAGAGCACCGGCATCGCGATGAGGAGCACCCCGACCACGCTGCTCACGGCGTCGATCGTGACGCCGACCAGGCCCGTGGCGGTCAGGGCGAGCGGAATCACGACGGCGGCCCCCAGCGCCGACAGCCCGATCCGGAGCATCCGCACGTCCTTGGCGTGCTCCTCGGGCGTGCCCCGGTGTACCTGGAGGCCCGCGTCGCCCAGGTACTTGGCCCCGAGCCACTGGTACTGGATCAATCCCAGGATCATGCCGACCGTGACGGCGCCGAAGCCATAGCGCCACTGGATGTTCTGCCCGAGCCAGCCCGTGACGAGCGGAGCGATCAGCGCACCGAGGTTGATCCCCATGTAGAAGATCGAGAAGCCCGCGTCCCTGCGTGTCTGGTCGTCTCCGTAGAGGGCCCCGACCATCGTGCTCACGTTCGGCTTGAGCAGGCCGGTCCCGATGGTGATGAGGCCGAGCCCGAGGTAGAACATGCCCCGGGCGGGGAACGTCAGGCAGAAGTTGCCGGCCGCGATGATCACCCCGCCCCAGAAGACCGCACGGCGCGCGCCCAGGAACCTGTCGGCGATCCACCCTCCGGGGAGGTTGGTCATGTAGACCACGGAGACGTAGGTGCCGTACAGCGCACCCGCCTTGGCCACCGTGAGCCCGAGACCGTGGTGCAGGACGGCGTCGGTCATGTAGAGAATGAGCAGCGCTCTTCCCCCGTAGTAGGAGAAGCGCTCGAACATCTCTGTCATGAAGAGGGTGGCGAGACCCCGGGGATGCCCGAAGAACGTCTTGTCCGCGGGGGATGCGGTCGAGGGCTGGGCGCTCAAGCTGTAGCTCTCTCTCGGGGCTGCGGCTGGAATCCTTGATCGGCACCCGCATCGGGAGCGCCGCGAAGCCCTGATTTCGGACATCGCGCGACGCCGCGCAAGGGTCGCGGCCTGGACATCAGCGACCCGGCGATGCTTGATTAGGGGCAACGAGCGCACCTCAACCAGCGAGCCATCCTCCGTGAACGACCTGGCAAGCTATCTCCTGGCCCATCCGATCGTGCTCGTGCCGCTCCTGTTGCTGGCGGCGATGCTGCTGTTCGCGATCCTCAAGCGACTGGTCAAGATCGGAGCCGTCCTGGCGATCGCCGGTGGCCTCTACCTGCTCCTGGTGAGGTATTTCGGCGGCTGACGGCTTGCCTCCGCGCCACCGAGCGGATCATCTTGCCCCGGCGCCGAAGCGCGTCGGCGAACCGGGGAGCGCCCCTCCCGCGAGGTGACCGTTCCGGCTCGTCCAGCCTCGAGCCGATCTCCTCTCCACCGGAACCGAACGTCGTGACGAAGTCCCTTCGAACGGCCCTTTCGGCCGCAGCCCTCCTGCTCGCCGGATGTGCCGGCCCACGCGCCGTGACCAGCTACCATCTGATCCCCGAGCCGCGCGCGCTCGAGCCTGGAACGAGCTCGTTCGAGATCGAGCCCGCGACGCACATCACGCTCTCCGATCCGGACGATCCGGAGCTCCACCGCCTCGCGGACTTCTGGGCGGCGCCGGTGCGCGTCGCGACCGGGTTCGATCTGCCCGTGGGTGGACCGCTCGACGAAGGAGCGAACGAGATTCGCCTGGTCCTGTCGAAGGACGTCGACGAGCCCGAGGGCTACCGCCTGACGGTGGATGAAGGAGGGATCACGATTCGGGCCCGAGAGCACGTCGGCGTCTTCTACGGGCTCCAGACGCTCACCCAGATGCTTCCGGCGACGCTCGAGGCCGGGAACGTCCACGGAGAGAGGATCCTCGTCCCAGGCGTGCGCATCGACGACGCTCCGAGGTTCGCGTACCGGGGGATGCACCTGGACGTGTCACGACACTTCTTCGGGCCGGAGTTCATCAAGCGGTACATCGACCTCCTGGCCCGGTACAAGATCAACTACTTCCACTGGCACCTGACCGACGATCAGGGCTGGCGCATCCAGATCCGGCGCTATCCCGAGCTCACCGAGGTCGGGGCCTACCGCAAGGAGACCCAGGTCGGGAAGAGCTTCAACCCCTTCGTCGGCGACGGGAAGCCCTATGGGGGCTTCTACACGCAGGACGAGATCCGCGACATCGTCGCCTACGCCCGGGAGCACTACGTCACGATCATTCCCGAGATCGAGATGCCCGGGCACTCGGAAGCGGCCCTGGCTGCCTACCCCCAGCTGGCGTGCACCAAGGGACCGTTCGAGGTGGGCACCCACTGGGGCGTGTATACCGACGTGCTGTGCCCGAAGGAGAGCACCTTCCAGTTCATGGAGAACGTGCTGACCGAGGTGATGGAGCTCTTCCCGGGCCCGTACATCCACGTCGGCGGCGACGAGGCGCCGAAAACCCGGTGGAAGAGCAGCCCGGTCGCCCAGGGCCTCATGGCACGCGACGGCCTCCTCGACGAAGACCAGCTGCAGAGCCTGTTCATGGCCCGGATCGAGCGATTCCTGAACCGGCACGGACGACGGCTGATCGGCTGGGACGAGATTCTCCAGGGCGGCCTGGCACCCGACGCGACGGTCATGTCGTGGCGCGGGACGTCGGGTGGCATCGAAGCCGCCCGGCAGGGACACGACGTCATCATGACGCCCACGGACGCCCTCTACTTCGACTACTATCAGGGCGATCCGGCCCAGGAGCCGTTGGCCATCGGAGGCTTCACGCCCCTGGAGAAGGTCTATTCCTTCGAGCCCGTTCCCTCGGAGCTCTCACCGGAACAGGCACGCCACATCCTCGGGGCCCAGGCCAACGTCTGGACGGAATACATCGGGACCGGGGAGCACGTCGAGTACATGGTCCTGCCCCGCATGCTGGCGCTTTCCGAGATGGACTGGTCGCCCGACTCGGCGAGGAGCTTCGACGACTTCCTCCGGCGACTCCCGTGGCACCTGGAGCGCTTCGACGCGCTCGGCCTCGCGTACCGCATTCCCGACGTCGTAGGGCTCTCCCACGACCGCATTACGCTCGAGAGCCGGCTGGAGGTGCCGCTCTCCGCACCGGTGCCCGGCGGAGGCCTGCGGTACACGCTCGACGGTTCCGACCCCGACTCGACGTCTCCCCTGTACGGTGGGCCCCTGCGCCTCGACCTGAGGAACGGCCCCGTGACCGTGGCGGCACGGGCGCTGCTCCCCGACGGTCGCATGGGAGCGATACGACGCGCGCGGTTCCAGCGTGCCGATCCGCGTCCGGCCGCGATGGTCGACCCCGCGATCCTCGCGCCCGGCCTGCGCGTCACGCTCTTTCCCGGCACGTTCCGGTCGGTCTCCGACCTGTCGTCGGCCGTCGCTTCGCGCGAGGACACCACCTTCGCCGTCGCGCTCCCTGTCTGGGCCACCTCGGACACCTTCGCCCTGCGGTTCCGAGGATACCTCGACGTCCCCGAAGACGCCGTCTACACGTTCAGACTCACGTCCGACGACGGCAGCCGCTTCAGCCTCGGGGGGCAGACCGTGGTCGACCACGACGGAGCGCACGGCCCGACCCCCGTACAGGCGCAAGCTGCGCTCGCGAAGGGACTTCATCCGCTCGACCTCCGGTACTTCCAGGCGGGTGGCGGTGCGACTCTGAAGCTGGAGGTCGAGCGCGACGGAGCCTGGATTCCGGTGCCCGCCGAGTGGCTTCGACGAACCAGATAGGCGTCGAGGCCGAGGGCGGATGGCCCGGTCAGGGTGGCCCGTCGCCCGGAGAAGCCTGATATTGGGAGCGTCCGACTGGCTCAACCCGTCTCCGGAGGGACCCTCCATGCGCAGAATCCTCGCGCTCAGCCTCCTCATGGGAGCCTTCGCCTTCGCCGCGCCCGGGAAGGCGGCAGCCCAAGACACCGGATCCCACCTGATCGCCGTCGGGCAGAAAGCGCCCGACTTCGCGCTCCCCGGCGCGACCCGGTACGGCGTTCTGAAGGATCCCGTGCGACTGAGCGACTACAAGGGTGAGACCGTCGTCCTCGCGTTCTTCTTCCGCGTGAGGACGCCTGGCTGAACGGTCCAGATGACAGCGTACCGTGATCAGTACGCAAGCCTCTTCCACGATGGACGCCACGTCGTCGTGCTCGGGATCTCGAACGACTCCCCGGAGTCGCTGCACTCCTGGCTCCACGACGCCGACTTCCCCTTCCTCTTCGCCAGTGACGCCGAGAACCACGGCGGCACCTACGCGAAGTTCGGCGGCCAGGTCCGCTCGAACGGGATGGTCCAGGACCGGACGGTCATCGTCGTCGGTCCGGACGGACGGGTCGCAGGGGTGATCCAGAAGTTCAACCAGGTCGATCCGGCCGCCTACAAGCAGCTCGCGCAGATGATCGACTCGGTCACGCCCGCGCCGGACTCGGGCAGCTAACCTCCCGATCCGGCGGGCCCGCGTCGCGGATCGTGCCGCGGCGCGGGCCCTGAGTTCGTTCCGCGGGTGGGACCGCGCGGTGAGCCCTCGCGCTCGCCGGCTTGGGGCGGCCCGCCTACGCGCCTAAGACCCCAGCACCTTGGACACCACACCCACGAGGTCCTGCTTGGGCCCGACCCCCGTATACGCCACACGTCCCCTCGCATCGAGGATGACCACGACCGAAGTGGTCGGCGCCCGATAGGCGCGCACCGCCGCGCCGTCGCCATCCCACAGGTAGGCGTAGCCCGGATCGTGCGCCTCGACGTGACGACGCACACGCCGAGGCGTCTGGGCCACGGCGACGGCCACGGCGACCACGCTCATGCGGTCCCCGAAACGCTTCTGGATCTCGTCCATCTGCGGCTGAAGGGCTCGACAATTGTCGCACCAGGAAGCCCAGAACTCGATCAGGGCCGGCTGGCCCTTCTTCAGGTAGTCGAGGAGTTGGACCGTGTCGCCCTCGAGGTCCTGCACGGTCGCGGGCGGGGCCGGGCTGCCCAGGGGGGGGCCGACCGCGCTTTCGCTCGCCTGGGCCCGAACGCCCCCGACGCTCGCGAGGAGTCCGAGGGCCACGAAGAGTCCGGCGACGCCGGCGCGCCGGGGGAGGGTCTCGTGGTTCATAGGTTGTATCCCGCTTGTACGAAGTAGTATTCGGCCACTGCAATCATGACGAGGGCCGCAAACCTCTTGGCCCACACCATCCACTTACCTGAACGCGGGAGGACCGTGAGAGTTCCGGAGAACAGGCCGACGACGACCAGCAGTGCGCTCATCCCCAGGGCGAACGTGAAGAGATAGAGGAACCCCATGACGCCCGCCCGCGTGGCCGCGACCCAGGTCAGTACCACCGCGAAGGCCGGAGCGCCGCAAGGTGCCGCCACGACGCCCGACGCGGCACCCATGACAAAGACCGCCCCGTAGGAGCCCCCGCCCTGACGGTCGGCCCAGGCGAGCAGCCGCCTCGGCACCGGGACGTGAAAGACGTCCAGCATGGCCAGGGCGAAGAGCACGAGGAGGTTGCCCACCGCCAGTCGTGCCCACGGGCTCGCGCTCACGGTCCCGAACAGCGATCCGGTGAGACCCGCGGCCAATCCCAGGGAAGCGTACAGGAGCGCCATCCCGAGCACGTAGGTGAGCGTGAGCCCCGCCGTGCGCCACCGGCTCTGCCCCTCTCGCGACGTGCCCGCGATGATCGACGCCGTGATGGGGATCATCGGATAGACGCACGGGGTCAGGCTCGTGAGCAGGCCGGCACCGAAGAGCGTGGCCAGGGCCGCCAGAGGGCTCCCCGAAAGCGTGTCGGAGAGCCCTCCGGCCGTAGCGGCCTGAACGAGAAGCGGGAGAGCCACGCCTCAGCCGACGCTCATCGGGATCCCTCGTCGAGCCCGGCCCAATTCACGATCGGGAGCACGGGGACCGCAGCACCATGCCGGATGATGTTGATGATCCCGATCTGGACGCCGCTCAGCGTATTGGCGTAGTTGACCACCCCGATCTGCAGGCCGCGATGGCTCATCTGGGCAACGTTGACACCCCCGAGCTGTAGGCCGTTCCCATCGTCGAAGGCGTTCACGAAGCCCCACTGGAACCCATGCATCGAGCCCTTGACGAGGTTCACCTGGTTGAGCTGCGCCCCCTTGAAGGTGCCCTCGGCCAGACCGGCCAGACCGAACTGGACCCCCTTGAAGTAGCTCGTGGTGTGGCTCACCAGCCCGATGTCGAGGCCGGTCACCGACGCGCTGCGACCGTAGAAGAAGCTCAACCGGAAGCCACGGATCGGGTCCCCTTCCGGGAACACCTGGATCGGGGTCACCAGCGACACCTGGATCGGATGCTCCGTCTGTGCACTCGCGCTTCCAGAGGGCGCGAGCGGCGCCGCGGCGACCGCCGTAGCGACGGCTACGAGGAGGATTCTCTTCATGGCTGGTCTTCCGGCATGAGGGTGGAACGCCGCGGCGACTCGAGGACCGCCCCGACCGAACCCGGGTGTCTCCCGGGCTTCACGCATCGTCCTCCGGGGCCCGCTTCAGCATGACGAGGACCATCTTCAGCCGCACGGGGGCCGCGACCGCGTGCGGCCTCCCTCCCGGCAGATGGATGGACGCATCCGCCGGCACGGTATGGGTGACACCCTCGAGCGTGACCTCGGCTCGACCGTCAAGGACGGTGATCAGAGCATCGTGCGGCGTGGTGTGCTCGCTCAGCCCCTCGCCCTCGTCGAAGGCGAAGAGCGTGACCGAGCCGGAGGGGTTCTTGAGGATCTGGCGGCTCACCACGGAGCCGGCCTGGTACTCGAGGAGATCCTGGAGCCGGACCACCGAGCCGCCCTCGATACCCATCGACCACCTCCTCAGGAATCACACTCACCCGGCGAACGATCAGCTGGGCCACCAGGGGGTCACGGGATCCGACGGCCCGCGACCCGGGCGCGGCCCACCCAGAACACTGGCATGCCTTCCCCTCCGGGTCCAGCGCTCGCGGTTTCCGAACGGGCACGCGCGAGATATTCTGGGATGCCGTCCCTGAACCTCCCCCCGCCTTCGCCATGACCCACGACGAGTACGCTCCTCTCGATGCGACACAGCTCGCCGATCTCGTTCGTCGTGGAGAGGCGACGGCCGGCGAGCTGCTCGAGTGCGCGCTCGAAAGGCTCGAGAGCGTCAATCCGTCCATCAACGCGGTGGTGCGCCGCATGGACGAGGACGCCCGCCGAGTCGCGGGCCGTCCACCCCGGGGACCGTTGTCGGGCGTGCCGTTTCTGGTGAAGGACCTGCTCACGACCGTGTCGGGCCATCCGACCTCGATGGGCAGTCGCCTCCTGCGCGACGTCCCCGCGGACCACGACAGCGAGTTGGCGCGACGATACGAGGCTGCCGGCCTGGTGATCGTGGGCAAGACCAACACACCCGAATGGGGTCTTCTTCCCTGCACGGAGCCGGAGCTGTGGGGCCCCACCCGCAATCCGTGGGACCTCGAACGGACCCCGGGGGGCTCCAGCGGAGGATCGGCGGCCGCGGTGGCCGCCGGCATCGTGCCCATGGCGGGGGGAGGGGACGGCGGCGGCTCGATCAGAATCCCCGCCTCGTGCTGCGGCCTGTTCGGCCTCAAGCCCACGCGCGGACGCACGCCCACGGGCCCGGACCACGGTCAGCTGTGGCGGGGGGCCGCGATCGAGCACGTGCTCACCCGCTCGGTACGGGACAGCGCTGCGGTGCTGGACGCCGTGCACGGCCCGGACGCCGGCGCCCCCTACGAGATCGCGCCGCCTGCCGGACCTTTCCTTCGGGACGCGACCGCCGACCCCGGCGTCCTCCGGGTCGCCGTCACGACCGAGCCGTGGCTGGGCTCGACCGTTCACGCCGACTGCGTGCGCGCCGTCGAGGATGCCGTGTCCCTCCTCGAAGCGCTCGGTCATGAAGTCCACGAGCGCGGACCCGAGGTGGATGCCGGAGCCTTCTCACGGGCATTTCTCCTCATGATGGCGGCGGAGCTCGGAGCGGACCTGGAGGACGTGCGAAGGATGCTGGGGCGACCCGCGCACCGCCGCGACCTGGAATCTCCCACCTGGGCGCTCGCTCTCCTCTCGCGGGCCTTCACCGCCCGGGAGTACGCCGGAGCGCTGCGGACGCTCGAGCGCACAGGGCGTGGCATCGGCCGCTTCTTCCAGGACTACGACGTCCTCGTGACCCCGACCGTGGCCTCTCCACCGCCGCGGATCGGCGCCCTCCGTCCGTCCGGCGCGGAAGCCGTCCTTCTCCGGATCCTCGGCCTCTTCGGATCGGGCCGGATCGTCAAGGCCGCGGGCCTTCTCGGTCGAGCCGCCCGCGATGCGTTCGAGTTCACGCCCTGGACGCCCGTCTTCAACGTCACCGGGCAACCGGCCATGTCCGTCCCGCTCTTCTGGAACGCCGACGGCCTTCCCATCGGCGTGCACTTCGCCGGGCGTTTCGGAGCCGAATCCACGCTCTTTCGCCTGGCCGGCCAACTGGAGCGAGCCCGTCCTTGGATCCACCGCCGACCGCCGGAGTGGGTGGAGCCGACCTGAGCGATCTCGGGGCGTGGGGGTGCCGGCGCCCCCACGTCCCCACCGTTGCGAACGTCAGAGCTCCACCCACGTAGGCGGATGCCCCTCTTCCTCCAGGAAGCGGAGCATGTCGTCCCGGGTCAACGTCGTGGTCATGGTGTTGTCCAACGGGTGAAAGCTCCACAGGTCGTGAGCGCGGAGCCCGGCGTCCAACGCGACCGAGACCTCTCCTCCGTGGTCGTTCAGCACGCCGAACGGCGTGACGGCGCCCGGGATCACCCCCAGGTACTTCATCAAGCGCTCGGGGCTGCCGAAGGAGAGGCGCTTCATGCCGAGCCGGTCCGCCAGCGAAGCCAGGTCGATCGCGCAGTCTTCGCGCGCCACCACGAGGCACATCGAGCCCTTCTTGTCTCGCACGAAGAGGTTCTTCGTGTGGGCCCCCGGGAGCTTTCCACGCAGCGCCTTCGCCTCCTCGACGGTGAAGACCGCGGGGTGCCGAACCGTGCTCGCTTCGATACCCAGCTCCTCCAGGCGCGCGAGGAGGTCCGCGGCGGTCGCGGGTGCGCTGCCGTCGGCCAGCGCCGGCTCGCGGGGGGTGGCGTCACTCATCGAATCTCCTCCAGAAAGTCGAAGATCTCTCGCGCCACAAAGGCGGTCGTCTCGGGCGAGAGGATGTCCCCGGCCACGACATGGTGTTGCGCGTCTCCGTCTCCCTCGACCGCGAGCGTGCGCTTCACCGGCGAGCCCAGGCGCCTCATCGCGGCCAGCGCGGCCGACGGGTCGACCACCCGATCGAGAGGAGAATACGCCATGAACGCGGGCACGTTCACCTCCTCGAGAGGCAGCGCATGGACCGCACGCACCAATCTCATCATGGCCGCGAGCGCGGACGACGGATAGCAGGTCGTCCAGTGCAGGGCCTGGGCTTCGTTCTGAGCCTCGAATCGATACTCCCGCCCCACCGCCAAACGGACGATCAGCCGGCCGAACGGCCCCGAGAGCAGAGGTGCGGCGCGACTGCGAAGCGCCAGGTTGGGGGAGATGAGCGCCAGGGCGGCGAGCACATCCCGCCAGCGACGCTGCCCCGCGATCCACAATGCGAGCGTTCCCCCGGTGGACGTGCCCAGGACGATCACCCGCTCCCCGAGGCGCGCGCCGATCTCCATCGTCTCCGCCGCGTCCATCAGCCAGTCCTCCACGTCGGCATCGGCCAGCGACGCTCCACTGCGTCCGTGGCCCGAGAGACGGGCGTAGTAGAGGTTGGCACCGATCTCTTCGGCCACCCGACGGGGAAGAGGGTCGATCTCGTGCCGATCGGCGCTGAATCCGTGTAGATAGACGACCGCGGAGGGCGTGCGCGCACGCGTTCCCGCGTCGGCCCATACGATGGTCTTCGCGGCCCCGTCGCGCAGATCCGGGATCTCGGCCTCGGTGGCCTCAAGCCAGGCCTCCAGGTCTTCGGGCAGGCCTCGCTCCAGGGCCTCGACCCGCCGAACGCGACGCTCCCCGGTCCCCATGGAGGGGGACCGGCTCAGCCGTTCTTGGGCGGGACCAGCGTCTTCAGATCCTCGCTCAGCTTTCCGGACATGTAGTCCACGAGGGCCGAGACCGCCTGTCCCTCGTTGACGGGCAGTAGATCGATGTTGTAGACCGCCTGCGCCTTGGCGTCGGATTCCTTGGGCACCTTGACCGCGGCCAGGCCGATGGGCGTCCCCTGCTCCAGCTTCTTCAGATCGGTCGCCGTCAACGGGATGACCGCATGAACGGGCGCTCCCCCACCCGCGGCCGTCGTCCACAAGACGTTCGATCCCGTGAGGCTCCCCAGATAGAGCACGTAGTTCGTCTCGCCACCCAGCGGCTGGGTGAGGTTCATCTGAATGGACAACGCGGGGGTCATCACGAAGTCGGGATGATCGAACTTGAATCCCAACGAGTCGAGGTTCGCCTCGGCTTCCGCCACCTGCGCGCTGTCGAGGCGGGCCTTGGGCTGCAGAAGGGGCTGGAACGCGACGTTCACCACCACGTTGCCCTGCCGTGCCCTCGCCTGCGTCCGCGCGCCTACGAGCTGCCCGCCCGGTCCGACCTGTAACGGTGTGGGGTCACTCCACGGGAGGAACTGCTGCATCCCCCACAGCGCGTTGGCCGAGTCGACGAAGCGGTAGGGGTCCTCCGGCTTCGCACTGTCCGCGGCGGCCACCCGGCACAGCTCGCTCTCGATGGTGTCACAAGCCGCCCTGACCGCGCTCCGCACGAAGATCATGCCCGCGCAGGGGGCCGCCGCGGCCTCGATGTCCTGCATATGCGCAGTGTCCGCCTTCGCCTGAGCCTCGGACTGCAACGTCTGGATGGAGCGGCCGAGGAGCGCCTTGATCGAGTCGCGAGCCGTCTGCCTCGCCTGGCGCAGCGAGTCCGCTCCGGTCGCTACGATCTGGACGGCGAGCCGATCGTCCTCTTTGAACCAGCTCCGCACGGCGGCCTCGACCGGGTCGGTCGGCCTGAGCGTCGACACGATGGACGTATCCTCCAGAGCCACAGCCTTGACCAAGGCCTGGAGCCGGTTGAACCTCTGGGCTTCGGGCGCCATCCGCTGGTCGAGCGCCTCGAGCCGCGACAGTGGCACCACACAGTCGCGGGATCGGGCCAACTCCACCTTGGCGAGGTCGGCCGGCACGCTGTCCTGGGCCATAAGCATGGCCGGAATGGACAGCGCGGCAATAAGAAATGCTGCAGTTCTCAACAGAGGACTCCGTGTCGGGTTCTTCGTTCGACGCGTAACGATAGCGTCGAAGGGTCCAAAAAGGTCCCCCCGGAGGGCCCGAATTCGACACGCCGAGCGGGCCCCGATGTGGCGAAGTCCTCCGGGGGACCTCATCATATCCAGACTCATCCTTCCAGGAGCAGTGATTCGATGATTTCTCCGGAGACAGGTCATCCGGCGCTGACGGACGGGCGGACGGGCCTGCCCAACCGACTCCAGTTCGAGACGGTCTACCGCTTTCTGTTCGCTGGAGCCGACCGCGGGGCTCCCTTCGCGCTCATGATGGTCGAGATGGACGTGCGGGACGAGGCGACGTTCAGAGAAGCGGCCAGTCGGATCGCGCGAGCGACTCGGAGCTCCGATCTGCTCGCCCACTTCGGCGACGGACGATTCGTCGTCCTCCTGCTCGCGTGCAACCTGCACGGCGCTCGGATCGCGGCCGACCGTATGGCGGCAGTACTCGCCGACTTCCTCGGGAGCGGGTTCGCCGTGGGGCTCGCCGTCTTCAAAGGAGGCGTGGAGCAGCCATCCGACCTTATCGAAGCCCTCGAGGCAGCCGTGGCCGATGCCCGGGCCAGCGGAGGGGGCATGGAGATCGGTCTGGCGTGAGCTCCCCGGCCCGGCAATCCGCGTGGATGGACGGAGCCGCATCCGATCGGTTCCGGAAAGCCTTTCTCCTGTTGCTGACGGGACTGATCACCCTCGTCTTCCTGTTGATGATCCGCCAGTTCCTCCTGGCGATCCTCCTGGCGGCGGTCTTCGCCGGCATGGCGCAGCCCCTCTTCAAGCGGCTGGCGCGATGGTTCGGCGGGCGCCGGCGGCTGGCGTCGGTCACGACGCTGCTCATCCTGGTCTTCGTGATCGTGGCGCCGCTCGTCGGGTTCTTCGGGCTCGTCGCCAATCAGGCAGTGCAGATCAGCCAGGCGGCCGCCCCGTGGATGGAGCGGCAGATCTCGGACCTCGGCCGCATCGACCAGATGATGGAGCACATCCCGATCGTCGATCGCCTGCCCGCGCTGCAGAATCTCCTGCCCAAGCCGGAGCAGATCGCGAGCAAGGCGGGCGAGGCCGCGTCGAAGATCGGCACGTTCATGGTGAACGGGCTGACGAGCGTCACCCGGGGGACGGTCGCATTCTTCTTTCAGCTCTCGATCATGCTCTACGCGATGTACTTCTTCCTGCTCGACGGCGACTCCGTCCTGAAGCGGATCCTGTACTACGTCCCGCTTTCGGACGAGGACGAGGAACGCCTGCTGGAGAAGTTCATCTCCGTGAGCCGTGCGACGCTGAAGGGCTCGCTCTTCATCGGCGTGATGCAGGGAACCGTGACCGGATTCGGGTTCTGGTTCACCGGAGTTCCGGGGGCGGCGTTCTGGGGAACGGTGACGATCGTGGTCTCCATCATTCCGGCGATCGGGGCCGTGCTCGTGTGGGCCCCCGCCGTGATCTATCTGATGGTCACGGGCCACATGGGGGCGGGCATCGTGCTCCTCGCCTGGTGCGGCGTGGTGGTCAGCTCGCTCGACAATTTCGTGCGGCCGATCCTGGTGGGCCGCGACACCAAGATGTCGGACCTGATGATCCTGCTCAGCACGCTGGGAGGGATCATCCTGTTCGGGGTCGTGGGCTTCATCGTGGGACCGATCGTGGCGGCGCTGTTCGTCACGGTCTGGCACCTCTACGGTGAGGCGTTCCGGGAGATGCTGCCGGGCGAGCCTCCGGGAGACGCCGCGGAGATCTAGCGTTCCGACCGAAAGCTCGTTGCGCACCCGGGGTCGCGGTGGCGCCATGGGAAGGCGCGACCCGCCGTGGCCGGACGCCCAGAACCCCTCAGAACAGCCCGACCCGCCCCTTCACCGACGCGATGAGCTTCTGCGGATCGTAGCCGACGCCCTGCTTGAAGACGGTCTCGACCTCGCGGATATCGGAGATGTGTGTGCTCGGGTCTCCACGCACCACCACGAGGTCCGCCTGCTTCCCGACGGCCAGCGACCCGATCCGATCGTCCCGGCCCAGGTACTTCGCCCCGTTGAGCGTACAGATCTCGATCGCCTCTTCGGGTGAGAACCCCGCCTCCACCAGCAGCTCCACCTGGCGCTGGTCGGAGTAACCGGGGATCACGCCACCGCCGCCGGTCGGGTCGGTGCCCGCGAGCAGGAGGCCCCCGACGCGGGCGAACCGCAGCTCCATGGCCTGGTCTTTGGCGAAGAGCGTCCGATAGATCGAAGCCGTGTCGCGCTGCGTTGCGGCCCAGCGCTGCTCGAACGACTCCCGGAGGATGGGGTCGAGCACGTCGAGCCCCGGCGGGACCGGGCGCCCCGGCGTGAAGGTCTCGAAGACCGTGAGGGTGGACGTCACCGCCACATGGTGCTTCACCAACGTGTCGACCAGCGCGCCGAAGTCCGCGCCGTCCGGATCGACACGGCTCAGCGCCTGCATGCCCTCCCGCTGCCCGGGACACACGTCGGGCTTCTTGTCCGGCACGAAATCCGTCGAGACGAAGAATCCATGCTCGAGATCGTCGATCCCGAGATCGGCCGCCTCCCGGTACGTCACGGAGCAGAGGTGGCCCGTGATCTTCAGCCCACGGGCGTGCACCTCCCGGATCGCCGTCCTGAGCTCGGCCCGGGAGATGTGCATGTAGGCTTTGAAGGAGGTCGCGCCGGCATCCGCCCAGAAATCCACCATGCGGAGCGCGTCCGCGGAGTCCTTGAGCACGTGCATCTGGCCGAGCCCGAGCCCCGGCCCCTCCAGGTACGGCCCGGTGGCGTCGATCCACGGTCCCGGCTTCTGGCCGTCCCGGATCGCACGAGCGATCGAGAGCTCACCGTAGCCGTTGACGTTTCCGGTGGTGCGCATGGAGGTCACGCCGCCGGCCAGGTAAAGCCGGGTGAAGCTCTCCGCGAGGTACGCGTACACGCCCGGCCCCGTCGGATAGAAGAGATGCTCGTGCATCATCACCAGCCCGGGGATCACCGACCTTCCGGTCAGGTCGAGCACCTGAGCACCGGCGGGAATCCGAACGGATCCGGCCGGTCCCATCGCGGCGATGTTCCCGTCACGGATGATGATCGTCCGGTCGGACCGGGCCGGAGCGCCGGTGCCGTCGATCACGCGCACGTGCGTCAGCGCGACCGTGGTCGTGTCCACCGAGACGTAGCGCCTGACGCCGGGAGAGAGCTGCGGGCGCTGGGCGGCAGCGTGCGTCGCGCCGAGCGCCAGGCAGGCGCCGAGCACGAGGGAGGTTCGGAGGGGTCGGATCGTGTTCATCCGAGCAGCTTACGACCGGAGGCGTACGGCGTCCAGCCATGCCGCGCGTCGCGGCGGGCTCCCCGGTCGCGCGCCGCAACGCCTCCCGATCTCGTGCCGCGGTGCTTCCCGCCCGGGCCGTGATCCGCGTCTCCCTCCGAGTCGCCGATCCCGCTCAGGAAGCCAGCAGCTTATCCACGGCCGCCAGGAACGCGTCCCGATCGATGGGCTTGGGAAAGAAGCCCTCCGGAGGAGGCACCATGGCACGATGGCTGATGAACTTCTCGTACGCGTACGGATCGCCCCCGTAACCCGTCACCGCCGTGACGATGACCACCGGGATCGGGGCCAGCGCCGGGTCCGTCTTGATCTCTTTGTAGAAGCGCGTGCCGGACGCCTTGGGCATCGAGATGTCCAGGGTCACCAGGTCGGGCTTCTCCTCCTTCACCATCTCCAGCGCCTGCGCGCCGTCCTCCGCGCTCGAGGTCTGGTAGCCCACGTCTCGCAACAGCATTTCCAGATAGCTGACGACGTCCGGCTCGTCGTCCACGATGAGAATCCGTTTGGCCGGCCGTGGCCCGGCCTTCTCCGATGTCGACATGACGTCATCCTCTGATTCAATGCTTCTGCTTCAAGGCTTCCAGGGCGCGACGGAGCGCGTGCGGCTCCGCGTCCGGCAGGCTTCGCCGCAGCTCCTCCTGGAGACTGATGCGATCCTCGTCCTGCGGTACCTCCTCGATACCGAGCGCTTGCTGGACGCATCGCACGTAGTCCAGGGGCTTCACGGGCTTCTCCAGATAGACCCCGGGTCCGCTGATCAGGCGGTTGTCCACGATGTCCCGGAGGTCTCCCGCTCCGAGCTCGTCCCGCGCGTGGGCCGTGACAATCAGCACCGGGATCCTCGACAGCCTCCGGTCCTTGCGGAGCTCGTAGAGAAGCTTGTGGCCGCTCTTGCCGGGCATGACGAGGTCGAGGGAGATGAAATCCGGCGGATCCGCGCGGATGGCGTCGAGCGCCTCGATCCCGTCTCCGGCGGTTCGGACCCGGAAACCCGCGTCCTCGAGGATCTGGGCAAGGTAGTCGCGCACGTCGGGCTCGTCGTCCACGACCAGTACGGTCTTCTCCTCGGCTGTGACCATGGCGTCACCTTCCTCCGTCTTCCGGGGTCGTCCCCGCGGGTTCCCCGGGTTCGGGGAGTGAGTCTCGGGGCAGCTCGATGCGGAAGACGGACCCCTCGCCTTCGCGCGACGTGAACGAGATGCGTCCGCCGTGCTCGTGCACGATCCTCTTGGTGGTGAGCAGACCCAGCCCGGTGCCCCGCTCGGATCCCTTCGTCGTGAAGAACTTCGAGAACACCTTACGGCTGATCTCGTAGTCCATCCCACGTCCGTTGTCGGACACCTCGTAGACCAGCGTCCCGCTCTCCTCGCCGGACGACAGCGTGACCACGAACGTCCGCCCGCGCTCGGCGACCAGGCAGGCGTCGATCGCGTTGGACACGAGGTTCGCGAGGCACGTGTGGATTCCCTCCTCGTCGAGCGGCGCCAGCGCCAGCCCACCCTGGAGCTCGGTGCGCAGCTTGATCCCCGCCTGCTCCGCGCGATCCCGAAAGAGCTCCACGACCTTGCGGGCGGGCTCGTTGGGGTCGGTCATCCGGGCGGCGGTCGACCGGCCCTTGGCGAAGTCCAGAAACTCCTTCATGAACGTGGAGATCCGGTCGACGTTCTCCTGTACCGTGGTCCAACCCCGGGCGATCCGCTCGTCGTCGCCCGTTCGGATCCCGGTGTTCACCGCGTACATCCCGCCCTCCAGGCCCATGAGGATGTTCTTCACCCCGTGGGCCACCCCCGCCACCGTCTCCCCCACGGCGGCAAGGCGTTCGGCCTCCCGCTTCTCACGCTCCAGCCTCTTCACCGGGGTGATGTCCGTGGACATCTCGATGACGTACGGGATCTCTCCGTTCGGCCTGACCATGGGCACGACGTGGACGAGGTAGTCGATCTGCTGCCCGTCGCACATCATGCCCTCCTCCTCCCGGGCGCGGATCTTGCCGTCCACGAAGGTCTCGAGCGCGGCACATCGGAGGCAGGGCTCGGAACGGTCCTTGTAGACCTCGTAGCACGGGCGGTCCTTCCAGGAGCCGAACGACTCCTCGAAGCGGCAGTTCGCTTCCAGGACCCGGAAGTCGCGGCTGATCACGCTGACCGCGATCGGGACCTCGTCGAAGAGGTTGGAGCGAATCCAGCTGTGGATCTCGCCCGACGGGGTTCCGAGTTGGTTCATGGGACCCTCCTCGCCCGTCGCTGCGTTCCGGCCTGCGGCTCCACCTGCGAGCTCTTCGCCGGCTCGAGCGCCTGGAGTCGGGCGCGGAGGTCCGGGTCGTGGCAGTTCCGGCATTCCGCCAGGTAGGATGCGTATCGGTCCGGGCTCTTCTCCTTCTCGCGCTCGTGGCATTTCACGCACAGCCCGTGCATCGCGTCCTCGTAGCTCACGGCCGCCAGCCACCGGTCCCGGGGCGGATCGATGATCGAGCTGGACGCGGCATCGGCGGCGTGGCACTCCATGCAGGCGGTCGCGCTCTCGTAGCTCTTGACCGGCGCGTCCGCCCCGTGGCACTGCGCACACCCCGCGTTTCCTCCCAACGCCTCTTCGTGCGCCCGGTGGTCGAACGTGACCGTGGTGTCGTACATGTCCCGATGACAGGCCGAGCACGGAGCCGTGCGGTCCAACGGCAGGCTCAGGTGATGGCACGTCCCGCACGACGAGTCCGCGCCCATCCGCTCGATGTGGGCGTCGTGGTCGAAGAGGACCGCGTTCCCGTTCTGATTGCCGTCGATCAAGAGCAGGAGGTGGTCCTGTTCCTTCGTGGCAGGGGCGTCTTCACTCAGACGCCTGGTCGCGAGCAGGAGGGTGCGCCCCGCTCCGGAGTCGGGGACGAGGACCTGCCCGGGCACACTCCTGGCCGGGGAGGTGGGGGACGGGATGGATCCCTTCCTCGCCATGGGTAGGAATACGAGCGCAACGGTCATCCCGGCGAGCGCGGCAGCGGAATACCGCCGTGGGGCGGCGCGCACGCTCGGCTGGAGGCCGAAGAGGGTCGCCGGATCGTGGCTGGTGCGGATCACGGGACGGGCGCCCTTGCCCACGTCGTCGTACACCCTGAAATGCTCGACGAAGAAGATGAAGATCAGCGCGAAGGACGCCACGATGCCGATGCTGACGGCGAACTCCTCCCAGCTCGGGAAGTACGCGAAGCCTTCGGGACGCGCGAACGCGAGGATCGACGTGTCGAGCCGGTAGAGAATCATCCCCGAGACCGTGAGCACCGAGCACAAAGCGAGTCCGCCCAGGCTCGACCGCACCCGCCGAAAGAGGAGCAACGTGGCGGGAGCCACGGCGCTCACGGTGATCTCGAGCAAAAAGAGGTCGGCCTGCCGGGATCCGTCCAGAGCCATACCCAACACGCCCCGCATGGCCAGGTCGCCCAGTCGGAGTGCCAGGTAGATCCAGAGCACGACGGAGGCCGCGAGCCCCAGGCCCGAGAGCTCACGGCGGTGGGCCTGATGCCCCATGAACCACGCCGAGAGCAGGGACTCCAGCGTCACCATCATCAATCCCAGCCCCACGGCCGAAACGAAGTAGAGGAGGTAGATGATGTGCGAGTACCAGAGCGGATGGAGACGGTAGGGCGTGATCAGGAAGAGCGATCCGAGGGAGGACTGGTGGAGCGTCGAGAGCACGATTCCCGTGATGACCAGGGGAATGGTGGCCTTCTTGAGCGTCTTCAGGGCCCCGCGGAAGAAGCGGCCCGACAGGCGCGGATGCTCGAGGACGGTGGGCGCGAACTCCAGCGCCAGGACCGTCAGGTACAGCATGACGCACATCGCGACCTCGAAGAGCACCGAGCGATGCTGCCAATGCAGCACCGGATGCCAGATGCGCCATGGGAGGCCGAGGTCGTAGAGAAGCCCGACGGCTACGGCCGCGTAGCCGAGCAGGGCGGTCAGCACCGCCGGACGCACGAAGGGTCGGTAGCGCTCGAGCCCGAAGATGTAGACGGTGGCCGCGAGCACGAACCCTCCGGCGGCCAGGGCCACGCCGGACATGACGTCGAATCCGATCCAGAGCCCCCAGGGCGCGGCGTCGGAGAGGTGGGTCACGGAGCCGAGGCCCCATGTGAATCGGACGGCCGTGACGGCGGCCAGAATGCCGACGAGCGTCCAGAGAGTCGTCTTCAGCGCGGTGAGCCGGTCAGTCATCTTCGCCTCCCGTGGCTTCCTCGGCCGCCCGCGCGGCGAGCTGCATCCGGCGCCGGATGACCCAGTGGATGCCCCCCATCAGGGTGCCCATGCCCACGATGACCGGCGGCACCTTCTTCAGCGATGCCCAGCTGAGCAGCGGCAGCGGCTCGTCGGAGAGATGATCGCTCCAGCCGAGGAACCCCAGTGAGACGTCGGCGAGGTAGAGAACCGACGTCCCTCCGACCTCGTGCTCTCCGTACACGTGCTGCACGTACCGCTGCGGGGCGCTGGCGAGGCGTCGATGGGCTTCGGCCAGGAGCGCCTCCCGCGAGCCGAACGAGAGCGCCTCGTGCGGACAGGCCTCCACGCACGCGGGCTCCTTTCCCTCCGTCAAGCGGGGATAGCAGAGCGTGCACTTCCGCACGTACGGGACGGATTCGTCCCACTCGTAGCGAGGGATCCCGTAAGGGCACGCCACCAGGCAATAACGGCACCCGATGCAAAGCTCCGAATCGTAGATCACCGGCCCTTCCGGGCTCTTCTGCATCGCCCCCACCAGGCAGGCGCTGACGCACGCCGGGTCGAGGCAGTGTCGGCATTGCTGCTTGACGAAATGCTCGCCCGGCCGCCGGAGAATGGTCGTGAAGCGCGTCGACGAGAGGCCGTCGACGGTCTCCTGTCCCGGGCGCAGACGGTCCTCGCCCAGGTGGTTCTCCTCCTTGCAGGCGAGCACGCACGCTTCGCATCCGGTGCAACGCGTGGTGTCGACGAGAATGGCGGGCACGCGGCTCATATCGGCTCGTTCTCCTTGCCCAGCGTGAGCCCGACCCGGCGCCCCGCATCGGGCGGGAAGTGCCAGGCCAGCTCGGAGACGAGCTGCGTGAGGGGGAGAAGGATCATGTGGCTGAGCTTGGTCAAGGGCACGAGGACCAGGAGTGCGTCACCGACGAGCACATGCAGCAGCAGTGTCGGGTCGGCCGGGAACGGGTTCCAGGTCGGATGCATCACCAGGAAGCCGGACGCGAATCCGAGGGCGATGAAGAGCGGCAGCGCGTAGTCCTGGAAGCGGCTCAGGGCCCGCGTGGCCCGGGAAGCCGCTCGTTGGATCACCACCGCGAGCGCGGTGACGACGGCCAGGACGGTCAGAGTCGTGGCGACCGTGTTCGGGAGCGCCGGCCACGAGACGCCGATTCCCTTCTTCCAGAGGGCGATGTGCCCGGCCAGGAAGAGCGGTACGACGATGACCGCCACGTGGAAGACGAACGTGGTGACGCTGTACGGCCACCGGTCCCCGAGACGGCCGAACGGAAGAAGCCACGACCGGGTGGCCTCGGCGACCTTGCGGAGCGGCATCTTGCGGTCGCCCGCCCGCCGGTAGACGCGCGCTCCCTCCCACACGGTCAGGGCGAGCTGACGCAGCAGCCCGAGGAGCATGAACACGAGCGCCGCCCGGAAGAGCGGACCGCGCGCCCAATGGAGCCAGAGATCCATGTCAGTCCTCCTTCGCCGCCGCGGCGTCGGCATCGGGGAAGTCGATGACACGCAGAAGCAGGTCGTGGAGGCCCACGACCTCCACGTCCTCCAGGTCGTTGTCCTGGCAAAGCTCCCGGAGCTGCTTCTTGCAGTTGGCGCACGGCGAGACGACGATCTGGGCGCCCGTCGCGCGGATCTGGTCCGCCTTGCGACGCCCCATGGGCCCGGTGCGGAACGGCCGGATCTCGTCGATCGAGACGGTTCCGCCCCCTCCGCCGCAGCAGTAGTTCTCGGTGCGGTTGGGCGTCATCTCGACGAAGTCCGAGCAGATCGCCTTCAGGATCTCCCGCGGCTGCTCGGTGATGCGCCCCACGCGGGCGATGTTGCACGGATCGTGGTACGTGACCCGCTCCGGAATGCGCTCCGGCTTCAGGGGGATCTTGCCGGCCTCGAGCATCCGGTGCGCATACTCGAGGCAGTTCACGACCTGGGGGGCGTCGGGTCCGGCGAAGGTGGGCACGTACCATGCCGAGCGGGTGGCGTGCCCGCATTCGCCGATCAGGATCTTTCGGCCTTTGAGGCGACGGACCTCTGCGACCACCCGCCGCACGATCCGCTCCATCATGCGGTCGCTGTAGAAGAGGCCGTAATTGATCCCGTCGTAGTTCCCCGTGCCGATCGTCCAGGAGGCTCCGGTGACGTGCATCACCGCGGCGTTCCCCATGAGGGTGTCGGCCTCCATGATGTAGTCCGACACGGCCGGGAAGAACACGTATTCCGCACCCTCCACGTCGAACGGGTAGGTGACGTCCACGTGGTAGATGTCGTGGAGCTCCTCTTCGAGGAACTCGCAGGTGTCCTTGAGCGCCGGAACCGGGATCGCGGACGTGTTTCCGCTCTTGCCCTCGAGCTGCTCCCGAACCGACACGAGCAGCGCCCTGGGGATGATGCCGACCTCCGCGAGCGCCCAACGAGCCAGATGCGTCACGAGGCCGTGGTCGATCCCGATCGGACACGTCGCCTTGCACCGCCGGCACGCGGTGCAGCGGTAGTAGGCCTCCGCCATCTCGTCGAGATACGCATCGGTGAGCGTGAACCCGCCGAACAGGCGGGCCTTCATCACGCCGGACGGCATGAAGTACCGCCGGTAGATCCGCAGAAGAAGCTCGGAGCGATGACAGGGGATATCCTCGGGAGCCCCCGTGCTCTCGTACAGCTGGCACGCGGATGCACAGCGGGAGCACTTGGCGCTCATCCGCGCGTAGGTGTCGAGGGCCACGCCGTAGCTCCCGTGCTCCAGGATCGCGGCGAGGGCTTCCAGGAATCGTCGAGGTCGCTCCCTCGCCTCCAGGGCGGGAGCCTCGACGTGATAGCTGTATCTCTTCGGTGTGGCCACCGTTCAACGCTCCGTCAGACGATCAGTGCCACCGCCCGTCACGGGCGGTGCCCTCGGGCAGCTCCAGGCCGCGCACGAGTCGGCCTTTCAGGTACAGTCTCAGGAGGACCTCCACCGGCCCCGACACCCACGAGATCACCTCGAACCCGGAGGCGCGAAGCAGGTCTTCGTAGACGTCCTGCATCCCACCGCATATGAGGGTGTCGACCCTCTGGTCCCGGAGGAGCCGGACGCGGTCGAAGGGATCCCGGCTCTGGAGCGGAAAGTCGACCTGGTCGACGATACGTCCCCCCTCGACGGTGAATAGCGCCATCAAGGCACAGTGCTCGAAGCACGGGGCGACCCCTTCTCCCATTCGTGGAACCGCGACTCTCACGCTCGGACCTCCCGCTCGTGTGACCTTCTACGGCGCAAGGCGCGAGCCGGAGAGACCGGACCGAGGGGGTTGTTCACATAAGACGTTATGATGCCATTACTTACGTCACAAACAACAAGTGCGTGGCCGAGACCGGGAGACAGGCGACGTTCCAGGCGTGGAACGGGCGTACCGTTTCGTCCGTTTCAATTCCGCAACATGCGCCACGGAGTGTCGTGGCGGTGTTTCGGAGCTACGGGCGGCGACGCGAGGCGCCGGTGCGCGGCGGGCTTCGGAACGGGGGGCTAACGAGGCCCGGAGAGGATCCCGTACTTCTTCATCTTCCGCCAGAGCGTCGTCCGGCTGATACGCAGCTCCTCGGCGGCTTCCGTCCGACGCCCGTGATGGCGGGCGAGCGCAAGACGAATCGTCTCGGCTTCACTCCGCTCCAGAGGGAGCGAGCCGTCGGCCGGCGGTGCGCCGCCCGAAACCGCCGCCTGGTCCCCGAGGTTGTCGGGAAGGTGCTTCACGTCCAGGAGTCCGTTGTGGCAGAGCACGAAGCCGTACTCGATGATGTTCTCCAACTCGCGCACGTTGCCCGGGAAGTCGTGCCGCATGAGGATCTCCATGACGGCGGGCGTCACCCCCTGGATGCGCTTGTCCTTCTTGGCGTTGAAGCGCCGAATGAAGTGCTCGACCAGATACGGGACGTCTTCCTTGCGCTCCCTCAGGGGCGGAATCACCAGCCGCACGACGGCCAGGCGGAAGTACAGATCGTCCCGAAAGCGTCCCTGGCTGACGCGAGTGGCCAGGTCCTGGTTGGTCGCGGCGACGATTCGCACGTTGGCCTGATGGGTCTCCATTCCGCCCAGAGGGTGATACTCCCGCTCCTGCAGCAGACGCAGGAGCTTGATCTGGGTCTCGAGCGGCAGGTCCCCGATCTCGTCGAAGAAGATCGTGCCCCCTTCGGCCAACGTGATGCGTCCGGGCTTGTCCCGACGGGCGTCGGTGAACGCTCCGCGCTTGTATCCGAAGAGCTCAGACTCGAACAGGTTGGGAGGCAGGGTCCCGCAGTTCACGACCACGTAGGGCTTCTTGTGCCGCGCGCTCAGGTTGTGGATGGCCCGGGCGAGGAGCTCCTTGCCCGAGCCGCTCGGCCCTTCGATCAGCACCGTGCTCTCGCTCGCGGCGATGTCGGGAAGGATGGCGAAGATCTTCTGGAACGCCTCGCTCTTCCCGATGATGTCCTCGAAGGAGTAGCGGCTCAGGATCTCACGCCTGAGCTGCTCGAGCGTGGACAGGTCCCGGAAGGTCTCGACCGCCCCGAGGAGCGTCCCGTCGTCGGCGTGCAGCGCGGCGCTGCTCACGCTGATGGGAATCGACCGCCCCTGCCGGGTGAGGATGCGCGCCGGCCTGTCGATCACCTCTTGACCGCTCTCCAGCGTCTCACGGATGGGGCACGCCCGCTCGCAAAGGTCTGAGTGGAACACCTCCGAGCAGCGTTTGCCGAGAGCCCGTTCGGCACGGATGCCGGTGATGCGCTCGGCGGCCCGATTGAAGGACGAGATCCTCCAGTCGCGGTCCACGGTGAAAACCCCGTCCGCGATACAACGGAGGACGATCTCGAAGAAGTGCGCCTTGCTCAAGGAGTCCGGCGTTTGCATGGAAGGTCCAGGGGCCCGTCCGTTCCCGGTTCCCGAGCGGCACCGGGGTTCGCATGCCTCAATCGTGATAAATATAACGAATCGGCGGCCGTGACACGGTGACGTCCCCACCTATCTTCTCGGGATATCCCTTGCTCGCCTCCTGATAGGGTGGACAGCCATGCAGAGCCTCCCCGTCGCCAAGTCCGCGACCCTACGCACCCTCGCCGTCCTCGCCGCGCTCGCCCTACCCGCCGCCTCCGGTCCGCCGGTCGTGGCGGGCCAGGAAGTCCCCCGGAGCGCGTTTTCCGGCATGCGGTGGCGCTCCATCGGTCCGTACCGCTCCGGGTACGTGTACGCCGTCGCGGGGGTGCCGGACGATCCGGCGGTCTACTACCTCGGGCTGCCCGAGGGCGGGGTGTGGAAGAGCATGAGCGGAGGCACCGTCTGGAAGCCGATCTTCGACGAACAGCACGTGGCTTCCATCGGCTCGGTCGTGGTCGCCTATTCCGATCCGGACGTCGTGTACGTCGGGACGGGAGATCCCACGGGCTGGTCGTACACGTCGGGCGACGGCGTCTACAAGTCCAAGGACGCGGGAAAGAGCTGGACGCACGTGGGGCTCGAAGACAGTCGGTACATCCCGGCCATGCTCGTGAACCCGAACGACCCGAACGACGTGCTGGCGGGCGTCCTCGGGTTCAGGCAACGGGCCGGAGGCCCGACAAGCAACCCCGCCACGGGCATCTACCGGTCGACGGACGGCGGCGCCACCTGGACACGGGTGCTGTACGTCGACGCGCGCACGGGCGTCACGGGGCTGTCGCGCGACGAGCGCGACCCCGGTGTCGTGTACGCGAGCTTCCGGCGCAACGTCTCGGGCCTCTCGCCTTCCGAGGAGAAGGCCCTGAAGCCGCTCGGCTCGGGGATCTTCAAGTCGACCGACGGGGGTGCTACCTGGGCACCGATTCCGGGGGCCGGCCTGCCGGACGCCGCGCGTGGCTTCGAGATCGCGGTCGCGTCCGGCATGCACGGCGCGCGCGTCTACGCCGAGGCGCAAGGAGCGGGCCGGGACGCCGGCGGGGTCTACCGGTCGGACGACGGCGGGGCCTCCTGGACGCTTGGCACGCGGCACATCGCGAGCGCGGGCGGCCGCATCTACGTGAACCCGACGAACCCCGACGTCGTCTACCTGATGGGCACGTCGATGTACCGCTCGGTGGACGGAGCAAAGAGCTTCAGGTCCTTCAAGGGCTCGCCGGGCGGCGACGACGAGCGGGACCTCTGGATCGATCCGCACAACGGGAATCGCATGTTGTTGGGCGCGGACCAGGGACCGGCGGTCAGCTTGGACGGGGGCCACACCTGGACGCCGTGGTACAACCTGCCCAACGGCCAGTTCTACAACGTCTCCACGGACGACCACTTCCCTTATCGGGTGTGCGGCTCGCAGCAGGACAGCGGAAGCGCGTGCGTTCTGAGCCGGAGTGACTGGGGTCAGATCCTGCAGAGCGACTGGGCGCCGGCCGGCGGGTTCGAGGCCGGGTTCATCGTTCCCGATCGGCTGAATCCTCGCTGGGTCTACGTCCAGGGCTGGTACCACGTCCTACGCCGACTGGACCGCGAGACCGGCCAGGTCGCGGTACTCTACTCGCCGACGCCCGAGGATCGCTTCCTCTGGTCCCCTCCGATGGTCTTCTCGCCCCAGGATCCGCATACGCTCTACATGGGCGCCCAGTGGATCCTGGCTTCCAGCGACGGCGCGCGTACGTGGCGTCACGTCAGCCCCGATCTGACCACCCCCCCCGCCGGCTCCTCCCGGCCCACGCAACGGTCGAGCGACCGCGGGCCGGCCGCCTCGATCCAGACCATCGCGCCTTCGGCCGTCGCCGGAGGGGAGATCTGGGCCGGGACGAGCAACGGCTTGATCCAGCTCACCGTCGACGGAGGTCTGCACTGGAAGAACGTGACCCCCGCCGACATGCCCGAGGGGGCGGTCAACATCATCGAGGCATCCCATCACGATGCCGGCACCGCGTATGCCGCCGTCCAGCTGCCGGGCGACGACGCGCCCTGGATCTTCCGCACCCGCGACTTCGGTGAGAGCTGGCAGAAGATCGTCCGCGGCCTCCCCGACGACGCGGGGGCACGCGTCGTACGCGAGGACCCCGTGGATCCGAGCCTCCTGTACGCCGGTACCGTGAAGGGTGCGTGGGTCTCCTTCGATCGGGGAGACCACTGGCAGACGCTTCAACTCAACCTGCCGACCACTCCCGTGACCGACATGACGGTCCACGGGAGCGATCTGGACATTTCGACGTACGGACGGGGACTCTGGATCCTGGACGACGTGACGCCCCTCCGGCAGGTGCGCTCGGCCGTGGCCTCGAGCACGCCGTTCCTCTTCGAGCCCGACACCGCCCTCCGCGTGCGTTGGGACAACTACCAGGACACGCCGCTTCCGCCCGAGGTGCCCGCGGGGCAGAACCCGCCCGAGGGCGCCATCATCGACTACCATCTCCCGCGCCCGGCGACGGGCCCGGTCACGCTCTCGATCTACGACGGGAGCGGACAGCTCGTGCGACGTTACACCGATACGGTGCCCCCGCCCGACACCGTCATGGCCAACGTGCCGTCCTACTGGATCGCCCCGCCGGTGGTGCTGCCGACGAGCGAGGGCATGCACCGGATCGCCTGGGATCTGCGCTGGGAGACCCCCCCGACGCTCAACTACGGCTACTCGGGCAACCTGCTCGACTACACGGAGTTCACACTGACCTGGCACGCCATCGCCGGCCACACGCCCCGTTGGGTGCCGACCGGTCCCCTGGTGGTGCCCGGGACCTATCGGGTCGAGCTCCGCGTGGCGGACCGGACCTGGACGCGGGAGCTCACGGTCAGGAACGATCCACGTGGTATCGTCCCCCAGAGCGGTCTCGAGGCCCAGCTCGCGTTCGAGCGGCGCATGATGGCCGGGATGAAAGCCAGCTATGACGGGTTCAACTCGGTACGGAGCCTCCACGACGCGCTGGCCGCGGCCATGGAGAAGGCGGGCAGCAACCCGTCGGCCTCGAAGCTGGTGGCCGCGGCCCGTGCGCTCGACGACCGGGCCGGGGAGATCGCCAACGGCCGCGACGCGGGCTTCGGGACGGCGAATCGCGACCTGGCCCGCCACCTGGAGGACATGGAGTTCGGCGACCTGCGCCCGACGGAGAGCGACCTCGCTGCGGGTGGCGTGAGCTGTCGTCAGGTGGATGACGCCTCCGCTGCGCTCGGGCGTTTGCTCGAGACGGAGGTGCCGAAGGTGAACCGCATGCTCGAAGCCGCCGGTCTGGATCCGCTCCCGCGGATCGAAGCCCCCGCGAGCCCGGCGTGCACGATCGCGGGATGATGGCCCTTCGCGACCGGGGGTGGCGGCGGCCCGCCGTCACCCCCGGGGGCGTTCTTTCGAAGACCGACTAGTCCAGGACCTGGATGGTGTCGGGTGCGTTCGGCACGACGCAGATGAATTCGAAGGGCTCGTCACCCTCGGCTTGATACGAGTGCGGGGTCCCCGCGGCGATGTAGATCACGTCACCCTGCTTCACGTGGTGGACCTCGTCGCCAAGGGTGATGGCGGCCTTGCCACGGAGCACGTACTGCTCGTGCTCCACTGTGTTGGTGTGTCGCGGCATGCCGCCCCCCGGCTCCATGATGAAACGGCGCATGGCGAAGTTCGGGCCCTGGTCGGGCCCGATGAGCACCTGTCGGGTCGTGTCGGTGCCGGCCTTCACTTCTTCGGCCGGGATGGACGTGGAGGGTCGTACGGACATCGGTGTCACTCCTGGTTCTCGAGCTCGGTGAACTCCGGGGCCGAAGCCATGGACGGATGCAGCGGCGCTCGAATGCCGACGTTCAGGGGTTACGGTCACACTAGTATCGTACCCCGGCCGCACCGCGCCCAGGAAGCCCCCCGGGGCACTTCGAGCGATCGGCCTCGGCGAAAAGCTCGCCCCTTGTCCGCGATCCGCTCCATCTTGGCTTCCGGCGGCGGTCCACGCCCAACCTCCACGATCTTCCTCCGGCGAGGATCCCTGGCGAGGCAAAGAAGGGGGGCACACCCTCGGACCGGAGTCCTCTGCGTCGCCGCGATGCAGGCCTGTCGGGGAGGTCGCGCCGCGGCTCGACCGGAGGTGGACCGAGATGACCGAAGACAAGGACGTCAAGCGGCTCGTTCACCGGCGCATGCGCAAGACCGGCGAATCCTGCACCACCGCCCGTTCCCATTTCGTGGCACGAGGAGGAGTTGTCCTACCCGTCGGGTACGCCGATCTGGCGGGAATGAGCGACGAGGCCGTCTCGGCCAAGACCGGACGCTCCTGGCCGGCGTGGGTGCAGGTGCTGGACGACATCGGAGGCCGCGACAAGCCGCACCGCGAGATCGCCGCCTGGCTGAGGAAGCACGAGGAGCTCGGAGCGTGGTGGTCCCAGACCGTGACGGTGGGCTACGAGCGCATCCGCGGCCTGCGCGAGATCGGTCAGCGGAGCGACGGCACGTACGAGGCGACGAAGAGCAAGACGTTCGCTTCACCGATCGCGAAGGTGTACGAGGCCTTCTCCACGAAACGGGGCCGAGCCGGCTGGCTCGACGAAGCCGGCATCAAGGTGCGGAAACTCCCGGACAAAGCCACCGTGGGAGCGCGCAAGGCGTACTGGGCAGAACGGCTGAACGCCCTCGCCGCACGCCTCCGGGACGGAGCCTGACTGGAAGGGGGTCGGGCCCGACCCCCTTCCAGTCTCATTCGAAGGATCCGCCTACCGGTACGACTTGTACGTCGGGCTGAACATGGCGGCCTGCACGACCATGCCCAGGTCCGCAGGGCGCTCCGCCCTCGCCAGACCCCGCTCGAACGCCACGTTGGCGACGGCCTCCGCGATATGGGCCGAGACCTCGCGAATGCGCTTCAGGGAAGGGTAGATCCTCCCTTGGCGCAGATCGCCTTCGTTGACCAGCCCCGCCAGCGTGCGGGCGGCCTCGAAGAACATCTCGTCGGTGCACTCCGAAGCCTCCGAGACGATGAGACCGAGCCCCACACCCGGGAACACGTAGGCGTTGTTCCCCTGGCCCGGGACGAAGCGCTTACCTGCGATCTCGACCGGATTGAAGGGACTGCCGCTCGCGAAGATCCCCCGCCCCTGAGTCCACGCGTAGGCCTGTTCCGCCGTGCACTCCGACTTCGACGTGGGATTGGAGAGCGCGAAGATGATCGGACGCTCGTGCAGCCGGGCCACCTCTTCGATAATCGGCTGCGTGAACGTCTGCGGACGGCCGGACACCCCGATCAGCGTTCCCGGCTCCAGCCGCTTGATCGCCTCGAGGAAATCGGTGGTCGGCTCGGCATCGTGGGCGAACGGCTTCTTGTGGGCCGCGAGATCCGCCCTGCTCTTCACGACGAGGCCCTTCGAGTCGAAGAACCAGCACTTCCTCCGGGCCTCGTCCTCGCTCATGCCCTCGTGAACCAGCGCCGCCGTGATGAGGTTGCCGATCCCCACCCCCGCTTCGCCCGCACCCAGGAAGAGGTAGTTCTGGTCTGCGAGCTTCCTGCCGGTGATTCGCAGGGCGGAATAGATGCCCGCCAATGCCACCCCGGCCGTGCCCTGGATGTCGTCGTCGAACGAGCAGAAGCCCTTGCGATACTTCTCGAGCAGACGGAATGCGTTGTGCGTAGCGAAGTCTTCGAGCTGCACCACGGCCTTCGGGAAGACCTCGGCTACCGCGTCGAAGAACTCGTCCACAAGCTCGTCGTAGGCCTCGCCCCGAAGCCGGTGTCGCGGAATGCCCAGGTAGAGCGGGTCTTCGAGAAGTCCTTCGTTGTCCGTGCCCACGTCCAGCGTCACCGGCAGCGTCTGCGTCGGGTGGATTCCCGCGCAAGCGCTGTAGAGGGACAGCTTGCCGATGGGAATCCCCATGCCGTCCGCTCCCAGATCACCGAGCCCGAGAATCCGCTCACCGTCGGTGACGACGATGATCCGCACGTCCTCGTGCGGCCAGTTGCGGAGCACCTCCCGCACGTGTCCCCGATCGTAAGCGGACACGTACAGCCCCCGAGACTGCCGGTAGATATGGCCGAACTCCTGGCAGGCCTGGCCGACCACCGGCGTGTACACGATCGGCATGAGCTGCTCGATGTTGTCCAGGAGCACTCGGTAGAACAGCATCTCGTTCCGGTCCTGGAGCGAGATCAGGGCGATGTAGCGCTCGAGGTCGTCGTGCTTTCTGCGGAGGTTCTCGAGCACTCTGGTGATCTGCAATTCCTGTGTGGCGACCCGTGGAGGCAGCAACCCCCTCAGGCCCAGGGCTTCACGCTCCGGCTCCGTGAACGCGGTCCCTTTGTTGAATACGGGGTCATGCAGGAGCTTGGTGCCCCTCGGAAAATCGGGAGGTACAGGGAGCGCCTCTTGGGCGTCCTCCAGAGTCTTCATAGTTGCCGCCTAGACACTTCGTTGGTGGTCGTCTAGGTCGGGGTGGCCGCGGGGCAGGACGCCATCCCAACGCTTGCCCGGGAGGGTCCCTACGCTTCCATCTTCACTCCTTCGACGGCCCGTGACCACGTCCTGCGGAGCCTGTCGGCAGCAGCCCCGAAGAGGCCCCGGACACACCGCCCATGGGCGGTGCTTCGACCCCGCAAGCCGGGCCCAGAGATCCGTCGAAAGTACAAAAAAGGCCCGACGAGACTTGCGCCTCGCCGGGCCGGGGTAGGGGCGCCTGCGACCCTCCCGCCAACAGACACCCTTACCTCCCTTGGGTACTCACGTGGCATCCGACTTCGAGCCCCGCTTTCCGCATGTTCGGGTCGCCGAAAGTTCCTGCCCAAAACTCCCGACGACCCTGGAGCTGTCACCCGCCGGGGGCGGGTAGAGGTTGCTGGACCTCAATCCCGTCGAGTCACAGCCCCCAAATCGTTGAACGAATCTTACAACCCCCCGGGGGTGGGCGCTGTCGGGCAGAGCCTGATCCGTGCTGTAGGAGCCTGCCCTACAACAGCAGGACCAACGTCCTGCCCGAGGCCGATCGGGGAAAGGAAAAGGCCCGGCGAGGCTCGCGCCTCGTCGGGCCAAGGCTGGGGCACCTGCGACCCTCCCGCCAACAGACACCCCTTGCCTTCCTCAGGGACCCGCGCAGTCATCGACTTCATGCTGCTCGTCCCAGTATTTCGGGCCGCCGAAAGTTCCTGCCCAAAACTCCCGACGGCCCCGGAGCTGCATCCCGGCGAGGGCGGGTAGAGGTTGCTGGACCTCGTCCCGTCGGGCTGTCAGCCCCGAAAAGCTGACGAAGTTTACACGCACGACGGGGTGGGTGCTGTCGGGGAAAACCAGATGGGGTCTGTGGGAAAAGGCCCTACACGCGGGAAGCGCGCCCCGGTCGCGGCGCGCACGCGGCTCCGCCCCGTCAGTCGTTGCGGCGGTAGATGCCGACCCGGAGGGGTGGTGCGACGTGCAAGTGGAAGTGCAGCTTGTTCTCCCCGCGCACGATCACGTTGCTCGTGCTCTGCCGCGTCTTGGGATAGTCGGTGCCCGACTCGTTCTCGAGCACCAGGACCTCGTCCGCGTCAATGTCAGCCTCGAGCATGAGGAGACGCTCCTCCAGACGCGAGAGCAGGAGCTGCTCCGCATGGTCCTGCACGGGTCCGTCCGCCTCGGCGTCGAGCTCGTGGACGGCCACGCATTCGTAGTGGGTCTCGAACTCGTCGGCCGGAATGCTCCGCTGTCCGTCCTTTCGGAAGGCGATCTCGGTGAGGGCGGTGGATTGGAAGTTCGGATCGACGCTCTCGAAGGACGCGCCGTAGCGCTTGAAGATCATCGGGGTCCGTTCCTATGAACCGGGGTTCATGAGCTCCTCCAACTCTTCCGGCGTCAGATCGTCTACCGACCGCGAGCCCATGCCCAGGGGAGAACGGGACTTCCGGCCGCGACGCGACAGAGAGCGCTGCTCGGTCTGCGGAGCTCCCGCGTAGTCGAATTCAGGCAGGTGCAATCGTTCCAACGGGCGTCCAAGACGGTGCTCGAGCGTCTTCATGGCCCCCAGGTCGGCCGCCGTCACGAAGGTGACCGCCGTGCCATGCGCCCCGGCCCTTCCGGTTCGGCCGATGCGGTGCACGTAGTCCTCGGGATCGAGCGGCACGTCGTAGTTCACGACATGGCTGATGCCTTCCACGTCCAGCCCACGCTGCGCGATGTCGGTGGCGACCAGCACCCGCACCTTGCCACTGGCGAATCGGTCCAGTGCCCTGGTTCGCTCCTTCATGTGACGGTTGGAGTGCATCACGTCGGTCTTGATGCC
>CAZVYM010000038.1:0-32407 GCA_964630935.1 uncultured Gemmatimonadaceae bacterium | reverse complement strand
CCACAACGCTTCGCGTTGTTACGCCTTCGTTGGAGCTCCTAGCCGTAGCTCAGGCCATGCCGTCGTCGCTCCGCCTTGGATTCGGGGCCGTGGCCGCCCCCTCCGTTCCCGGGGCTCGGGGAGCGACCAGACCTCTCGCCGGCTCGCGAACGACCAGCGCTCTACTCGTACCTCAGCGCGTGCATCGGGTCCACCTTCGACGCGCGCAGGGCCGGCAGGTACCCGGCGCTGAACCCCACCGCGGCCAGGACGACGGTCACGAGCGCGATGACGAGCGGGTCCTGCGGCTGAAGCTCGTAGAGGAGCGAGCGAGCGGCCCGTCCGAGCAGGAGCGCCCCTCCCACACCGACCAATCCCCCCACGAACAACATCCACGCGACCTGCTTCAGCACCATCGAGCGGACCCGGGCGGCTCCCGCACCCAGCGCCATGCGGACGCCGATCTCGCGGGTGCGCTGCGCGACCGTATACGACAGCACGCCGTAGAGACCGACGGCGGCCAGGAGCGTGGCGAGCAAGGCGAAGGCGGCCGACAAAGTACTGATGAAGCGGTCCATGAAGAAGCTCTCTTTCGCCTGGTCGGCCAGCGTCTTGAGCTCCTCGATCGGCAGGCCCGGGTCGATCTGCTTCATCAGGACCGGAACCGCACGGACGATCTCGGACGGGTCGGCCGACGTGCGCACGTAGAACCCGATCTGACCCAACGTGGTATCCTGCCGGAACGGAATGACGAACTGGGGCGGCGCGGCCTGCTTCACTTCGGAGTACTTGGCGTCCTGGACGATCCCGATGATCTCGGTGTCCAGATCGCTGTCGCGGCCGCCGGTGCCGATGTGCTTGCCCACCGCGTCGTGCGGATCGAGGCCGAACTTCTTCGCGAACGCCTCGTTGATGATCGTCACCTTCGGCGCCTTCGCGTCGTCGTCGTCGGTGAACTCGCGTCCGGCGAGCAGGGGAATACCCAGCGTGCGGAAATAGCCCGCCCCGACCTCGTTGTATCGCGCGTTCGAGTCGATGTCCGGGCCCGACTGGAACCCTTCGACGTTCACGTCGTTGCCCCAGCTGCTCCCACTCAGGATCGGGACCAGGGCCTCCGAGACGCCCGTCACGCCGGGTATCGCGGAGAGGCGCTGCTCGACCTGCTCGAAGAGCGCTCGGCTGCGCGTGGGCTGGTAGCCGTTCAGCGCCGGCGAGATCCGGAACTCGACCACCCCCTTGGTCTTCAGGCCGAGATCGACGCGGCTCACGTTCGCCAGACTCCGGATGAAGAGCCCCGCGGCGACGAGCAGGGCCATCGAGAGGGCGATCTGCGCGGTGACGAGCGAGGACCTGAAGCGCGCGGCCGCGCGCGCTCCCGAGGGCTGGCCGGAGGCCGACTTGAGGACGGTCACGAGGTCGGGACGAGTGCTGTGGAGGGAGGGATAGAGCCCGAAGAGCACGCCGGTTCCGAGCGCCAGGACGGCCGCGAAGAGCATCACGGCCGGGCTGATGTGGACCGCGATCGTGGCCGCCGGCTCGGCGGGAAGCATCGACACGATCAGGGCCAGCGTCCATCGGGCCACGACGAGGCTCGCGGCACCACCGAGGAGGGCCAGGAGGCAGGACTCGAGCAGGAGCTGGCCGAGCAGCTGCGGGCGGCTGGCGCCCAGGGAGCCGCGGATGGCCATCTCCTGCCCGCGCGCCGCGCCGCGGGCGAGAAGGAGGTTGGCGATGTTGGCGCATGCGATGAGAAGGACGAGGCCCGTGATGGAGAACAGGAAGATCAGAGGTGTCCGGGCCTCACGATGCACCGAGCTCTGGCCCAACTTTCCCGGCTCGACCGTGATCTGCTTGTCGCGGAAGCGGGCCAGTGTCTGATCGCTCATGCCTTCCTGGAGCGGTGCTTCGACGTCGTTGACGATTCCGTGGTAGATCGTGTTGATCTCGGAGCGCGCCTGCGTCGGCGTCACGCCCGGCTTGAGGCGTGCGAAGAGGTAGGCCCAGTAGCTGCGCCGGTTCTCGAATCCGCTCCAGGTCGGCATCAACGCCTGCCGCATGGTGATCGGAACGAAGACGTCCGGCTTGACTCCCAGCGTCGTCCCCTCGAAGCCCCTCGGGGCGACGCCCACGATCGTCATCGACTTGCCGTTGACGGTCATGGTCTGGTTGAGGACGTTCGGGTCGCCGCCCAGTCGGTTGGACCAGTAGCCGTAGCTGAGCACCACGACCCAGTTCTGCCCGATCACCTGGTCGTCGGCGGGCCCGAGCAGCCTTCCGAGCGCCGGCTGCAGCCCCAGGACCGGGAAGTACGAGCCGGACACGAGCATGCCCTGTCCGCTCGTGGTCTGCTGGGTGCTGGAGAGGTTGACGGGGAAGATCCGGTGCGCGGCGATTCCGCTGAACGGACCACCGGCCTTCTGGAGGTCCCGGAACATCGGATAGCTGAAGACGACGTCGCAATTGCCCGCCATGTTGCACGACTGGGACCCGGGCTTGGGTCCGGGCGCCGAGAGGTTGACGAGCCGATCGGGCGCCTGCACCGGCAGGGGCCGCAGGAGCATTTGGTCGAAAAGCGAGAAGATCGCGACGTTGGCCCCGATGCCGAGGGCCAGCGAAAAGACGGCGACCCCGGTGACGAACGGCGTCTTCGTGAGCGTGCGTAGCGCTTGCTTCAACCCCGCCATGCTTCCTCCAGTGCCCGATGCCCGACCCGACCCTCGGCGCGACGGGCGCCGCGACGGCGACCGTCCTATAATCCCTAGACGGGAAGATCGGCTCTCAGGTTGCAGTTGCCGCGACGTCCAGGTCGGGGCCTGGGCCCACTCGAGCATGGTCGGACCGAAACGCCCAGCGTTCATGCTGCGAGGAGGTGGCGGGCCGTCTCCTCCCGAAACGGAGGTTTTCCATGGCTTCGATTCCGGCGCCCATCGCCGAGTTCTTGACCGGTGAGCGGCTGGCCGTGGCCGGCGTCTCCCGGAGCGGCAGGTTGCCCGCGAACGCGATCTTCCGGAGGCTCCGCGACGTCGGGTATCAGGTGTCGCCGATCAATCCCACCACCGACGAGGTGGAGGGCGTGCCCTGCTATCCGGAC
This sequence comes from uncultured Gemmatimonadaceae bacterium, assembly GCA_964630935.1. GTDB lineage: Bacteria > Gemmatimonadota > Gemmatimonadetes > Longimicrobiales > Gaopeijiaceae > SZUA-318. Next base: position 29,337 of record CAZVYM010000038.1, on the reverse strand, counting down.
GTCCTGGCGCTTCCGGAGGCGCCCGACGGCGTCGTCATCGCGACGCATCCCGACGTCGCGGCGGGCGTGGTCGAGCAATGTGCGCAGCGTGGGGTACGCCAGGTCTGGTTTCACCGCTCGTTCGGTGACGGCAGCGTCTCCGATGAGGCGATCCGGGCGTGCGAGCGCCTCGGCATCGACCCGATCGTGGGTGGCTGTCCGCTGATGTTCTGCGGGAAGGTGGATCTGGCACATCGGTGCATGCGGTGGTGGCTGCAACGCAAGGGACGGGTGCCGCGAAACGAATGACTCGCGCCCGGGCGATCGACGTGCCTACCTTGGAGAAGGGTGGATGTCCGAACGGCGCTGGCCGGCCCTTCGGACGATGGCCGGCCCGCTCGGTCCTGCTCACGCCCTGGTGCGTACCGTGGAAGGAGCCGTACCCGTGAAAGGAATCCTGAACTTCACCGGCATGACGATCGGCGGATGGATCGGTTGGGCGATCGGTAAGCCGGTATCGCTCTATACCGCGTTCATCATCAGCTTCGTGGGAACCGGCGTGGGCCTCTACGCCGCGATCAAGGTGACGAAGGCGCTGGTGCCTTGAAGCGAGCCTCGGCCGGCTTCGGCCGGCCGTGGGTGACTGGCCGCCGGTCCGCGGTGGGTCGGCGTCGTCGGGGGGATGGACCGCGCCCGCACGTGTTCAAGAACCCGCGGGCTCGATCGTCGCCCTCGTGATGCGATCGAGCTCGGGGAACTCCTGGGCGAAATAGGTCTCCCCGAGCGCCTCCGCGCGCGCCTGGTAGGGCCCGTCGCCTCTCGGCGGCCCATCGCCGTAGCCGGAATAGAAGCGGCCCACCACGTCCAGGCCCTCGACCACTTCCCCGAAGGGCGCGAACCGGCGGTCGAGGGTCGAGTTGTCCCGGAGGTTCACGAACACCACCGTCGTGCGTGTGTGGAGCCCGCCCTGGGCGAACGCGATCCGTCCCCGGCGGTTGGCGTGGCTCGCGGAGTCGTCCACGATGTAGGCTTGCCTCCAGACCGCGTTGATGCGCGGGTCTCCATTCACGCCCCACTGGGCCAGCGTTCCGTCGATGACCCGGTAGATCCGGTTTCCGTCGTAGTAGCCGTTCTTCACCAGGTTGTAGAAGCGATCCGCGCCACGTGGTGCCCAGGCCCGGTGCACCTCCACGACGAAGCTCCCCTGCGTGGTCTCGAACCGGACGTGGTAGTCGGACGGAGCGGTCGCGTTCAGGCGGCGGGGCTGGAGCAGAGGATTCGCCGTCTGCCTCGGCTGCCCGGGCGTGGCGTCTCGACCTTTGCACGCTGCGACGGCGGTCACGAGAAGGATCAGGACCAGCGCGAATCGTCGCATGTTATACGCTATATCGGATCAGAAGATGGAAAACGGGGTATCAAATACTACTGTCAGGGCCTCTCGAGTCGAAGAGGCAGCGTAAAAGCAAGGAAAGGGCGGCAACCCATGCCCCACGAGTGGCTAGAGAAGGAGGATCTCTCCGTCTACGTCATCTCCGACGTTCCGAGGAGCTTCCAGAAGGAGTTGAAGCACCTTCTCCACGAATGCCAAGGTGAAGATGTGGAGGTTCTGCGTCTCGACGACGACCTGTCCCAGTGGGTCTTGGCTCGCGTGCGCGGCTCCAAGCGTCAGAGCTCGAAGCGGAGTCCCGCGTCCGAGGCGCTCTGGCGGGCCTTCCGTGCCCTCGCGGCGGCCAGATACCACATGCGTGGCGACGCCAAGATGGACGCCCGCATCCGCAAGCTCCGTGACAAGGTGGAGGCGCTCTGGATCAAGACCAGCCCGCTCCACGCCAACGGCGACGAGGGCTGAGAATCGCCGGGACTCCCCGGACTGACGGAGAGACCCCGCGAACCCACGACCAGGGGCCGTTCCGCTTCGGCGGAACGGCCCCTCGCACCTCGAGCAGGCTGAACGCTACGAGATCTTGACGACGTTCTCCGCGGCGGGCCCCTTCGTGCCCTGGACGACCTCGAACTCCACACGGTCCCCCTCGTTGAGGGTCCTGAACCCCTCGGACTGAATCGCCGTGTGGTGTACGAAGCAGTCCTTGCCGCCCTCGTCCGGCGTGATGAATCCGAACCCCTTCTGGTCGTTGAACCACTTAACCGTCCCTGCGGTACGCATCCAACTCCTCCGTTGTTCGTCTCCGTCGGATTCCGGGCGCGATCCGTAACTTCCGACTGATGACTCGCGCAGCTGTCGACCCCTGCACGCTGGGTTGTGGCCGAAAGCCACCTCGGCTGGAGCTCGAACGAGCCTATGCCGCACGGGCCGAAGCTGGGCCACTGAACGTTGCGGGTCAAGCACTTTCTTGTGTCGGCAGCCACTCCTGGCGAGAGTGGAGCGTCCTCTGGAGGACGTGGGAATGGACGACCTGATCGATGGGACGATCGATGATCGATTTGCGGAGTGACACGGTGACGCGCCCGACACCGGCCATGCGCGAGGCGATGGCGCGTGCCGAGGTGGGCGACGATGCCTACGGGGAGGATCCGACGGTCAATGCGCTGGAGCGCCGAGTCGCGGACCTTCTCGGCATGGAGGCGGCCATGTTCGTGCCGACCGGCACCATGGCCAACCAGATCGCGCTGAGGCTCCATACGGACGCCGGGGACGTGGCGTTGATCGACCGTAGCGCCCACATGGTGCTCAACGAGTGCGGTGCGGCGGCCGCACTCTGGGGGGTCACGCTGCGACCGCTCTGGGGAACGCACGGGATCTTCACCGGTGCCGACGTCGACGCGGCGATGGACGTATCCCACCCGTTCAATCCGACGCACCTCACCCAGCCGGTGCGTCTGCTTTGCGTGGAGAACACGCACAATGTCGGGGGAGGCAGCGTATGGCCTCTGGACGCGATCCGGTCGGTGGCGGCGGTCGGCAGGGAGCACGGCCTGGGGCTGCACCTCGATGGGGCTCGACTCTGGAATGCGGCCCTGGCGTCGGGCACTCCCGAATCCGACTACACGGCTTTGTTCGACACGGTCAGCGTATGCTTCAGCAAGGGCCTCGGTGCTCCCGTCGGCTCCGCATTGGTCGGATCGTCCCGGCTGATCGCCCGGGCGAGGCGGTACAAGCAGCAGCTCGGGGGTGGGTTCCGCCAGGCGGGCATTATTGCCGCTGGGGCTCTGTACGCGCTGGAAAACCACCGGGAGAGGCTTCGTGACGATCACGAGAACGCTCGGCTCTTCGCCATGGGGATCTCGGAGATTCCGGGGGTCAGGGTCGAGCTGGACTGGGTGAGAACGAACATCATCCGGTTCGACCTGACACGCATGGACTCCGGGGCGTTCGCCGAAGCGTGTCACGCACGAGGTCTCTTCATCCTGCCGACGACGGCTCACGGCGTGCGGGCGGTCATGCACCTGGACGTCACCCGTCAGGACGCCATCGCCGCCGTGGACATCGTGCGAGACGTCGTGACGTGACGGCATCCGGACGCCGATCGACGGTCGATTCCCCATGAACAGTCGATTCCCCGATGAGAGGAGGACAGAATGAGCCCGAACACGGAGACCGCGACGCTGGCCGGGGGCTGCTTCTGGTGCCTCGAAGCGGTGTTCGAGCAGGTGGAAGGCGTTCGGTCCGTACAGTCCGGCTATGCCGGGGGTCACGTCCCACAGCCGACCTACGAGCAGGTATGCACCGGCGAGACCGGCCATGCCGAGGCGGTCCAGGTGAGCTTCGACCCGGACGTGATCGGCTACCGGGAGCTCCTTGAGATCTTCTTCGCGATTCACGATCCGACGACCCGGAACCGCCAGGGCGCGGACGTGGGGACGCAATACCGATCGGCGGTCTTCACGCACTCGGACGAGCAGCTCGAGACCGTTCGGGACCTCCTCGGCCAGTTGGCGCGGGAAGGGCCCTGGGACGATCCGATCGTCACCGAGATCGAGCCGCTCGAGTCGTTCTATCCGGCCGAGGACTACCACGGCGAATACTATCGCAACAACCCCCAGCAGGCCTACTGCCGACTGGTCATCGAGCCCAAGGTCGCCAAGTTCCGCCAGCGGTTCGCCCACCGGCTGCGAGGGTCCACATAGCAGTTTCCGCGCACCTGCGAGGGGAGTGGATCGAAAGCTGCGGAGTCGAGGGGAACTTCCACGCCCTTGGCGGTATAAGTGCGCATCACCCGCAATTCCCAACCGTAACTCAAGGAGGGTGCGCTTATGCCCAAGCCCCCCGGCGCGCTCGTCGTCAAATGGCGGGATTTGGCCGAAGAGGGCTACCTGTACGCCGAGATCGCCCGGCTGTTTCCGGATTACTCGGTGGATCAGGTCAGGCACTATTGCCTCGGACACACTGGACGGAAGCTCCCGGGACCCATTCAGACCGTGGACCGGTGGTATGGCTCCAACGTCTGGCTCCGGGGAGAGAATTCTCCGCACGCCGAGATTTCGGAGGAGCAGGCCCGGGAAGTCCTGGACGATTGGGACGAGGAGGCCGATCGGTGGGGAACGTCCGGAGCGGAATGGGCGAGGCGACTCGGTGTGTCGCCGAGCACCATCTACATGCTTCGGCGTGGTGAGACGTGGGGCTTCCTCGATCACCCGAATCAGGGAAGGAAGCCGCGCAAGAGGCGGAGGCGTCGGAAGAGGGCCTGAACGACGCCGGTAGAATAGAAGTGAGCGAAGGCTGCCCCGGCGCGCGCCGCGCGCCGGGGCGCTTCGTCATCGCGCTCGTCAGGGCGCCTTCGTGCCCCGCGCGTCGGCCACGGTCGCGTGGGGCTTCCCGCCATACCGAAGGTGCCTGCGGGGCGGGGCCGAATGGGACTTCCTCCCGTGCCGGCGGGCCCGCGGGGCGAGACCGTGTGGGACTTCCTCCGACAGGCCGATCATCCGTTTCCCGATAGCCTTCGCGCCCGACTGGTGGCACCGTCCTGATACTGCCCGTTCCATCGAGCGGGAGGTGCACCATGCCAGTCGACCGACTGCGACAGTATCTCGAGGAGCATCACGTCAAGTACGTGACCATCAAGCACCGCCCTGCGTTCACCGCGCAGGAGATCGCCGCCTCGGCACACATGCATGGCAAGGAGCTGGCCAAGACCGTCATGGTCAAGCTGGACGGCAAGCTCGCCATGGCCGTGCTGCCGGCTCCGGACAAGGTCAGCGCCAACCGGCTGCGGGAGGTTACCGGCGCCAGGGACGTGGAGTTGGCCTCGGAGATGGAGTTCGCGGAGGTGTTCCCACGGTGCGAGGTGGGAGCCATGCCCCCCTTCGGGAACCTCTGGGGAATGCCGGTCTACGTGGATTGCCGTCTTTGCGAAGACGAGCAGATCGCCTTCAATGCCGGGAGCCACACCGAGCTTCTCAGGCTCGCCTACGCCGACTACGAGAAGCTGGTGAGGCCGATCGTCGTGGAACTGTCCACGCGCAACTGAGCTCCGACGAGGTCAGCGCCGACCGGCTGCGGTAGGTCACCGGCGCAAAGGACGTGGAGCCCGCTCCTCGGGCGCCCAGGTCATCCACCGACCCGGAGCCGGGAGATCATGCGTCCGGGTCGCCCTCGGAGCGCGAGGGTGTGTCGCGGTCCTGCCCGGCGGAAGGGCTTTCCAGGCGGGGCGGGGGGCGGGTCGTGGGAACGGCTCCGCCCAGGAGCTGCTCGGTGAAGTCGAGCCGGTCGTCGAGGTTTCGTACGTGCCGCCCGAGCTCCGCGATGTCGACCTTGAGCATCTCGACGTCGGCAGGATCGGCGAGTCTCGGTGGAGCGGCCGGACGGGTGACCTTCCGCAGAACCCACTGGGCCAGGAGCGTGCCGACGGCGCCGATCGCTCCGCCGCACACGAACACGGCGCCCACCACCACCCAGACTTCCGGGTTCATGGGTCTTCCTCCCGGGAGAGACCGAACAGCCGCGCGGATGCTCCTTCCGACACCTGACACAGACGGTGCAGCCGCTCGCCGAGTTTCGCCAGGAGGAGAACGTCGGTAGCGTCAGGGCGAGCCCCCGCGAGGAGAAAGCCATGGATCTGCACGTCGGAACGAGCGGCTTCAGCTACAAGGAATGGAAGGGCGCGTTCTACCCGGAGGACCTTCCGAACGGCGACATGCTGGGCTATTACGCCGAGCGGCTGGGGGCCGTGGAGATCAACAACACGTTCTATCGCATGCCCAGCAGGTCCGTGCTCGAATCGTGGGCGGATCAGGTGCCGCCGTCGTTCCGGTTCTCCATCAAGGCGTCACGCAAGATCACGCACTTCAAGCGCCTCAAGGACACCGCCGACGAGACGGCGTACCTGATCGAGACCCTGGGGGCTCTGGGCGACCGTCTCGGTGTAGTCCTCTTTCAGCTTCCACCCAACTTCCGGTGCGACCTCGAGAGGCTCGAGGCCTTCGCGGACCTTCTGCCGGCGACCGTGCCGGCGGCTTTCGAGTTCCGCCATCAGAGTTGGAGGGACGAGGCCGTGCACGACGTGCTACGGTCGCGTGGCCTCGCGCTCTGCCACGCGGACACCGACGAGGACGACGACGAGGAGCCCGTGTCCACGGCCGATTGGGGGTACCTGCGCCTACGCCGGGCGGAGTACGCCGACGCGGACCTCCGGCGGTGGGTCGACCGGATCCGGGCCCCTGGATGGGAGCGGGCGTTCGTCTTCTTCAAGCACGAGGACGCGGGGGCCGGGCCGCGCATGGCGGGTCGATTCGTCCGGATCGCTTCCGGGTGAGGGGGCTTCGTCATCGCCTCGGGTCGAGCCACCCGGTGGCTCCGGGCAACCCTTTGGGCACGGCTCGCACCGTATAGGAGATGTCGTCGAAGGGGAGGTCCGCGCTGCGCGGCGGACGTCCCTTCGGAGGGCCTGCCCGGCGCACCGTGAGGGGAGAGGGAGTCGTAGACTCGTGCGCACACCGCGTCGGAGCCGGGAGCCCTGACGCGGTCTTTTCATGATAGAAGGGAGAGTACGGATGATCTCCGTCGAAGGGGTGACCAAACGCTACGGGCATCTCGTCGCGGTCGATACGCTGACGTTCGAGGTGGATCGTGGCGAGGTGGTCGGCTTTCTGGGTCCCAACGGAGCCGGGAAGTCCACCACGATGAAGATGCTCACCGGCACGCTTCAGCCGGACGAGGGCGCCGTGTATTTCGAGGGCGCACCGATCGCCGAGAATCTGACCGAGGCCAAGCGACGTGTGGGCTATCTGCCCGAGGCGAATCCGCTCTACGACGAGATGCTCGTGGCGGAATACCTGGAATACGTGGCCGATCTTCGTGACCTCCATGGCACGGAAGCCCGCTCATCCGTGAGCGACGCGGTCGACGAGACGGGCATTGGCGACGTCTTCTTCCGCCCCATCGGCGAGCTTTCGAAGGGATATCGACAACGGGTGGGGCTCGCCGCGGCGATCCTGCATCGGCCGGAGGTGCTCATCCTCGACGAGCCGACGGAGGGGCTCGATCCCAACCAGCGCGTGGAGATTCGACGACTGGTGGGCGACCTGGGACGCGAGCGTACGGTTCTCCTGAGCACCCATGTGATGCAGGAGGTCGAGGCGACCTGCTCTCGCCTTCTGATCCTGAGCCGTGGCCACCTGGCCGCACAGGGAAGCGTTCAGGAACTCCTGGCCAGCCGCTCCGGGGCCATCCGCTACGTGGTCGAGGCCGAAGGGGAAGGCGTCGGGGAGGGTCTCGCCACCCTCGAAGGCGTGGCCTCGCACGAGGTCGAGCCGCTGGACGGGCGCGTGCGCGTGCACCTGGAGGCTCGGGGCGACGAAGAGCTGCGTCCCGCGATCTATCGGATGGCGCAGGACCGGAGCTGGGTGCTCTGGGAGCTCCACCGGGAGCGTGGGAGCCTGGAGCAGGTGTTCCGAAACCTGACGTCGGAGCCCGCCGGCCAAGCGGGAACCGCGGATGCGCGGGGAGCCGGGGCCGAGGAGGTGGTCCAATGATCCGGAGCATCCTCACCGTCGCCCGGCGCGAGGTCCGCAGCTACTTCGACACCTCCACGGCCTACGTCCTGGTGGTGGCGTTCCTCGGACTCTCGCTCTTCCTCGGGTTCCGGAACATGTTCTCGTCGGACGCGGCGACGATGCGTCCGTTCTTCCAGATGCTTCCGATCCTGTTCGCGGTGTTCGTGCCGGCCGCCACGATGCGGAGCCTGGCCGAGGAGCGGCGGGGCCGCACGCTCGAATGGCTCCTGGCGCAGCCGCTGACCGAGAACGAGATCGTGATCGGGAAGTTCCTGGGCGACTGGGCGTTCGTGTTGATCGCGCTCGCCGGCACGCTCCCGACCGCGCTCGGCCTCCTCATGGTCTCGAAGGCCGATCCGGGCATCATGGTGGCGCAGTACTTCGGGGCCGCCCTGCTTGCCGCCGAGTTCGTCGCCCTCGGGCTCTGGGCGTCGAGCTTCACGCGCAACCAGATCACGGCGTTCATCGTGGCGGCGGTCGGCAGCTTCATCTTCTACCTCATCGGCCTGAGGATCGCGCAGATCGGGGTACCCGCGCCCGTCGCGTCCGCCCTCGGCCACCTCTCCGTCCTGACCCACTTCGAGAACGTGGCTCGCGGTGTCATCGACCTGCGCGACGTGCTCTACTTCGCCTCCGTCTCGATCTTCTTCCTCGTGCTCGCGATCGCCGTGCTCGGGCGAGACCGGCTGAGCCGAGGTCGCGCCGACTACAAGCGGCTGCGGGTCGGTGCGCTGGTCGTGGGCATGCTGGTTCTGGTGCTCAACCTCCTGGGCAGCCACGTCCGCGGACGCCTCGACCTGACCCGGGGCCACCTCTACACGCTCGCACCGGGGACGCGACAGGTGCTGGGGGACCTCGCCGACGTCGTGCAGGTCAAGCTCTTCGTCTCGAGCGATCTTCCCTCGGAGGTCCAGCTTCAGCTCCGGGACGTGCGTGACCTGCTCTCCGATCTGCGCCACGCGTCCGACGGCAAGCTGGAGGTGACCGAGCTGCACCCCGATCAGAGCGACGAAGCCAGGAACCAGGCCAGCTCCTACGGCATCGAGCCCGTGCAGTTCAACGTGATGCGCAACGACGAGTTCCAGGTGAAGCGCGGCTACTACGGTCTGGCGGTGCTCTACGCGAACAAGCAGAAAGTCATCCCCGTCATCCAGCATCCGGAGAACCTGGAGCTCGACCTGGTCTCCGACATCTACGCGATGACCACCAAGAACCGGCCCGCCATCAGCTTCGCCAGCGGATTCGGGGCCAAGACCATCGGCACGTTCTCGGGCATGCGGCCCGACATCAGCGACCGGTACACGGTCCGCTTCGTCAACCTCGCGAACGACACGGCCCCACCGTTGTCGCCGGATTCGTTGAAGGTGCTCGTCGTGGCGGGTCCCACCGAGCCGGTGGACAGCGCGGCCGTGAAGCGCCTCGAGAGCTACGTGGGCCAGGGCGGCTCCCTGCTCCTCCTCCTCAATCCGGTGATGATGGATCCCCGCCAGCCCATGGTGCGGCCCGTGAAGACGGGTCTGAATCCGCTGCTCGAGAAGTACGGGATGCGTCTCGACTCGAACATGGTCGAGGATCCGGCGTCCAGCGAGCGGGTGTCGATGGGGCGTCAAGGGCTCTTCAACGTCGTGGCGTCGTATCCTCTCTGGCCCGTCGTGCATCCGGTCGGAGACAGCCCCATCACCCGCAACATCACCGGGCTGTCGCTGGCGTGGCCCGGCCACATCCAGATCCTCGACTCCACGGATGTCGAGCCGCTCTGGCAGACGACGAAGGCCGCCGGGCTCCGGAGCCCCGATCTCCCGGTCATGCCGGACCAGAACTTCGGAGTGCCCGCCGGCGAGCAGGGGGTCCGAACCGTGGCGGTGGCCGTGACGCCCCCGAAGGGCAGCAAGGCGGGTCGCATGGTGGTCGTGGCGAACGAGACGTTCCTTGAAGACCAGTTCGCCCGGAACAACCCCGGCAACGAGGCCTTCGTCCAGAACGCGATCGACTGGCTGGCGGAGAACGACGCACTGATGAGCATCCGCTCCAAGGACAGGACGCCTCCCCCCCTGACGTTCTCGTCCGTGACGAGCCGCAACCTGCTCAAGTGGGGCAATCTGGCGGGCATGCCCCTGCTGTTCGTGCTCGTCGGGATCGTGCGCGTGAGCGGCCGTCGCCGCCGTGCGGAGGCACGTTGGAAGGAGGTGGTGTCATGAGTGAGCGGACGCTGAAGCGCCTCCTGGGCGCACTGGTCGTGGTCGTGCTCGTCTGGGCGGGAGTGACCGTCTGGTCGGGCCGGGCCCACCATCCGAAGGGCTCGGTGGCCGTGACCGCGTTCTTCGACGGTCTCACGCCCCAGAACGTGACGGCGGTGCGGATCGCCGGTCCCCTCGACACGGTGAAGCTGACGCAGAGCGATGGCGCCTGGAGGGTGAACGGGCTGCCCACCGACTCGGCGACCGTGGCCCTTTTCTGGGACCACATGAAGCACGTGGCGGTGCGCGACCTGGTCGCCTCCAACCCGCAGAACTATCCGCAGCTCGGCGTGGCCGCCGACAGCACTTGGAAGATGACCTTCGACCTGGCGGGCGGGTCGCGGACGCTCTACGTCGGCGGGCAGGGTCCCACCTACACCCTGACCTATGTGCGCCTGCCCGACCAGGACGCGGTGTACACGCTGGACGGCGGGTTGCGCTCCGCGGTGGTGCGCACGGTGGACGACTGGCGCAAGAAGACGGTGGTGGAGCTCGATTCCGCTTCGGTCGTCAACCTCGCCGTCGATCGTGGTGGCCAGCGGTACTCGCTCGTTCGCAAGGACAGCACGTGGACCCTGAAGGGAGGGGCCCCGGCGGACACCTCCGTCGTGCGGAACATGCTCTCGGAGCTGACCGATCTGAGGGCCACCGGCTTCTACCACGCGGGTGACTCGCTCGCGGCTCCGGGCGGATCACTGGTGGCGCTGAACGGCATGGGCGACACGTTGGCGGCGGTCACGGTCGGCGCCGGAGAGGGCAACCGCTGGATGCGCACCCGTGGCGACTCGACCCTCTACAAGGTGGCCGGCTACCGTGTGGACCGGATCATGCCCAAGCTGGAGACGGTGAAGAAGGGATCGTAGCGCCGGACCCCGAGGAGGCGCGGCCGCGGCAACGGCCGTGTCCCTCGGGGTCGGGCGGCACTCATTTCCCGAACTCGATCCCCTGCGCGAGCGGGAGCTCCGTGCTCCAGTTCACCGTATTGGTCTGGCGGCGCATGTACGCCTTCCACGCGTCCGAGCCGGACTCGCGACCCCCTCCGGTCTCCTTCTCTCCGCCGAACGCTCCTCCGATCTCCGCGCCGCTGGTGCCGATGTTCACATTGGCGATCCCGCAGTCGCTTCCCCTGTGCGACAGGAAGTGCTCGGCCTCTCGAAGGTGCTCGGTGAAGATGGCGGAGGAGAGTCCCTGGGGGACGCCGTTGTGCAACGACATCGCCTCGTCCATGTCGGCGACGGCCTCGGCCGGTGACGCTTCGGCTCGTCCGTACTCGATGATGTAGAGGATCGGGGCGAACGTCTCCTCCTGGACGATCTCGAACTCGTTTCGGGCCGCCGCGATGCAGGGCGTCACGTAGAGACCGCCCGGGTGGCCGTCGCCCGAGAGCGGCTCGCCGCCGTAGAGGATCTCGCCGCCTTCCTCGACCACGCGCCGGCGCGCCTGCTCCAGGTCCTTCATCGCCTGCGCGTTGACGACCGGGCCCATGAGCGTACCGTCCGCGAGCGGGTCGCCGATCGGAATGTCCTCGTAGGCCCGCACCAGGCGGCGGACCAGCTCGTCCCGCACCGACGCGTGCACGATGATCCGTCGAGTCGTGGTGCAGCGCTGGCCCGCCGTGCCGACGGCTCCGAAGAGGATGGCCGGCAGCACCAGATCCAGGTTGGCGTGGGGCGTCACGATGATGGCGTTGTTGCCGCCGAGCTCGAGGATCGTACGTCCGAGCCGCCCGCCCACCACCTCCGCCACGTGACGGCCGACCACGCTGCTTCCCGTGGCCGAGACGAGGGGCACCCGGGCGTCGTGCAGAAGCCGCTCGCCCACGGTGGAGCCCTTGCCCACCGCCAGCGAGAAGATGGCCGGGTCGACCCCGCTCTCGCGGCAGGCTTCGGCGGCGATCTTCGTGACCGCGATGGCGGTCAGCGGCGTCTTGGACGCCGGCTTCCAGAGCGTGGCATCGCCGCAAACGGCCGCGATCGCCGCGTTCCAGCTCCACACGGCCACGGGGAAGTTGAACGCGCTGATCACGCCGACGACGCCGAGCGGGTGCCACTGCTCCATCATCCGGTGGTCCGGGCGCTCCGACGCCATCGTGAGGCCGTAGAGCTGGCGCGACAGGCCGGTCGCGAAGTCGCAGATGTCGATCATCTCCTGCACCTCACCCATCCCCTCGGCCACGATCTTGCCCATCTCCAGGGTCACCAGCGAGCCGAGCTCGTGCTTGCGCTCGCGGAGCTTGTCTCCGAGGAGACGGACGACCTGGCCTCGCTTGGGCCCGGGTACGCGGCGCCACTCGAGGAACGCGGCATGCGCCCGCTCGACGAGCGTGTCGTACTCCTCCGCCGTCACCTGGCGGACGGTGGCCAGACGGGACCCGTCGATGGGTGTGAAAACCTCGAGCTCGGGGCCCGATCCGATCCACTCGCCGGCGAAGCCGCCGGCGTTCACGTCCTCGATCCCGAGAGAACGCAGGATTTGCTCGCTCATGATTTCCTGTCCGGGGAGGGTCAGAGGTTCAGAGATTCTTGTTGGGGCTACCCGTGCGGACCAGCCGCACGTTCCCCCTTCCGAAGAGCTTCTGCAGCGCCTGGAGGGTCTCGAGGTCCGGGCTGACCTTGAGCGTCCGTGAGCGGAACCGCGGCGCCGGCTCGCCGTTGTCGGACCCGACCTGCAGGAGCACGGAAGCCGCGCCGGGGTGGGAGGTCAGGAGCTTCTTGGCCTCCTCGAACGCCTGGTCGGGCAGGGGAGCGCCGAGCTCGAGCTCGATCTGCACCGACAGCTCGCCCTGCCGAGCGAGCTCTTCGAGCGGCCGCGCCGAATCCAGGAAGATCGGCGGATCCTCCTCGTCGCGCTCCCGCCCGCTCACCTTGCCGGACACGAGCACCACCGCGTCCTGCTGGAGGACATCCTTGCAGGCCTGCCAGGTGTCCCGGAACGCCAGGACGGTCGCGGTGCCCTGAAAATCCTCGACGGTGATCTTTCCCCACTCGGAGCTGTCCTTGCGGGAGATCTGCCGAGCGACCGACGTCACCACGCAGGGCAGCTCGACGGCCTGGTTGGGATACTCGTGGAGCACGGCCGTCGAGACCGGCTCGAACGCCCGTACCACCTCGCGGAAACGATCCAGAGGATGCCCCGAGGTGAAGAAACCCAGCGCCTCCTTCTCCCGCGCCAGGCGCTCGGGCTCCGACCATTCGGGTACGTTGGGGAGCGACGGCGCGTGGCGCGGCAGGGCGGACGCCTCGCCGAACAGCGAAGCCTGGCCGGCCTCGATCTCGGCATGTCGGGCCTGCACCTCGGAGTAGGCGGTGTCGAGGCCCGCCAGGAGCTGCGACCGGTGGCCGAACGCGTCGAGCGCGCCCGCCGCGATGAGCGCCTCGCACGCGCGCTTGTTCAGCGCTCGGATGTCGATGCGCTCGAGGAAGTCGAACAGCGAGGTGAACGAAGCCCCCGACTCGCGGGCCTCGAGGACGGAGCGGACGGCGTTCGCGCCCACGCCCCGCACCGCACCCAGCCCGAAGCGGATCTGGTTGGCGTCGGTGACCGTGAACTTCCAGCCGGACTCGTTCACGTCGGGAGGGAGGACCTCGACCGGGTCGTCCAGCTTCGGGATGTAGCGTGGGAGGTCACGGCACTCCCCGATGTACTTCACCACGTCGTCGGTCTTGTCGAGCACCGAGGACAACAGCGCGGCCATGAACTCGGCCGGGTAGTGCGCCTTCAGCCACGCGGTGTGGTAGGAGACGAGGGAATAGGCGGCGCTGTGGCTCTTGTTGAATCCGTAGCGCCCGAACGTCTCGATCTGCTCGGCCAGGTCCTCCGCGAGGCGCTTGTCCACGCCGCGCTCGACGCACCGCTCCACGAACTTGCCGAGCTCCTTCCGGATCAGCTCGGGGATCTTCTTTCCCACGGCCTTCCGCAGCACGTCGGCTTCGGCCAGGCTGAAGCCCGCCAGGACGTTGGCGATCCGCATCACCTGCTCCTGGTAGACGATCACGCCGTAGGTCGGCTCGAGGATCGGCTCCAGGTCCGGATGCGGATAGCGCACCTGCTCGCGCCCGAGCTTCCGGCGGATGTAGACGTCGGCCATGCCGGAGTCGAGCGGCCCGGGACGGATGAGCGCGTTGGTCGCGACGAGGTCGTCGAAACGGTCGCACTTCATCGCCCGCAGCTTGTCGTTGGCCAGCCGCGACTCGAACTGGAAGATCCCCGACGTGCCGCCGCGGGCCATCATCTTGTAGACCGCCGGGTCGTCGAGCGGGACGTCGTCCATGCTCTCGTAGACGTCACCCGTCTCCGGGTTCGACAGCGACCCGTGGCGCGCCTTGACCATCTCCACGGCGTCGTGGATGACGGTCAGCGTCTTGAGTCCCAGGAAGTCCATCTTGAGCATGCCTGCCTCTTCGAGGCAGGTCATGTCGTACTGGGTGACGACCATCGCGTCGTGGCCGTTGCCGTTCCCGCCGTTCTTTCCAGTCTGGACGCACACGGGCACGTACTCGTCGAGCGGTCCGGGCGCGATGACGACGCCCGCGGCGTGCACCGAGGCGTGGCGGGAGAGCCCCTCGAGCGTCATCGAATAGTCGAAGAGCTGCCGATGGCGCTCGTCCAGGTTGTAGAGGTCCTTGACCTCCTTCAGGCTCTCGACCGCCTCCTCGACGGTGAACGCCTGCCCCGGGGCGTTGGGAATGAGCTTGGCGATCTTGTCCGTCTCCGACGGCTCGAAGCCGAGCGTGCGCCCCACGTCACGGATGACGGCTCGGCTCTTCATCGTCCCGAAGGTGATGATCTGCCCCACCGCGTCGGCGCCGTACTTCTGCCGCGTGTACTCGATCACCTCGCCGCGCCGCTCGAAGCAGAAGTCGATGTCGATGTCCGGCATCGAGATCCGCTCGGGGTTCAGGAACCGCTCGAACAGCAGATCGTGCTCGAGGGGATCGAGGTTCGTGATGCCCAGGCTGTAGGCCACCAGGGAGCCGGCGGCCGAGCCCCGCCCGGGACCCACCGGGATGTCGTGGTCACGTGCCCACCGGATGAAGTCCTGGGTGATGAGGAAGTAGCCGGCGTAGCCGGTCCCCTTGATGACCTCCATCTCGTAGTCGAAGCGCGCGCGCACCGGCTCCGGAAGGGGGTCGCCGTACCGCTCGCGGGCGCCGCGGAGCGCCAGGTGCTCCAGGTACTGGTTCTCGTCGGCGTGGTCCTCGGGCAGCGGGAAGGCCGGCAGGTGGTACGTCTTCTCGAAGACGAGGTCGACCTGGTCCGCGATCGCGAGCGTGTTCTCCAGGACGTCCGGACGGTCGGGGAAGCGCTCGGCGATCTCGGGCGCGCTCTTGAAGTAGAGCCCCCGGTCGTAGCGCATGCGCGCCGGGTCGTCGCGGTCCTTGCCCAGCCCGATGCAGAGCAGGACGTCGTGCGCCTCGTGGTCCTCCGGCTGGAGAAAGTGCGCGTCGTTGGTGGCGACGACGGGAAGCCCCAGCTCGTCGGCCAGCTTGAAGATCTTCTGGTTCAAGCCGGCCTGGCCCTCGGTGTCGTGCGCCTGCACCTCGAGGTAGTACCGCCCGTCGAAGAGGTTCGCGTACCACTCCGCAGCCTCGCGCGCCCCCGCCCAGTCGTCGGCCATGAGGTGGCGGGCCACCTCTCCCGCCATGCAGGCCGAGGAGACGATGATCCCTTCGTGATGACGCGCCAGGACGTCGCGGTCGACCCGAGGCCGATGGTAGAACCCTTCCGTGTAGCCGATCGAGGAGAGCTTCACGAGGTTGCGGTAACCCACCATGTCCCGGGCGAGCAGCACCAGGTGGTAGTAGGCCCGCTCCCCCTGGCCGGTGCGCGCCTTCTCGCGCCGATCCCCCGGGGCCACGTACGCCTCCATGCCGACGATCGGCTTGAGCCCCGCCTTGCGTGCTTCCTTGTGGAAGGTCCAGGAGCCGAACATGCAGCCGTGGTCCGTGAGGGCCAGGCCGGGCATCTCGAACTCTTTGGCTCTCCGGATGAGGTCGCCGATCCGGTTGGCGCCGTCCAGCAGGGAGTACTCGGAGTGTGTGTGGAGGTGGACGAAGCTCACGCCGTTGACGTTTGGCTGGAAGGGTGATGGGAATGGATGAACGCGCCGCATGCCAGGTATCGGAGGCGCGGGCTCGCGAGCCTTCCCGCGCACCCGATGACGCCGCCGGATCCCTGCGGACGGACCATTCTAGCGGAGCGTCGGCGGGGCGATCAAATCCTCGGTCCCCGCCGCACCAGGGGACGCGGGTTCCGGGCCATGACCGTCGCCGCCGGGTCGGGTGGAAGGGCCGGTGGACGTCGACTCGGGGATGGGTGGCTGGTACCGCCGACCGTCGCCGCCGCGGCGGGTGGCCGCTCCGGCTGGACGCCGACGCCGGGGTGGCCGTACGATGCTTCCGTGATCCCGTCCACCCCTTCTTCCGGACCGAGCCGATGCCACGCAGCGCTTTCCTCGCGACGTTCATGCTGTTGGGGATCGTGACGCCGCCGGGCGCCTCGGCGCAGGAGCTGGACCGACCGCTCTCCACGGAGGTGAGCCTCGCGGACTTCGGCATCGCCCGGGCCGACTTCGTGCTCCGGGGCCGTGTCGCGGTGGACTGGCTGCCCGAGGGACCGCGTCTCAGCGTGAGGTGGCTGCGGGACGTCCCCGCCCCCGATCACCCGCCCGTGCTGCCCGGGGACCTCGGCGACACGACCGCCGGGCCGGGATCGCCCCGCGACGCGGCTGCGGAGAGCGCGGGGGGGCGTTCCGAGGCACCGTCGGCGATCTGGGTCTGGAACACCGTGGAAATCCTGCGGGATGCCGACACTCGCGCGTCCTTTCTCTCGTTCGTCGCCCGCCAGGGGATCCGACGGATCTTCCTCTACCTTCCGCCCGCCGAGGGCCGAAGCGCGGAAAACGGATTCGTGCCCTTCGACGGTAAGGCGCTCGAACCCCTCGTGCGCGCCTTGACGGAACGGGGGGCTCGCGTCGACGCCCTGGACGGCGATCCCGACTACATTCGGCGATCCAACCACGCGGGCGTGGTCCGAACGGTCCAGCGGGTTGCGGCGTACAACGCGAAGGTCCCTTCCTCGGCTCGGTTCGACGGGGTGCACTACGACGTCGAGCCGTATCTCGAGCGAGGGTATCAGGGTCCCGCCCGTGAGGAGATCTTCGAGAGCTACCTCGACCTCGTCGAGGCCATCGCGGCCGCCGCTCATCGCGGTCACCTCCGGGTCGGACTCGACGTTCCGTTCTGGCTCGACGCGCCGGACGAGGAGACCGGCGAGCTGCTGGAGGCGATCCACGACGGTACCCGGACCACGGTGTTGCAGCACGTGCTCTCGATGGTGGACGAGGTCGCGGTCATGGATTACCGCACGGCGACTTCGGGTCCGGACGGAAGCATCGCTCTGGTGAGGGGAGAGCTGCGGGCCGCCGGGTCCGCGGGCGTGCGTGTGTGGATCGGTCTCGAGACCTCTCCGATCGCGGACGAGGACCTCTACACGTTCCGACCGGAGGCGTCCGTGGACTCGGTATCCAGTCGGGGTGGCCCCTGGATCGCCCTGGAGCCGAAGCCGGGCGGCCGCGTCGGGGTGTGGCTCGTCCCTGCCGGGGGCTTGGGGGCGTTGCGGGCCGAGGTCGCAAGCGAGGGGGGCGATGCGGCGAAGCTGCGTTTCTGGCGTGCGGGGTCGGGTGTTCGCGTGCCGGGCGACAAGCTCTCGTTCAACCGACTCGGACGTACGAAGCTGGAGCACGCCGCCCGCACGATCACCGCCCGGCTCGGAGGGCTGCCCGCGTTCGCGGGGGTGGCCTACCACCACTACGGGAGCCTGAGCGCCCTGCTCGAAGGGGGATGAGCCTCCGCGCGGCCCGACACCGGGCCGCGATGCTTCAGGACACGCCGCAGCGGAACGTGTCCAGGATCGTCTCGAGCTGGATCATGTACTGGTACTTGTCCCGGTTCGGCGCGTACAGCCACGCGTCCAGCAGGTACGTGCGGTTCTGCGCGGGACAGTCGATCGCGCGGAGGATGAACGGCCCCGCGGCCGGCCAGGCGAGGTCGGGCGGATTCTTCCAGACCGCCTGGATCTGGTACGCCTGGTCCCCCCGGTACTCGGTGGGACCCGAGTCGTTGAGGCTCAGGTCGACGTCCTGCCGCTCGTTGTAGTAGGTGCTCGTCAGCTCGTGCCGCCAGCGCAGGAGCTCGTCGGGATTCAGGCTTCCCAGGATCGGGGTCCGCCACGTCACCGTGACCTCTCGAATGAGCTGAGACGGGTCGGGATTGTCATTGCGGAACTGGTAGACGGAGTCCGCCGGCTTCGTCCAGCGATAGACATCCGGAACGACGAGGTCGAACCCGGCCTGCGTCTCGAGCGTGTCGCCGAGCGCCGAGTCGACACCCGAGATGTACATGCGGTTGCGTACCCAACTCCGGTACTGATCGTCGAGGATCTCGTTGATCTCGGACAGGTGCTGGCGCACCTCGTCCACCGCGTCGGGTTGCGACAGGATCAGGATGTTGACCTGCTGGCCCCGGGACCAGACGTCTCTCGCCTTGTACAGTCCCGGTCCGTCCACCGAGTCCTTGACGTGCGCGAGCGGCTCGGCCATCCAGGGCTCCTCCTTGGTCCCGACCAGCAGGAGCTGGCGGAAGCGGCGGAGGTTGGCCCACTTGTCGGTCTGGTTCGGATCCTGGTAGGTGACGTGGAACGTCCGCTCCTTGGCGACCGTCAAGATCGTGGGCTCGAGCGCGTTCTGGACGTCGTCGGAGACCTTGCTCCAGAGCGTGGGCTCCATGACGGCGATGATGCTGTTGGCATCCCCGTAGGCGATGGGCATCTGGCTGCACCCCGAAGTGCCCAGGAGCGTGAGCGCCAGCACGGATACGACGGCCGAGGTCCGCATGGTCTTGTCCATTCGGAAGCGATACGCGGGACGCGAAGGGTTCATGGTCTTGTACAGCATCACCGCTCTTGGGTTTCGGGCTCCGGTCCCAGGTTGCGCTCGAGAAGCGCGTCGGGCGAAGGGTCCCGGCCCATGAACTCGCGGAAGAGGACGTCGGGCTCCTCCGAGTCACCGCGCGACAGGATCGTCTCCACGTAGGCTCTTCCGGTCTCGCGGTTGAAGATGCCTTCCCTCTTGAATCGGGTGAACACGTCGGCGTCCAGCACCTCGGACCAGAGATAGCTGTAGTAACCGGCGGCGTATCCGCCCGAGAACAGGTGGGTGAACGAAGGCACGATGTGGAGGTCCGCGAAGCGAGGGCTGGGAGAGAAATCGAGGAATCGCTCCCGCGCGAAGTCCATGACCGCAGCTCCCTGGCGCACGTTCACCGTATCGTCGGCTCCCTCCTTCCCGTACTCGGTGTGGAGCTTCGGAGCCAGCTCGTCGTGGAGCGCGAGGTCGACCGTACCGAAGGAGAGTTGGCGCATCTGGGCCCACCCTCCCATGAAGCGGCGTGCCGCGACCATGCGGAGGAAGAGGTCTTCCGGGAAAGGGTCCCCCGACTCGAAGTGGCGGGCGAACAGATCCAGGGCCTCACGCTCCCAGGCCCAGTTCTCCATGAGCTGGCTCGGAAGCTCGACCCAGTCCCAGGCGACGTTGATCCCGGCCCGCGACGGGATCTCGACCTTCGAGACGCAATGGTGCAGCAGGTGCCCGAACTCGTGGAAGGTCGTCTCGACCTCCCGATGCGTCAGAAGCGCCGGTCGCTCTTCGTCGGGGGGGGTGAAGTTCCCGCAGATCACGCCCAGGTGCGGCGCGAACCCCCCGTCGTGGGGGCCACCGGTGATGAAGTTGTCCATCCACGCGCCCTGACGCTTCTCCTTCCTGGGAAACCAGTCCGTGTAGAAGGACCCCAGATGGGTGCCGTCCTCGTCGGAGATCTCGTAGTAGCGGACGTCCGGGTGCCACACCTCCTCGATCGAGCGCTCTTCGACCTGGAACCCGAACGTGCGCCGAACGATCTCGAACAATCCCTCCAGGACCTGCTCGAGCGGGAAGTAGGGCCGCAGCGCCTCGTCGTCGATCTCGTAGCGTTTCTTGCGCAGCTGCTCCATGACGAACGACACGTCCCAGGGCTCGAGCTCCTCGATGCCATGCCCGCGTGCATGCTCGCGGAGCAGTTCGACGTCCCGGAACCAGTACGGGCGGGTGCGCTCCACCATGTCCCGCTCGAAGGCGATGGCGCGAGCGCCGTTGCGTGCCATCCGATCCTCGAGCTTGTAGTCGGAGAAGCTCTCGTATCCGAGGATGCGCGCGATCTCGTCCCTGAGGCGAAGGATACGGGCCATCACCACCCGGTTGTCATGGTCCCCCTCGCGGCAGCGCGTCGTATACGCGACGTGGATCTCGCGACGGAGCTCTCGGTCCCGGCAGTATTTGAGGATCGGCTCGACCGACGGGTAGTCGAGCGTCAGCAGCCAACCCTCCAGCCCTTTCTCCCTCGCTCGGGCTCTCGCCCGCCGCTTGGCGGCGGCGGGCACGCCCTGCAAGCGGCGCTCGTCTTCGACGTGCAGCTCGTACTCCGCGGTGGCGTCGAGGACGTTCTCGCTGAACTTCTGCTGAAGCTGCGCCAACTCGATGCGGGCCGCCTCGAGGCGCTCCTTGTCTCCCGCCGGAAGGTCTGCCCCCGCCCGGCGGAACTCCTGCACGGTCCGTCGCAGGTGACGCCTGCGTATGCCCTTCAGTCTCTCGGCGTCGGGTCCCTCGGCGAACGCCTTGACCCGCCGCCACAGGTCTTCGTTCAGGGGGAGCCGCGACCAGAACGCCGAGATCTCCGGGAGCACCGCGTTGTAGGCCTGCCGAAGCTCTCGGGTCTCGGCCACCGCCACGAGGTGGCTCACCGGAGCGATGCGTCGCCCGAGCCGGTCGGTTGCCTGGTCGAGTCGATCGATGGTGTTCTCCCAGGTCGGGGACGCCGTTTCGGCCGCGAGGTCGTCGACGTCGGCCTGCGCCTCGGCCAAGGCCCGGCCAATGCCGGGCTCGACGTGCTCGGCTCGGATCCTGTGGAACGGGATGCGATAGTCGTCCGACAGGAGGGGGTTGGATGGGTCGCTCATGCGTGGTGGGGTGGGAGCGAGGGTGGGTAGGGTGGCGGGTCCCGCCGGAGCCGCCCGTGCATTATGCCAAGACGAAGCCCCGGCGGGTAGGGTACCGTGACCCGCAGGGTGCCGTCTATCTTGGTGTGTCGACACCGGAGACCCGCGCCCGTGAGCCCGGTGCTTCGGAAAGACCCTCCATCCTCCCACGTGCCCGATGAGCCGACCCGCACCCGGATTGCCGCAACCTCGCGGTCCCATGGCGGTGCTTCGCCCGGCCGTGACGCTCGGGCTCCTGTTCGGGTTGACATGGCTCACCTTCCAGGGGGCAATGCCTCGGCTGGAACGGGGACAGCTGGCCCTTCTGGTGGGCTTCGTCCTGCTTTCGGCGGCCGTGGCGGGCACCTTGGCCTCGAAGGCCGGCCTGCCCAGGCTGACGGGGTTCATCGTCGTAGGCATCGTGGCGGGTCCCTCGGTTCTGGGCTTGCTCCCTCGGCCCGCGGTAGCGGATCTGCGACTCATCGACCAGTTCGCCCTCGCGCTCATCGCCATGCTCGCCGGAGGAGAGCTGCGGGTCGGGGCGCTCAGGCCCCACGCGGCGACCATCGGGGCGACGACGCTCACCGTCACCGGCGTCGTCTGGGTAGGGATGGCCCTGGTCGTGCTCGCCCTGCGCCCCCTGGTCCCCACGCTCGCGAGCCTGTCGCTGGGCGGCGCCGTGGGCGTGGCGCTCCTGCTGGGCGTGTGGGCGGCCAACTCCTCACCCGATCTGACGGTCGCCGTCATCGAGGAGAAGAAGGCCCAGGGCGCGCTGGCCGAAGTCGTGCTCGGAGTCACCATCGTGAAGGACGTGGTCGTGATCGTTCTCTTCACGTTGACGCTCGCTCTGGTGCGGCCTCTCCTCGTCCCGGGGGAGCCGTTCTCGGCGCACGCGCTCGTGGACCTCGCGCTCGAGGTCGGCGGCGGGCTCGCCCTCGGCGCCGCGCTCGGATGGGTGTTCTCTCAATACCTGGGCGGTGGGCGCCGCCGATCCCGGTCTCCACTCGCCACCTTCCTCTTCGCCTACGTTCTGGTGGTCGTGTCCAGAGAGCTCCATGTGGAGCTGTTGCTCACGGGTGTCGCGGCCGGCTTCGTCATCGAGAACCTGTCCGAGGCGGGGGACGCGATGATCCGCGGGATCCGCTCCGTGGCCGTCGTGGTCTTCGCGTTCTTCTTCGCCGTGGCCGGGGCGAGCCTCGATCTCGCCGCCGCCGCCCGCTTCTGGCCCGCGGCGCTCGTCTTCCTCGCCGCGCGCGCCTTCCTCACCCGGCTCGGCGCGCGGTGGGGCGCCGGCCTGGCCGGCTCCGGCGCCGACATCAGGAACCGCGGGTGGCTCGGACTGATCTCGCAGGGCGGGGTATCCCTCGGGCTGATCTTGGTCCTCGAGCGCAGCCTGCCCGAGTTGGGAGGAGGCATCGTGGCGCTGGCGATGGCGGTGATCATCGGCAACATCCTCGTCGGGCCGGTCCTCCTGGGCCGGGCGCTGACTCCACCGAGCAGCGGGACGTGAGCCCGCGCGGACACGGCCGCGAGCACGACGCGCATGGGCATCCGCCCAGTGGGCTCGGACGCGGCATGGTGAGGCGAGACGCGGAAGGCGGGCGGTTGCGTTGGGCGCTGGTGGTGACCGCCGCCTTCATGGTCGCGGAGGTCGTCGGCGGTCTGGTCTCCGGCTCCCTCACGCTCCTGGCCGATGCGGGGCACATGCTCACGGACGTGGCGGCGCTCGGCTTCTCGCTTCTCGCCATGCGCCTGGCCGAGCGCCCGCCCGACGCCGAGCGGACCTTCGGGTGGGTCAGGCTCGAGATCCTCGCGGCACTCGTGAACGGAGCCGCGCTCCTGGCCATCTCGGGGCTGATCGTCTTCGAGGCCTGGAGACGCTTGCAGGAGCCGGTGTCCGTGGACGCCCCCATCCTGCTCTGGATCGGCGTCCTCGGCCTGGTCGTGAATGTGGTGAGCTCCGTGCTTCTCCACAGCCATGCCGACGAGAACCTCAACATGCGGGGCGCGTACCTGCACGTGATCGGGGACCTGCTCGGCTCGATCGGCGCCGTGGCGGGTGGCTTGATCATCATGTTCACGGGGTGGACACCCGCCGACCCCATCATCTCGGTGCTCATCGCGCTGCTGATCCTGGTGAGCGCGTGGCGGCTCGTACGCGAAGCGACGGAAGTGCTGATGGAGGCTTCGCCTCCCCACATCGACGTCACGGAGCTCATCGAGGAGCTGCGCGGCATCGAACGACTCGAGGACGTACACGACGTGCACGTGTGGACCCTCACGTCGGGGTTCGTGGCGCTGTCCGGACACGGCGTGATCGACGATCCGGCCGATCACACGAGGGTGCTCGAGGAGGTGCGGCGGAGGATGCACGAGTACGGGATCGAGCACGTCACCTTCCAACTGGAGATGCGGCCTCTGTACCAGCTCCCGGCACAGGATCTGCACGGGAATCGCGAGTAGGAGCGCGGACGGACGAGGTTATTCACATGTCTTCTCCTTCGACGGATCCGGCCGCCGACAGGACATGCGGCGAACGATCGACGAGGTTGTTGACATACCTCCATCCGCCGTTACTTTCGCGCCAGGTACCCATGGGTACTCCGAATCGGGTCGGAGAAGCCCCAGGTTCCAACCCAGGAGGAGAGTAAGGCCATGAGCCGGTCGGGCTGGTTCGACGAGGAGTTTCGCGATACGGCGGTGCTCGCCAGGGACGATGACGAGGACTTCGACGACGAAGACCTGGAAGAGGACCTGATCGACGACGACGACTGGTCGGACGACGACGAAGACTGGGACGACGACGACGACGACGACGATTGGGATGACGACGACGATGATGACGACGAGGATTGGGACGACGACGAAGACGACGATGATGATGAGTTGTATGGACGCCGGCCTCGTCGCCCGCGTCCGGACTGGCAGTGACCTTCGGACGGAACGGGGTCCCTTCCACAGACGGGATCGCGGAGCCGCCCCGGCCGAATGGGCCGGGGCGGCTCCCGTGCGTTCGGGGCAGCCGATGAAACCCCTACGGGGTCGGACGGGGTAGTCCTGTCACATGATGCCGATGACGAAGTGGGTGAGGCGGCTGCTGATCGCCAACGTGGCGGTCTTCGTGCTGGAGTACGCGTATCCTCCCCTGAGGATGGCGCTGGCGTTCGTTCCGGCCTGGATCGTCTACCGGCCGTGGACGGTCGTCACGTACATGTTCGTCCACGAGAACATCTCTCACATCTTCTTCAACATGCTGGTGCTCTTCTTCTTCGGGCCGCGCGTGGAGATGCGGCTCGGCGAGAAGCGCTTCCTCTGGCTTTACTTCCTCTCGGGCATCGGGGGAGCGGCCGGGAGCTTCGTCTTCCCGAACGTCGCCGTCATCGGTGCGTCGGCCGCGGTGTTCGGGGTGCTGCTCGCGTTCGCGATGTACTGGCCGAAGGAGAAGATCCTGCTCTTCTTCGTGATCCCGATCGATGCTTGGCTCCTGGTGGCCGGCGCGGTGGCGTTCGAGCTCTACACGGGGGTCACGGGCACCCAGGGGGGCATCGCCCATTTCGCCCATCTCGGAGGGCTGGCGACCGGGTTCCTGTACCTCAAGTGGTCGGACTGGCGCACGGGCGCCGGCCGGCGCGCGTTCCAGCGTGCCATGGACCCCGGCCCCTCGATCAGCATGCCCGGCAAGAGCTCCCTCGAGCGCTGGCGCTCGATCCAGGTCGACGATCTCCACGAGCTCAACCGCGACGAGGTCCGGCGCCTTCTGGCGAAGGCGGAACGAGAGGGCGCGCGGAGCCTGACGGACGTCGAACGGCAGTTCCTGGATCGCATGGCGAGCCGCTGATCTTCGGTAGGGCGCGCCGAGTCCCGAGGCGATGACCGACCCCACCCGCTATCCCGTTCCGGCGCGCGCGCACCGGGTCGAGGAGACCATCCGCCGGAGCCGCTTCATCACCACGGTGGCGCACGCCGCCACGCCCGATGCGGCGCGTGCGTTCGTCGACCGCATCCAGGGCGAGTTTCCCGACGCCACGCATCACTGCTGGGCGTTCGTCGCGGGTCCGCCCGGCGTCACCACGCAGATCGGCATGAGCGACGCCGGGGAGCCGCACGGCACGGCCGGAAAGCCGATGCTCACCACCCTGCTGCACAGCGGAGTCGGAGAGATCGCCGCGGTCGTGGTGCGCTACTACGGGGGCGTGAACCTGGGCACCGGCGGGTTGTCCCGGGCATACTCCGGCGGGGTGAAGCTCGCGCTCGAGACGCTGCCCACCGTCGAGAAGGTCGAGCGCGTCGAGGTGGAGGTGGTCGTCGGCTACGCGGAGGTCGATGCGCTCCAGAGACTCATGGGCGAGCTCGAGGTGACGGTCGCGTCGCACGAGTTCGGCGCCGACGCCCGGTATCGGTGCGCCGTTCCGGAGCGCCGGCTCGAGGCCTTCAAGGGCGCCGTGGCGGAGTTGACGCGAGGGGCCGGAACGGTGCGCGAGGCCTGAGGAGCCACGATCGGTTTACGCCGACCCGCCGACCTTCTCCCCGTTGCCTCATTCGGCCCGAAACGCCCGCACCGGGTCGGTCCGGGCGGCTCTCCGGGCCGGCAGGAGGCACGCGAGCAGGGCGACCGAGCCGAGGAAGACGGCCACCCCTCCATAGGTCGTCGGATCGGTCGTCCCCACGCCGAAGAGCATCCCCCGGACCAGACGTCCCGCGAGGAGCGAAGCGCCCACCCCGATCGCGAGGCCGGCGAACACCAGGACGAGCCCTTCACGCACGACCGACGAGAGGACCCGCCCCGTGGTCGCTCCGAGCGCCATGCGGATCCCGATCTCGTGACGTCTCCGCGAGACCTGGTAGGCCAGCACGCCGTAGAGGCCGACGGCCGCGAGCAGGAGCGCCACGGTCGCGAAGAGGACCAGCACCACGGCGACGGCGCGGGAGTCGGACGTCGCCCTGGACAGGACGTCGTCCATCGTCGAGACGCCGGCCAGGGGCACGTCGGGGTCCATCTCGCGGAGCACGCCCCGGATGGATGACACGACCCCGGTGGCGTTCCCGCGCGTCCTCACGGCCAGCCGCATCGACGAGCCGGGTTGCGCCGCGTACGGAAAATACATCGCCGGATAGAGCCCGGCGGCCGGGTGGTCCATGACGACGTCTCCGACCACGCCCGCGACCTGGAAGATCGTCGGCTCCCGGCCTCCGGTATCCACGCCGATGGTGCGTCCGAGGGGATCGGCGCCCTCGAAGACCTTCCGGGCCACGGCCTGGCTGATGACCACCAGCCGAGGCTCGCTGCCACCGTCGTCCAGGGTCAGATCGCGGCCCGACACCATCGGGATGCCCATGGCGTCGAAGTATCCGGGCATGACGACACGTTGGTCGGCCAGACCACCGAACACGCCCGCGGTTCCGAACCTCTCGGGCAGATCGACCCGGACGTTGCCGCCGGGATCACGAATCGGAAGGCGCGTAACGAGCCCCACCGCTTCGACGCCTGGAAGGGCGGCGACGCGCTCGCGCAGCTGCCGGTAGAACTCCACCCGCTCTTCCGCCTGGTACTTGCCGCCCGGGATCTGGACCTCGGCGGTCAGGAGATGATGGGTATCGAAGCCGGGCTTCACGGCCCGTAGCTCCTCCAGGCTCCGGACCAGAAGGCCCGAGACGACGAGGAGCACCGCGGTGAGGGCCACCTGGGTCACAACGAGGCCGCTCCGGAAGCGCGTAGCCGCGCGCCCGCCCGCCGCCCGAGTTCCGCCGCGGAGATCCGAGGCGGGCTCGGCCCGGGCCACGCGCAAGGACGGTAGCACCCCGAAGATCAGGACCGTCAGGAGGGACAGGCCGGCCGCGAAGCCGATCATGCGTGGCGACACGCCGGGCGCCACGGGACCGAGCTGGTCCATCGAGACGAAGGCCAGGATGCCACGCTCCAACCAGACGGCCAGAGCCACGCCCACCAAACCGGACCCCACGGCCAGGAGCGCGTTCTCGGCCAGGAGCTGCCGAGCCAGCCGTCCCCGGCCGGCGCCCAGGACGGCGCGCACCGCCAGCTCTCCGCGCCGGGCGCCGCCGCGAGCCAGCAGGAGCCCCGCCACGTTGCCGCACGCGATGAGGAGCAGCGCGGCCACCGCCGCCATGAGCACGGCCAGCGTGGTCTCGTACCGTTCCGTGAGGGCTCGTCTCAGAGGTGTGAGGTCGAGGCCCTTGTCGCGGTTGGAATCCGGATACGTCCGGGCCAGGTCCCGGCTGATGCGGTCCACGTCGGTCTGGGCGCGATCCAGGGTCACGCCGGGCCCCAAACGGCCGACCAGGACGAAGTTGTGGAACTGCCGGGCCTGCGCCCAGGCGCCGCCGCGCTGGAGAGGCAGCCAGAGGTCCGTATCCACGACGAACCGGAACCCGGCGGGCATGATGCCGACGATCGTGTAGGGGCGGCCTCCGAGGTTCACCGTGCGACCCAGCGCCGACGGATCGCCGCCGAAGCGCCGCTCCCAGAAGGCGTGACTCAGCACGACCACGCTCGGGCCGTCGAGCTCACCCTCGAGGCCGGTGAACTCTCGTCCGAGCTCGGGGCGCACGCCGAGCGTCGCGAAGAACCGCGTGGACACCAGGATGGACTGGACGCGCTCCGGCTCACCGCCGCCGCTCACGGTCGTCGCGATCTGGAAGGGCGTGAATGCCGCCAGGCTCGCGAACGACGCGGACCGCTCCCGGTAATCGAAGAAGTCGGGAGCCGACACGGTGTAGCCGACCTCTCCGTGTCTCGTTACTCGTCCCATGACGAGCCGGTCGGGCTCCGGGTACGGAAGTGCCCGGAAGAGCGAGGCGTCCAGTACGCCGAACATGGCCACGTTGCCGCCGATGCCCAGCCCCAGTGTGAGGAGGACCGCAGCCAGGAAGGCCCGCTGTTTGAGAAAGGACCGGGACGCAAGCCTCAGGTCCTGAGCCAGATCGCCCAACACGCTCCCTCCCCCCACGGTCGCAAGCCTCCTCTGTGGCTCCCGAACGACGCCTCCGGCATGTCATGCTACCGGTATGGATGACGGTCGCGGCCGAAAGGTTGGAACGGCCTCGCGACGGTAGAGCGACCGCCGTTCGACGGTCACCCGGTCGATCGTCCACCGCCGGCTGGCGACGGGCACGACGGCCGATACCCAGGGGGGGATCCTGCCGACCAGGCTGCGGGTTATGAGAGTGATGATCCCGAGGGATGATCGACCAGGTCGTGGTCATTCCGGCGGACCACGCTAGATTCATGCCCATGCGACGCACTGGTCTACTGGCGACATTCGCGGTTCTGGCAGCGGCTCTCTGGCTCGCCGCGGCGGCCCCCGCACGGACTTCCGTGACGGACGGTGGCCCGGCCGTTTTGTGCAGCCCGTCCGCCGGTCAGCACGCGACGGCCCGGGTGGCGCTTTCGGCGGCTACGCTCGGCGGCGACACGGAGGGCGAGGGCGTGGTGCGCCCGACGCTTCCCTCCGGCTCCGCCGAGATCAAGACGCCCGCCCCGTGTCGCGTCGTCGTATCGAGGACCGGTTCGGACCCCGCCGGGGCCAATCGCGCCGCACGGCAGGGCCGCTCGGCCCATCCTCCCACGGCACCTCCCGCTCGGGTCTGACGTTCCGATCCGACGTATCCGGACCGCGCTTCGAGCGGCCCGGACTTCCGAGACGCCCAGAAGCCCCGCACGGCGGGGTGGGAGGAAACCGACATGTTCAATCTGCACCGCATCATCCAGACGCTTCCCAGAGATCCCGCATCGCTCTTCGCCCTCGCGCTGACAGTCCTCGCGGTGGTCTTCATCGTCTACGTCAGCCGCAGCGAGAAGCACCACGACGAAGGGACGAAGCAGTCCTGACGGGCGGCGGTCGGGAAGGGTCGGAGGCCCGGGCCGCGCCCGGTCTCCCGGCCGACCACCGGATGCTTCTACAACTCTGTAGGGCGCTGCGCGACGGAGCCACTTTCCATCGCCGAGCCCCGTTGAACCGGGGCCCGGGGCGGGTTACGTTTTCGTGCTCCACGGCCGTTCACACGGTCCGCAGGGCCTGTAGCTCAGGTGGTTAGAGCGCACGCCTGATAAGCGTGAGGTCGGTAGTTCGAGTCTACCCAGGCCCAT
>CAZVYM010000037.1:0-33540 GCA_964630935.1 uncultured Gemmatimonadaceae bacterium | reverse complement strand
GCCATCGCGCGGCTGCGGCTCGTCCGGCGCTGAGCCGCCTCAGACCGCCGGCAATCCGTCGAGGGCACGCTCCACGGCGCGAGCCGCGCCGATCACATCTTCCACCAACCGTTCCGCGACGTCCACGAACCCCTCGTACTCGGCGTCATTCCGCTTCTGGTGGGCTTTTGCCAGGACTCGCCACACCTCCGGTCCGAGGCCCAGCGTATGCGGTAACGTCTGGAACACGATATACCGATTCACCGGACGGAAGCCCGCCCTACGCAAGGCCGCCAGGCACAGTGCGTGCGCCGCATTGTAGGCGAGGTCGAACCGGCTCTCGAGCGAGAGGTCCCTGTTCTCGGCATCCGCGAGTCGTGCGCGGCCGGAGGTGACGAGACCGTCGTACTCTCGTGGGTCTACGGGCTCGCGATGCAGTTGGCCCGAAGCCGCCAGGTTCTCAAGTGGGGAGGGCATCATCTTCCCCGATCAGCCAGATCCGCGGCCGTCCGAGAACCTCCCTCACGAACGGATTGCCCTCGTCCATGCGCTGCACGAATTCCGCGGACGTGTAGATCGTGGGATTCACGGGACGCGCGAGTTGCTCGGATGCAGCTTCGAGGGCACCGAACAACTCACCGTAGGTCAATCGATCGCTGACCACCATCAGGTCGATATCGCTGGTGGCCGTGTCGGTGCCTTTCGCCGTCGACCCGAAGACGAAGGCTACCACGATGTCGCCCTCCAGCGGAGACAGTGCCGCAAGAAGGACATCACGAAGGCCGAACGTCTTGAGCACGATTCCCCGTAGTTCGGGAAAGATCGACGCCGTTTTGTTGGCCTGGTAATGCTTCTGCCTTCCGACACGGGAGACCGTCACGAGACCGGCCACCTCCAAACGAGCCAACTCGCGTTGAACCGCGCCGCTGCCCGCATCCACCCACGCGATGATTTCGTTGGCGTAGAAACTGCGGTCGGGCCGGCCGAACAGTAGCGCCAGGACCCGCTGCCGGACGCGGCCGAACAGAGCGTCCGCCACGCCGACGGTTTCTGGAGAGGAAGACAGGTTCGCACCCATAATGGGCATTATACACCCCATATTGGGTACGATCAACCCGGCGCGCTGCGTCGTGATCTCCCGGCCCCCCGCAGTTCACGCTGCAGACGGTCCACCAAGGTCGAGGCGCAACCTGTGGAAACGCCGCAAGCGCATTATGCACAATGACTTGCGGAAACCGCTCCTTGATATCTTCCGCACCCAAACAACTGAGGCCCAACGCCTAAGACGTTGGGCCTCATGCATTTAGCGAAAACCGCTATGGTCGCTGCAGGACTCGAACCTGCGACATCCACGATGTGAACGTGGCGCTCTACCAGCTGAGCTAAGCGACCGGAGCGCCGGACCGGACGTGGCCGATCCGGCGCCTGATCCATACCCCCACGGGGACTCGAACCCCGGTCGCCTGGCTGAGAACCAGGTATCCTAGGCCACTAGACGATGGGGGCGTCAGGTGTCTCCTGGACCTCAGGAGACCTCAAGTGTAAAAAATGCCGCGAACCAACGTCAAGGCCAAGGGACGGTCACCCTGAAATCCACTGGTTCCATCGCCGGATGGTCTCAACCTCCTGAGCGAGTCAGGTGTCATCCCTACCGATGGTCGCCCGCCGG
Source organism: uncultured Gemmatimonadaceae bacterium (assembly GCA_964630935.1). Taxonomy (GTDB): domain Bacteria; phylum Gemmatimonadota; class Gemmatimonadetes; order Longimicrobiales; family Gaopeijiaceae; genus SZUA-318. The sequence goes on along the minus strand of CAZVYM010000037.1, from coordinate 31,892 downwards.
GAAAAGGCGGATCGTTACGCGTCCAGGACGGGGGACGCGCGCAGTCTCCTCGTCCTCCAGAGCACCAGCGGGAGTGCGCATGGCGGACAAGCTCAACAGAGAGTCGGTTCAGGGGTGGCTCAAGCGCCACGAGGGATGGAGCCGTAAATCAAACAAGCTGGTGAAGGACTACAGCTTTCACTCGTTTCGAGACTCGATCGTCTTCGTCAACCGGTTGGCGACGCTGGCGGATTCGGCGAATCACCATCCCGATATCGACGTGCGCTACGACTCCGTACGGGTCATGCTGACGACCCACGACGTGGGAGGCATCTCCGACAAGGACCTGGAGCTCGCCGAGCAGATCGACTTCGCGACCTCGGCGAGCTGAGCGGCACTCACCCGGGCCGGGACGTCTCGGACCCGGGCCGGAGATACAGCAGGTCGGTGAAGCTCTGCAGCCAGAAATCGGGCGCCTCGGCCTCGAGGACTTCGCGCCCGTACGGGCCCCAGAGCGCCGCGGCGGTGTAGGTCCCAGCCGCTCGGCCCGCTCTCATGTCGTACGGCGAATCCCCGACGAAGAGCACCTCTCGCGCGCGTCCCTCGATCCCCAGCCGCTCCAGGGCCAGGAGGACGGGCTCCGGGTCGGGCTTTCCGTGTGTCACATCGTCGGCGCCCACCAGGAGCTCGAACCGGTCACCCAACCCGCAGCGGTCGACCGTGCGCTGAGCGATCCGCCGGTGCTTGCTCGTCACCACCGCCAGGGCCGTGCCGTTCGCGCCCAGCTTCTCGATCACCTCGACCACGTTCGGGTAGGGGCGCACGCTCTCGTCATGGAGGGCGTTCTGGAACGTCACGTACGTCTCCAGCATTCGGGCGGCCTCGTCGTCGTCCCGGGCGAACTCTCGCAACTGGTCGCGCAGGGGCGTACCGAGCCGGGCGAGCCAACAAGCATCGGGAAGCTCCTCGCCCAGGTGGGTGCGCATCGTGTGCCGATAGCAGCGCAGGATCAGCTCCACGGTATCGGCCAGCGTCCCGTCCAGGTCGAAGAGAATCGCCCGCCAAGGCATCCTGCTCATCGCTCCTCCGTCAGGAACTGCCGGATGAGGCGGAAGGCCTCCATGTCCCCGATCAGTCCCTCGTGCGTCGGACAGCAGACCGTGTGGTCCGTCACCCCGGGCAGCGTGGCGCTCTCCTCCGGCAGGACGTGCGTGTCCAGGGGGGTACGGATGGTCATGGCCTCCACACCCGGAGGCACCGGGGGATGCGCGTTGAGGGAGTCGAGGAACGGGCTGCCTGGCTCCATCTCGTCCCCTCCGGCGCCCCAGGCGACGTAGGCGGCCCAGGTGCCCCGGTGCGGGGTCGCGAGGAAGACGACGCGCCGGACCGGAGGCGCGAAGGGCCCGTTCAGAGCCCAGCGCGTGGCGAGGCCGCCCATGGAATGGGCCACGATGTCGAGACGCGGGGCTCCGGTGCGCGCGAGGAGATCCTTCGCCGCCGAGTCGATCTCCTCGGCGTGGGTCCGGTTGCTCCCCGTCGGATCCCGGAAGGACAGCGCCTCCACGTGGCTCGCCGGCCATCCCGCCGCCAGCAGGCGCAGGCGGAGCGGCGCCATGTCGCGTCCGGAGTCGAACCAGCCGGGCACCAGGAGTACGGGGACATAAGTTTCAGTCTGACCGTAACTTACATCTATTGGTAGAAAGGTCAGAAGGGTGCCGACGATCGCCAGGAAGCCGCGCCTCACCGGATCACCTCGCGAATGGCCGCGGAGAGGACGTCGATGGCGATTCTCGCCTGCTCTTCTCCGAGACAGACCGGTGGAGTGAGCTCGACGACGTGACCTTCGTCTCCGGACGGCAGCACGAGGACGCCTTCGGCGAGTGCGGCCTCTGCCACGCGGGCGGCGGCTCCCGGACGTGGTGCCCCATCGACCTCCGCCAGCTCCACGCCGAGCAGCAAGCCCAGACCCCGGACCCCGGATACCCCGGCCACCCCATCCAGTCGCTGGCGGAGCGCCTCCACCAATCGACCGCCCAGGAGCCCGGCCCTCTGCGGGACGCCCTCCCGCTCGACCACGTCGAGCACCGCCAGTGCCGCGGCGCACGCCGTCGGGTGCCCGAGGAACGTGCTCGTGTGCACAGCTTCCCCTCGACTCTCGGGCCAGGCATCCATCACCGAGGCCGGCCCCACGCAGGCGCTCAGAGGCATCCCACCGCCCAGCGCCTTGCCAAGACAGACCAGATCGGGCTCGAGACCGACCTCCCGGGAGGCGAGTAGCGCGCCGCAGCGTCCGATGCCGGTCATGACCTCGTCCGCCACGACGAGCGCCCCCGCTTCGCGGGCCACATCGGAGAGGACGGCCATGAAGCCGGGCGGAGGGATTCGCGCGCCCGCGCGCCCCTGGACCGGCTCCACGAGTACCGTGCCGATCGGATCTCCGTTGGGCGCTCCGCGGGCGAGCATCTCGCGGACGACCTCCAGGGCGTCGTCGGCACCGAGGCCACGCCGACGATCGTCCGCCGTGACGGGGAACGGCGCGAACGCCACGCCGGAGTACAGGCGGCCTTCGAACGGCCGCCGGAAATGCGAACGGGCCGTCGCGGCCAAGGCGCCGAGCGTCAGGCCATGGTAGCCGCCCTCGAACGCCAGGACCCCGGGCCGTCCGGTCGCCAGCCAAGCGGTCTTGAGCGCGATCTCCACCGCCTCCGCCCCCGTGGAGCCCAGGACGGCCCGCGCTTCGGGCCACGGCGCCATCCCGGTCAGCCGCTCCAGAAGCTCGAGCTTGACGGTGGGCGGGTGCACGTCGCCCATCCCGTGGATCAGCCGGCCCGCCTGCGTCCGGACGGCTTCCACCACCGACGGATGGCCATGGCCCAGCAGCGCCACCCCGAACGCGGCCGTCAGGTCCACGTAGACGTTCCCGTCGGCGTCGACGACGTTCGCGCCGGAGGCCTCCTCCCAGAAGATCGGCCAGGCGTCGGATCGATAGGTGACGTCACGCGACTCGACGCGCGCCAACCGGTCCATGAAGACGCGGGACGCCGGCCCGGGTGGACGGTGCGAGATCTCGGGCGGCAGGGCGCCGAGGGGGAGGCGTTCGGCGGCCATCGCTCCCCCGACTACTCCGTCCCTTCGAGCATGCCCTCCGCGAACATGCCCATGGCGTGGTAGCCCTTGTCCACGTGCAGCGTCTCTCCTGTGATGCCCGCCGCGAGCGGCGAGCAGAGAAAGGCGGCCGTACGGCCCACGTCGTCGGCCGTGTTCACCTCCCCCATGGGGGTGTGCGCGCGATAGTAGTCCACCATCCGGCCGATCGTGCCGATGGCCTTGGCGGCGCGGCTCGCCAGCGGCCCCGCGCTGATCGTGTTCACGCGGATGCCCCAGCGCCGCCCCGCCTCCCACGCGAGCGTGCGCGTATCGCCCTCCAGGGCCGACTTGGCCGAGCTCATCCCCCCGCCGTAGCCCGGCACCGCCCGCTCTCCCGCCAGATAGGTCAAGGACACGACGGCACCGCCCGGCCGCATGAGCGGGCCTAAGCGCTGCACGAGACTGACCATGGAGTACGCGCTCGCGCTCACCGCGGCCAGGTATCCGGACCGGCTCGTGTCCAGCAAGTCGTTCTGGACCTCGGGACCGTTCGCCAGAGAGTGGACCACCACGTCCAGACACGGTTCTCCGAAGTCGCTGCGCAGCCGGTCGGCTACCTCCTGGATCGTGTACCCGACGAGGTCCACGTACCGCTTGTCCTCGCGCACGTCGACAGGCACGTCCTCGGGCGTGTCGAACACGGCGTCCAGCGGGTAGATCTTCTCGAACGCGATCTCGCCACCTCCCGACAGCGACAGGTCGAGCTTCCCGCGCTCCAGGCTCTTCGTGAAGATCTTCAGCGTGGGAGGCCACGTGCCCACACAGACCGAGGCGCCCGCCTCGGCCAGGGCCCGCACGATGGCCCAGCCGTAGCCCCGATCGTCCGCTACTCCGGCCACGAATGCGCGCTTTCCGGTGAGATCGATCCCGAGCATCGTTGCGGCTCCTTCGCGTCTGCGGTCTCGTGGTTTCGTGGGCCCGAAAGCCCGAGTGCCGTGGGCTCGAAAGCTATCGCCGTGCAGACCCGGGCGCCTACCCCCTCGAGCAACCCAGCCGGCCGAGCGAGCGTCGACGCCCAGCCACGACTCGTCACGCGCGGAGTACTCCCCCTTCTCGGCGACCTGTTAGCTTTCGGGCACCTCCCGCACTCGCGCCACAGACCAGGAGCGAATTCCCGTGTGGGACAAGGAAGCGCACAGGCGCATCGGGGATCACGAGGTCCGCCCCGAGACCCTCATGATGAGCTACGGCTATCGGCCGGAATGGTCCGAGGGCGCCGTCAAACCCCCGATCTTCCAGACCTCGACCTTCACGTTCTCGTCGGCCGAGGAAGGAAAGGCCTTCTTCGAGATCGCCTATGGCCTCAGGGAGAAGGGCCCGGCCGAGAACATCGGGCTGATCTACTCCCGCCTCAACAACCCGGGGCTCGAGATCCTCGAGGACCGACTCACGATCTGGGACGAAGCGGAAGCCGCCGCGGTGTTCGAGAGCGGGATGGCCGCCATCGCCACCACCCTTCTGACGTTCCTCCGGCCCAGGGACGTGATCGTCTTCTCCGAGCCGGTCTACGGGGGCACGGAGTATCTCCTGCACCGGGTCCTGCCGGAGTTCGGGATCGAGACGGTTCCGTTCCCGGCCAGCGAGGGCATGGAGGGGATCCGACGCGTGCTGGACGAGGGTGACAACCGGCGCGACCGGCTCCGTATGATCTACGGGGAGACACCGGCCAACCCCACCAACGAGCTCATGGACATCGAGGCGTGCGCCGCGCTCGCCCGCGAGAGCAGCGACGGGGAGCGAAGGGTCCTCGTGGCGGTCGACAACACCTTCCTGGGGCCGCTCTTCCAGCATCCACTCCGGTACGGCGCCGACCTTGTCCTGTATTCGCTGACCAAGTACGTAGGCGGTCACTCGGACCTCATCGCGGGGTCCTGCTCGGGAAGCGCCGAGCTGATCGGCCGGATCAAGACGACCCGTACGATCCTGGGGAGCACGGCCGGGCCGTGGACCTGCTGGCTCCTCCTGCGCAGCCTCGAGACGCTCAAGCTGCGCATGACCTCCCAGATGAAGAACGCCCGCTACGTCGCGGACTTCCTCGCGGACCATCAGAAGATCGAGCGGGTGCACTACCTGGGGCATCTCGACGAGTCCGATCCTCGATTCGAGATCTACCGCCGGCAGTGCATGAGTCCGGGTGGCATGATCTCCTTCGAGATCCGGGGCGGAGAAGCCGAGGCGTTCCGTTTCCTGAACGCGCTCCAACTCGTGAAGCTGGCGGTGAGCCTGGGCGGCACCGAGTCCCTGGCCGAGCATCCCGCCACGATGACGCACTCGGACGTCGAGCCCGAGGATCAGCGCGCGATGGGCATCACTCCGTCACTGGTGAGGGTCAGCGTGGGAATCGAGCACCCGCAGGACCTCATCGCGGATCTGGAGCAGGCGCTGGAGCAGGTCTGAGACCCACGCCGCGCGGCGGGCTCACATCGGCCAGAGAAGCCACATCGCCAGGATGAAGTAGCAGCTGAGCAGGAGCGCTCCTTCCCACCGCCGGATGCGCCACTGCGTGCGCAACAGAGGGAGGAGCAGCACGCTCATGAAGAGCACGGCCGCCAGCTCGCGCTTCAGGATTCCCGGAGCGATGGTGAGCGGGCGGACCAGTGCCGCGATGCCGAGGATGCCGGCGAGGTTGAAGATGTTCGAGCCGATCACGTTGCCGACGGCGATGTCCGCCTCGTCCCTGAGCGCCGCCACGAGGGAAGTCGCGAGCTCCGGCAGAGAGGTCCCCACCGCCACGACCGTCAGTCCGATGACGACCTGGGACACGCCGAGCCCCTGTGCCACGGAGACGGCGCCCCGGACGATCGCCCACCCGCCGATCACCAGGCCGATCGAGCCCACGACGACCAGGACGATGTCCTTCAGGTGGACTCCGTGGTTGCTCTTCACGGACTCCTTCATGAACTCCTCGTACTCGCCGAGGATCTCCGGAGCCTCTTCCTCCACCGAGCGGAAGACGAAGACGAGGTAGGAGAGGAGGGCCAGCACCAGCACGGCGCCGTCGAGCCGGCTCAGCGTCCCGTTCCACGCGAGCGGATACACCAGGATGGTCACGAAAAGCATCAAGGGCATCTCGCGCCAAACCACTCGGCCGGCCACGTCGAGCGGGCGAACCAACGCGGTCAGGCCCAGGATGAGGCCGATATTGGCCAGGTTGGAGCCCAGAACGTTGCCGACCGCGAGGTCGCCGTTCCCCCCCCACGCCGCCAATACGCCCACGACCAGCTCCGGTGCCGACGTGCCGAACGAAACGACCGTCAGCCCCACGACGATCGGGCTCACGCCGAGCGAAGCCGCCAGCCGTGCGGCACCCCGGACCAGCCACTCGGCGCCGAAGTAGAGGACCCCGATCCCTCCCACGAGGAAGGCGACGGGAACGATCATCCCCTGCACGAACCCACCCCCGGACCCGGGTCCGTCACGCCCGCCGCCCCAGCCAACGTCGAAGATCTTCCACGGAGCGTGTGTTGAGCACGTCCCTCGCTTCCAGCCATCCTCTGCGCGCTTGATCCACTCCGTATCTCATGTTGTCGAGACCCGACGGGGAGTGGGCGTCCGTGCTGATGACCACCTTCACTCCGAGCTCCTTGGCCCTTCGGACGTGTGCGTCGTTCAGATCCAGACGGTTCGGATTCGCGTTGACCTCGACGGCCACGTCGAGCTCGGCCGCCGCTTCGAGCACGGCGTCGACGTCGAGCTCGAACGACTCCCTCTTGTTGATGAGTCGCCCGGTCGGGTGGGCCAGGATGTCGACCTCGGGGTGCCGGATCGCCCGGAGCACCCGGTCGGTCATGGTCTTCTTGTCCTGATCCATGAACGAGTGGACGGAGACGAGGACCATATCCAGCTCCTCGAGGATCTCATCCGGGAGATCCAGCGCTCCGTCCTTGAGGATGTCGACCTCGGCACTCTTCAGGATCGCGATCTCGGGGACCAAATCGCGGACTTCGTCGATCTCCGCCCACTGCTCGCGGGCGCGGGCGGGCGTGAGCCCCCTCACCATCGCCATGGCCTGGCTGTGGTCCGTGAGCGCGAGATACTCGTAGCCGCGCTCGACGCACGCCCTGGCCATCTCCTCGACGGATGCCCTTCCGTCGCTCCACGTGGAGTGCATCTGGAGGTCGCCCCGCATGTCGTCGAGGGTCACGAGCTCGGGGAGCGCGCCCTCGAGTGCGGCTTTGACCTCACCACGGTTCTCTCGAAGCACGGGCGGCACCCACGCCATCCCGAGCGCCTCGTAGACCCCTTCCTCGGTCTCGCCCGCGATCCGTTCGCCTCCCTCCTTGCCCAGCGCCTCCGGGTCGGCGTCCTCGGGCACGCGGAACACGCCCCACTCGTTGACGCGCAGCCCCCGGCGAACCGCTCTCGTTCGCAGCTCCACGCCGTGCTCCTTCGAGCCGGTGAAGTACTGTAGCGCGGCACCGAAGGAGCGACGCGGGATCACCCTCAGGTCGATGGACAGGCCGGATCGAAGCACGATGTTGCCCTTCGTGCTTCCAGCGGCCTCCACGCGCTCCGCCTCCGGGAACGCGGTGAAGTAGTCCACGACGGGCGTGCCGTCTCCGTCGCACAAAGCCAGGAGGTCGATGTCGCCGATCGTCTCCTTTCGGCGCCTCAGGCTGCCCGCCACCTCGAGACGCTCCACGCCGGGCGCCTTCTGCATGTACTCGACGAGACCCGCGATGAGCGCCTCGGCGTCGTCGATCTGGAAGCGGCCCACATGCTTGCGATGCTCCTCGATCGACCGCGCGATCTTCTCCGCGCTCTTCTTTCCGAATCCCTCGAGCTCGCGCACCCGGTCGGCTTCCAGTGCCTCGGCCAGCTCGTCCACCGTGCGCACGCCCAACTCGTCGAAGAGCTTCCGTGCCTTCTTCGGACCCACACCGTCGAGTCTCGTGAGCTCGACCAGCGTTCGTGGGAGCTCTCGCGTGACCTGCTCGAGGGGCGCGAGCGTGCCCTCGGTGACGAGCTCCGTGATGTGTCCGGCCAGGTCCTTGCCGATGCCCGGAAGCTCCGTCAGATCCTCACCGGCCTCCACCATGGACTGGAGCGACCGGCCGTGACCCTCCACGGTACGCACCGCGTTGCGGTACGCGCGGATACGAAACGGGTTGGCTCCCTGGATCTCGAGAAGGTCCGCCAGATCCTCCAGCGTCCTGGCGATGTCCAGGTTCTCCATCAGTCCCCGCCCTCCACCGAGCCGCCCAGACCCTCGACCTTCGCGACGAACGCGTCCCAATCGAGCACCGGCACGCCGAGCTTCTCGGCCTTCTCGAGCTTCGAGCCCGCATTCTCGCCCGCCACGACGAAATCGGTGTTGCCGCTCACCGAACCGGTGGCGCGTCCACCGACGGCCTCCCACGCCGCCTCCGCCACGGACCGGCTGACCGGGAGGCTCCCCGTGAAGACGGCGGACCCCGCGGCAGACGCGGAAGCTCCGTCGGGCTCCGGCTCACGCTCTTCCGGCTCGACCCCACGGTCCAGGATGGCCTTCACGGCGGCCGCGTTGCGCTCGTCCGAGAAGAACGAGACGATCGCGTCGCTCATCTTCGGGCCGACGCCCCGCACCGACTCGAGCTCCTCGCGCGTCGCACTTCGGATCGCCTCGAACGCTCCGAAGTGACGCGCCAGGTCACGGGCGACCGTCACCCCCACCTCCGGCACGCCGAGCGCGACCAGAAAGCGCTGGAGCTCGGGCCTCTTCTTCGACCGGATCGCCTCGACCAGGCTCGTCGCCGACTTCTCCGCGAAGCCCTCGAGCTCCATGAGCTGTCGGGGCTCCAGGTCGAAGAGGTTCGCCAGCCCCTTCACCAGGCCCCGGTCCACGAGGAGGTTCGCCGTCTCCTCCCCGAGACCCTCGATGTCGAGCGCCTCCCGCGCGCCGAAGTGCTGGATGCGGCCCTTGAGCTGGGCCGGGCAGCCGAATCGGTTCGGGCAGATCGTGCGCGGCCCCTCCTCGAAGACGGGAGTTCCGCAAGCAGGACATTCCTCGGGCATCTCGAAGGGTGCCGATCGTCCCTGGACGTCGCGCTCGACGACCTCCACGACCTGCGGAATCACGTCCCCGGCCCGCTGGATCCTGACCGCGTCTCCTTCGCGGATGTCCTTGCGCTTGAGCTCCTCCCGGTTGTGCAGGGAGGCTCGCGAGATCGTCACGCCGCCGACCACCACGGGCCGGAGGAACGCCACCGGGGTGAGCACGCCGGTGCGGCCCACCTGTACGCCGATCCGCTCGATGCGGGTGATCTCCTTGCGCGGCTCGAACTTGAACGCGATCGCCCAGCGTGGGTGGTGCGACGTCGACCCCATGCGCTCACGGGCCGAAAGATCGTCGAGCTTGACCACCACCCCGTCGATCTCGTAGTCGAGATCGTCACGCTCGTCTCGGTACCTGGCGTGGTACTCGAGAATCCGGTCGACGTCCTCCGCCCGGTCGATCCGGTCGGGCGTCTTGAAGCCCCACTGGCGGATCGCCTCGAGCCCTTCGATGTCGGTCTCGAGCGTCTCGCCCTCGACCGCCATCACGTCGTAGACCAGCAGGTCCAGCTTTCGGGACGCCGTGATGCGCGGGTCGAGCTGGCGCACGGAGCCCGCGGCCGAGTTGCGGGGTGACGCGTACGGCTCCTGCCCACTCTCGGCCAGTCGTGCGTTGAAGTCCTCGAAGTCCGAGATGTACATCATCACTTCGCCCCGGACCGCCAGGAAGGGGGGTGCGGGACGCTCCTCCGTACGGAGCCTGAGCGGGACCGACGGAATGGTCTTGATGTTCGGAGTCACCACCTCGCCCTCGCGCCCGTTTCCTCGGGTTACGGCTCGAACGAGCGTGCCTTCCTCGTACACCAGCTCCATCGAGGCTCCATCGAGCTTCGGCTCCAGGACGTAGACGGGTCGCGCGTCCTCGCCGAGGGCCTTGCGGACGCGCTCGTCGAAGCGACGGATCTCGTCCGCGTCTTTCGTCGAGTCCAGGGAGAGCATGGGGACCGAGTGCTCGACGGTCTCGAAGCGGTCCTGCGGCTCGGCCCCGACGCGCTGCGTCGGCGAATCGTCCGTGACCAGCGCCGGATGGGCCTCCTCCAGCTCCTCGAGCCGGTGGTACAGACGATCGTATTCGTCGTCGGAGATCTCGGGTCGCGCCTCCACGTAATAGAGGTGCGCATACCGGCGAACGATCTCGCGCAGCTTCTGGACGGATCGGCGAGCGTCGTCTTCGCTCAGGGCGCCGGGATCGGTTTCCAGGTCGAGGTCGTCCGTCACGGAAAAGCCGGCTTGAAAGTGGGAGGGGATTTGGCTGGAGGCTCAATAATAACGCGTTATCTTGGATAGCATGGACTCTTGGCCCCTGTGGGCGAACACCTCGGTGATCATCGTCACGTTCCTCCTCATCGCCCTGGGAGCGAAGACGGTGGTGGACTCGGCCAGCGCGCTGGCCGTGCGGCTCGGAGTATCCGAGCTCATTCTCGGCCTGACCGTCGTGGCCTTCGGAACCTCCGCCCCGGAGTTCGGCGTCACCATCGTAGCGGCCCTGAAAGGAAACAGCGCCATCTCGGTGGGCAATATCGTCGGCTCCAACATCTTCAACCTCGGCTTCATCCTCGGCGGCGCGGCACTCCTGAAGGTCATCCCAACGGACCGGGAGCTGGTCTGGCGGGACGGGGTCGTGCTGGTCGGCTCGACGTTCCTCCTGTTGGTCCTCATCAGTAGAGATTTGACCCTCAGCCACACGGACGGCTGGATCCTCGTCGGCTTCCTCGCCGTCTACCTGACATACCTTTGGAAGTCCCGTAAGAACGGGGTGTCCCCGACCGAGGCGGCCGTGCCCGAGCCGTCGACGGACCGTGCCGGGCGCGGAAGCGTGTGGCGCGAAGCGGGGTTGCTCCTGCTGGGGCTGGGCGTGATCGGGCTCGGCTCGCACATCCTCGTGGAGTCGGCATCCGCGCTGGCACGCGACTTCGGTGTCAGCGAGTGGGTAATCGCCGTCACGATCGTCGCGGCCGGAACCTCCGTCCCCGAGTTGGCCACGAGCCTGGCGGGCGTCGTCCGAGGCCACATGGCCATCAGCGCGGGCAACATCGTCGGAAGCGACATCTTCAACCTCCTCGGCGTCCTGGGCCTCGCGGGCATCATCCACACGATGCATCTCGGCGTGCCGGCCCGAGGGTCGCTGGCCGCCCTCTCCGGCATGGCCGTTCTCGTGCTGATCCTGATGCGCTCCGGCTGGAGACTCACCCGCATGGAGGGCTTCCTGCTGGTGCTGGTGGGCGTGCTGCGCTGGGGGCTGGACTTCGCCACCCGGCTCTAGCAGGTCGCCGACATCCCTCCTCCGGGCGCCGGAAGCAGCTCAGCAGGCCGCACCCTCCGGGCTTGCGCAACCGGAACGCGTCGCACATCGCCGTGGACTTCCGCCCCCCCAGTGAAGAGATTGCCCGTGGCTTGCGTAGAACATGTCACGAGTGTCCTTCGGGACACGGAAGGGAGACGGATTGCAGCCACGGGTGGAGCAGGAGCTGATTCGGAAGTGCAGGGCCGGCGGAGCCCGGTTCTACGAGCCTCTGGTGAGGGCCTACGAGCCCGCGGGGCTCCGCATCGCCATCGCCATGATGGGCAACGTGGAGGACGCTCGGGACGCCCTCCAGGACGCATTCGTCAAGGCGTACGACTCGCTCCACCGCTTCGATCTGCGCCGCCCGTTCGGGCCCTGGTTCTTCCAGATCCTGAGGAACCAGTGCCGCGACATGCTACGTAGCCGACAGGCGAGGTTCAAAGTGGAAGCGCTGGACGAGAGATTGGAGCTTCGGCCCGCCGACACCGAGAAGGGGCCCGAGCGACTCCGACAGAAGGCGGCGGCGCGCGAGCTCCTTTGGCGTGCGCTCGAGCAGATCGGCCCCGAGCACCGGGAGATCCTGGTTCTCAAGGAGCTGCAGGGGCTTCGGTACTCCGAGATCGCCGAGGTCCTCGACATCCCCGAGGGAACTGTGGCCAGCCGTCTCTTCCACGCGCGCAAGGCTCTCAAGGACGCCCTCTTGTCCCTGGGCGCCGAGTATCCCTAGGGAGTTCGAATCGTGCCCGAACGAATCACCCACGAAGACCTCATGCGCTTCCTCGACGGCGAGCTTTCGCCCGACGAGCTCGCGCGCGTCGAAGGGGAGATCCGTGCGTCTACGGAGCTCCAACGCGAGGTCGCTATCTTTCGTGCCATGAAGAACGACTTCCAGGAGCTGAGCTTCCAGCCCGACGGCGGGTCCGCCTCCATCTGGGACCGTGTGAACCGCCAGCTCACCCGGCCCATCGGGTGGCTTCTCATGATCGGGGGAGCGGTGGTTCTGACCGCCTATGGCGTGTTCGCGTTCGTAACGAGCCCCGGAGACCCGTGGGAGAAGCTCGCGATCGCCGCGCTGGTGATCGGCTTCGTCGTCCTGCTGGGAAGCGTGGTGTGGGAGCGGTACCGCGACTGGCTCCACGATCCGTATCGGGACGTGTACCGATGATCATCGTGACCACCCGGGACGTGCCCGGCCTGCGGGTGTCCGTCGCGCTCGGTCTGGTCCGTGGCAACACGATCCGAGCCAGGAACATCTTCAGCGACCTCGTCGCCGTGCTCCGAAACATCACGGGCGGCGAAGTGAAGGAGTACACGAAGATGCTCGCCGAGGCCCGTGAGCAGGCGATCGACCGGATGATCGAGGAGGCGGAAGCGCTCGACGCCGATGCGGTCGTGAACGTCCGCTTCTCCACGTCGATGGTCATGAGGGGGGCGGCCGAGATGCTCTGTTACGGAACGGCGGTGAAGCTGGAGCGCTAGAGCGCCTCGCTCTTGCCTGGGGTCCGGTCCGATCCCAACATCTTCAGCGTCCCCCGAGGAACCGCACCTGCCCGGAACCCCTCATTGGCGTATTTGGCGATTCTCCAGCCCGATGCGCGGGCTGCAGCACGCATGACCGCCGCGCTCGGAGCAAGCCACCGTGCTGTGGCCTTCGATACGTGGACCGAGCTCGAGCGATGCATCTCGCGAGAGCCGGTCGATGGCTGTGTGTTGGATACGGACCACCCGACTCGCGAAGACGCGCTCTCCCACATTCGTAACGTCCGGAAAGAGCATCCACATCTGGCGATCGTGGCTTTCGCCGACTTCGAAGGAGAGGAGCTCGAGCTCTTCAAGCTGGGAGGGCTCGGCATCGATGGAGTCCTCCTCGCGAGCCCGGAGTACGAGCCGGGGAGAATCCGTGACGCCGTCGGCCGTGCGCTCACCCTCGCCCTCGCGGAGCGGGTGAGCGGAGCGCTGGAGGAACGGTACCCTCCGACCGCGACGCGCGCCGTGGCCTGGGCCGTGGAGCACGCCGCCGAGTCGCCGACGGCGGCGACCTTCGCAGCCGCCATGGGCCAATCGTCCGCCGCACTGGCCCAGATGCTCCGCTCCGCCGGGCTACCCGCGCCCGGACGGCTCCTCTTGTGGGGACGGCTCCTGCTGGCCGCTGCGTGTCTGACGCGCGACGGGCATACGGTGGAAGAAGCCGCATTCCATGTCGGCTACTCCACGGCCACCGCTCTGTCTCGGGCCATGAAACGAGAGACCGGCCACACCCCTTCCGAGGTCCAGGAGCGTGGAGGACTCTCCTTCGTGCAAGGCGTCCTCTTCTCGAAGGCCGGGCAGAAGCGTCTCAGAAGGTGGCGCGCCCCGGGAAACAAGCTGCACGGCGTCGCGCTGGCGTGCTTTGCGGGGATCCACGCGATGTCGTCGGCGTCGGCCCTCCCCGGCGCGCGTGTCTCCGGTGGCGGCCCCGACCCGGACCGTAGGGCCATCGACTCGGTCATCGACGAGGCGCCGATGAATCAGGTGCACTTCGGGATTCTGGCGGTCGACGCGGCCACGGGCCGAGTGCTCTATGCGCGCCATGCGTATCAGACCTTCATTCCGGCGTCGAACGGGAAGCTCCTCGTGGCGGCGGCCGGGCTGCATCTGCTCGGGCCTGAGTATCGGTACGAGACGGCGCTCTGGGGCGCGGACGATCGAGTCGGCGATACGTTGCAGGGGGACCTGATCCTGGTGGGCACGGGTGATCCCTCGCTCTCCGATCAGGTATGGGGAAGCGGCGAGGCGGCCATGGAGGCGCTCGCCGACAGCCTCGTCGCGTCGGGAATCCGACACGTCACGGGCGCGCTCGTCGTGGACGCGTCCGCCTGGGACTCCACGACGGTCCGGGAGACCTGGGAGAGCTCCGACCTGCCCGAGAGCTACGCGGCCACGGGCGGAGCGTTCACCCTCGATGAGGGTGAGCTGACGGTCATCGCCACGGGGCTGAGACCCGGAGAGCCCGCGCAGCTGTCCTGGCGCCCCCAGGGGACGCCGGACTACGTGACGGCGGACGTGATCACCGCGCCACCCGACAGCACGACCCGCGTGCGCGCCCACTACCTGCCGGAGTCCCATCGACTCGTCCTGGACGGCTGGGTCGCACCCGGGCGGACCGATACGCTCTCGTTCGCGCTCCGAGACCCCGTGCGCCAATCGACCGCCGTGCTCGCCCGCGCCTTGAGGCGGCGGGGAGTCCAGGTCGACGGAGGGTGGCGGATCGAGTGGGATCCCGGGGTCCCGGTCGGCGGGGCCTGCTTCACGGGAACGCTTCCGTCGTGTGCGTCGGCCCGCCGCCTGGCCTCATTGCGCTCACCTCCTCTGGGAGACATCGTCTCGGAGATGCTGGGCAACAGCCAGAATTGGATCGCGGAGCAACTCATTCGGACGCTGGGCGCCGAGCTCGGCGAACGGGGAAGCTGGAAGGAGGGTATCCACATCGTCCGCAGCTTCCTGACCGACTCCGTCGGGGTCGATTCCCTGGACTTCGCGCTGAGGGACGGCTCGGGCCTTTCCATGCACGACCTCGTGACACCTCGGGCGATCGTGCACATCCTTCGGTACATGCGCACAAGCCCCGAAGCCGATGTGTTCCGTGACGCGCTCGCCGAGCCGGGCGAGGAGAAGTCCACGCTCGAGGACCGTCTGGAGGGACTGACGGGCCGCCTTCACGCGAAGACGGGAACGCTATCGGGCGTCAACGCGCTTTCGGGGTACCTCACCGGGCCCGACGGCCACGACATGGCGTTCTCGATCCTGTCGGACGGATCGAATCTGCCGTCGAGCACGGTGCGTGACGCCATCGACGACATCGTCAACATCCTCTCGCGATGACCGACTACGACATTCCCGAGCTTCCCTCCGACAAGGACCTGGGCATCACTCCCGAGGACGTGGAAGCGTTCGAAACCGAGGCGGAAGGCAAGAAGAAGCCCGAGAAGGGCGACTCCGGGAAGGGCGGGGGCGGGGCGAAGCCTCCGAAGCCCTCCAAAGCGCCGCCGCAGACTGCGCCACAGGGTGGCTCCCGCGGGCTGATTACGCTCGTCGTGCTTCTGGTCGCCGCATGGCTGGCGAGCACCGGGCCCGCGGTTCCGCGTCCCGTGCAGGCGAACGCCCCGGACACCGCGTTCTCCTCGGCCCGAGCGATGTCGGAGCTGGTCGAGATCGCTCGCCGGCCTCGGCCCCCGGGATCGCCCGAGCACGCCCGCGTCGAGGCGTACCTGTTGCAGCGCCTCACCGAGCTGGGACTCGAGCCCCGTGTCGATTCGACGACCTCCATGGTGCGTCGGGGCCCGTCCATCCGTGCCGCGAAGGTGCACAACATCGTGGCCCGCATGCGGGGCACGGCGTCCTCCGGGGCCGTCCTGATCGCGGCCCACTACGACTCCGGCCCGCAGGCGGTGGGCGCCGCAGACGACGGTGCGGGCGTCGTCGCCATCATGGAGACGGTGCGCGCGCTGCGGGCCGGCCCGCCCTTGAAGAACGATGTCATCGTCCTCTTCACGGACGCCGAAGAGGAAGGGCTGCTGGGCGCGCGGGCCTTCGCCGCCGGGGATCCGAGCATGAGCGACGTACGCCTCGTCCTCAACTTCGACATGCGCGGAGCCGCGGGCCCCGCGATCATGTTCCAGACCGGCCCGCAGGACGGGTGGGTCGTCCACCAGTTCGCGCGGTCGAACGCCCACGCGTTCGCCAACTCCATCAGCGGCGCGGTCTGGGAGCGCATGCCGAACGACACCGATTTCTCGGTGTTCCTGGACGCCGGCGTCCAGGGTCTCAACTTCGCGGCGATCGGCGACCCCGACGTCTACCACGAGAGCTGGGACGTGCCGGAGAACCTCTCGGAGGGCACGCTCCAGGACCTGGGCCTGCAGGCCATCTCCGCGCTGCGCACACTCGGCGGTGCCGACCTCTCGTCGGTGTCCGGTCCGGACGTGGTGTACTTCCGCGTCCCGTTCCGAGGCGTGGTGAGCTATCCCGAGGCGTGGATCATCCCGATCACCGTCCTCGTTCTGCTGCTGTTCGGCGGCGTGGTCGTGCTCGCCCGACGCAACGGCCTTCGCTGGTCCGGGATGGTGGCGGGCGTGGGCCTGGGCGCGATCGCCGTGGCTGCGACGTACGGGCTCGGCGCGCTTCTCTTTCCGTGGGTGGCGCGCTTCCACCCCGAGCTGGGAGCCCTGCCGGGTAGCGCGTTCCACCGAGAAGGCTGGTACGTGCTCGCGCTGGTCGCCGGCTCGTTCACGCTCCTGATGACCCTCGTGGGGATCGCCAGGATGCGGTACACCACCGGCGAGCTGTCCGTCGGGGCGATGGTGTTGCCCACCGGCGCAGCCGTGGCGGCGACGTTCATGGTGCCGGCCGGGGCGATGAACCTCCAGTGGCCGGCGCTCTCGGCTCTTCTCGCGACCGCCGTCGCCGTGGGGTACGTGCAACGGGGGCGGGCCGGAAAGCTCGGATGGGTCCTCACGATCCTCTTGGCCCTGCCCGTCCTGATGTTCCTGGTTCCCCTGATCCAGCTCCTCTGGCTCGTCGTGACCATCCGCATGGCCGCCACGCTCGGGGCGCTGATCACGCTGACGCTTCTCCTCATTCTGCCTGCGCTCGGGCTTCTGGAGGAGCCCAACCGTTGGTGGCCGCCCCTCGGAGGGCTCGCGGTGGGCGCGATTTGCCTTGGCGTGGGTTCGATGCTCGCCCGTCCGTCCGCCACGCGCCCCGCGCCCTCCACGCTCCTCTACGCCCTCGACCACCCCAGCGGCGACGCGATCTGGGCGACGCGGCCCGGAGCGAACCCGTCCGACAGCACGCCCGACCCCGCGCGCGCGTGGGCGCGGCAGCAGGCCGGGGGCGCCTTCACGGGCGAGCGCTTCCTCTCGCCCTTCTTCTTCCAACGCCGGCTGTACGCGGTGGCCCCCGCACGACCCGTGCAGGCTCCCGGACCGGACGTCGCCGTCGCGTCCGACACGCTCGTGGCCGGTGGCCGCAGCGTACGGGTCGCGATCCGGTCGCGCATTGGAGCCGAGCGGATTCTGGTCCGCCTGCCGGCCGACAGCGTCGCCTCCCTTCGAACGGTGGACGGCGTGGCGGTTCCGCCACCCGACAGCAGCCGGAACCCGTTGGAGGTCCCGGTGCTGGACCATTGGGGTGGAGGCCGGGACTCGCTCACGCTCGGCTTCGCGGTCGATTCGGCGACCACGTCGGTGGAGCTCGTGGTGGTGGAGCACCTGTATCGGCCCCAGGCCGTCCTCGGAGAGGACGCGTTCCGCAGACCGCCGAACCTGGCCCCGAACGTCAGGGAAGCGAGTGACCAGGTGATGTTCCGGTCGGTCGTCTACGTGTCGCCGGGCACGGGCGAGGTACGCCGGGAAGGAGGAGCCGGCGGCGCGGAGGGTCCGACGCCCGTTGGCGCGGGCGCTCGGCCCGACTCGGTGGCGGCCGGTGCGGACACCGCCGCGTTGCGCTCCGATACCGGCGCCGCCCGCTCGGACACCACCCCCACGAGTCCCGGTACGAACGCCGCGCGTCCGGATACGACGACGGTCCATCCGGATTCGGCGGCACGTGGCGATTCGGCCGTGGTCGGTTCGGACACCGGCACGGTGCATCCGGATTCTGTGGCGGCCCGTTCGGACGCCGGTACCGAGCGGGCTGATTCGGCCGCCGCAGGCTCGGACGCCGGTGGGGCCGGTCCAGACGTGAGGCCGTCGACCCGGTAGCCGTCCGGCCGTGCCCGCGCCGCCGTCGAGGCGGGGCCCGCGGCGGCGGAGCACGGTGGAGGGTCGCAGCCTTCCCGATCAGCTTCTCGAGGCGTCGAGAGCGCGTCGGGCTTCGGCCATGTATTCCCACAGGCCGGGGGCGGTATGCATGCCGTGGCTCGCCACGACGTTCTCACCGCCCTCTTCCCGGTACATCCTGCCCAGCGACGCCTGGATGCCCGGGTCGCCGCCGGTGAACTCGGCGATCAGCGCCTCGGAGCGGCGTGCCAGCTCGAGCACCTCTTCGCTCGAGGGCTCCCGCCCCGCCTTCATGGCCTCCTCGTAGGCGGCGAACAGCTCCGTCCACTCACGCTGCACCTCCTGGATGCGCGCCTCCCCGACGTCCTCCCGGCGGCGCGCGAGCTGGTCGAGCTGCTCCGGGGTGTAGTACCGTTCGATGTTCATCGTAGCCTCGATGGTTCGGGTCAAATCCTCGACCGAGGGTTCCTCGGCCCGGTCCATACGTCTCAGCACGTCTTCCAGCAGATCGCGGAGCCGCTCGCGCGCTCCGATCTCTTCGCGGAGTCGCCGCACCTGCATCTCCAGGATCCCGCGGAGCGAGTACGCGGGCCTCTCCAGGCATTCCTCGATGTCCGCCAGGGAGAGGCCCAACTGCCTGAGCGAGGCGATGCGCTGAAGGCGAAGCACTTCGCCGCGGGCGTAGAGCCTGTGGCCCGCGGCGGTCCTGCGAGCGGGCCGCAACAGCCCGATCTCGTCGTAATGGTGCAGGGTCCGCACCGAGAGCCCGGTCCGCCGAGCCAGCTCGCCCACCTTCATCGTCGTCTCGTTCACGGCTCCTCCATTCCGGTCCCTTCGGTCCGTCCACGCTCGGGCCTTCGCCGTTGGCCTCCGCCGTTCCGACGTCCGACGCGAAGGCTAATACCTCACGCTGCGTGAGGTGCAACCCCGGGTACGCCGAGCCGCCGGAGTCCGCTGCCTCGCGAATCGACGATCCACACCCGATGTGCGGCGTCGGTGGCGAATCACGGCGGGGCGCCGACGCCGCTCCGCCGATCGTTGACACGCCCCGAGCGCTCTGATAAGTCAGGGCTTCGCCCACGCATCCCCCCCGCATGGAGGAGCACCTGAGTCCGGACGCCACCCACAAGCTGGCCGTTCTCCCGGGGGACGGGGTCGGGCCGGAGGTCACCGACGCAGCCCTCGCCGTGCTGGAGGCCGTCGGCGCGCGCTTCGGCATCGGGTTCGAGACATCCTCCCATCCCGTGGGGTGGACGGCGGTCCAGGCCACGGGGTCTCCGCTGCCCGAAGCGACGCTGGAGGCGTGCCGGGGTGCCGACGCGGTATTCCTGGGTGCCGTGGGACACCCCGATGCCGATGGCGAGCCGCCCGAGCGCCGGCCCGAGGCGGGTCTGCTGAAGCTTCGCCGGGAGCTCGGCTGTTATGCGAATCTGCGCCCCGCCCGTATCTACGCGGCGCTCGAAGACCGGTCTCCCGTCGCGCGCGAGCGCGTAAAGGGAACGGACCTTCTCCTCGTCCGGGAGCTCGCCGGAGGCTTGTACTACGGGGAGCCTCGCGGCTGGGACCGGGAGGAAGGACGCGCCGTGAACACCCTCGTCTACACCCGGCCCGAGATCGAGCGGATCGCGCGAACGGCCTTCGAGCTCGCACGCGGACGGCGCCGCCACGTCGTCTCGGTCGACAAGGCCAACGTCCTCGACGTGTCGAGGCTCTGGCGCCACGTGGTGACCGAGGTTGCAGCCGACTACCCCGACGTCAGGCTCGACCACATGCTCGTGGACCGAGCGGCCATGGAGCTCGTGATCCGCCCGGCCGCCTGGGACGTGTGGCTCACCTCGAACCTCTTCGGGGACATCTTGAGCGACGAGGCCGGCGCCGTGGTCGGTTCGCTCGGCCTACTTGGCTCCGCATCGTTGGGCGACGGGGTGGGACTGTACGAGCCCGTGCACGGCTCGGCACCGGACATCGCCGGCCAGGACAAGGCCAACCCGGTGGGCGCGATCGCCTCGATGGCGATGATGCTCCGCCACTCGTTCGGGCTCGCCCAGGAAGCCTCGGTGGTCGAGGACGCCCTCGAGACGGTCCTCGCCTCGGGCCTGCGTACGGCCGACATCACCGGCTCCGGCGGAACGGAGGCGACCGGCACGCGCGCGTTCGCGGCCGCCGTGGCCGATGTCGTCCGACCGTGAGTGTGTGATGTGCACACGGGAAGGACCATTTACGGGCGCCGGCGGCGGCCACCCGGATGAACGCGCCTCCCGAAGGTGACGCCCCCCAGCCCGTGACGGGACGTGGCTCCACGATCCCGGTGGCCGCGCTCGTCGCCACGGTGCTGGCGGCTCACCTCGCGCTGGCGCCGAAGATCGCGGGCCCGGACGCCTTCTACCACCTGGGCCACGCGCGCCTCTATCTCCACCGCGGCCTCTTGGACACCTCCCTGCCGTGGGCCACACAGTCGATCATCGGCGACGTCGGCGCCGACCTCTGGTGGGGATTCCACATGGCGCTTCTCCCGTTCGCCGCCCTGCCGACCGTGGCGTGGGGCATCCGCGTCGCCGCCGTCGTCCTCACGCTCCTGTTCGCCGGCGCCGCGTACTGGGTCCTCCGCCGCCACGCGGTGCCGGGGGCCGCGTGGTGGACCATCGGGCTTCTGGTGGCCGTGCCCAACGTGCTCTTCCGGCTGATCATGGTCCGTCCTCACGTGCTCTCGCTCGCGCTCGCACTCCTTCTCCTCTCGTTCCTCGCACGCGGGCGGTGGTGGCAGGTCCTGATCGCGTCCGCGGCCATCACGTGGCTTCACCTGGCGCTCTTCTGGATGGCACCGGGCATCGTCGGAGCCTACGGGCTCGCCCGCCTCGTCGTGCGCCGAGCCGACGGCGACCCCGGAGTACCCGTCCCGGCGGCGGCCACGGCCGTGGTTGTGGGCACGGTCCTAGGGTGGCTGCTTCGCCCGCATCCCCTGGCGTCGGCTCGACTCGCTTGGATCCAGATCGTGCGCCTCTTCACGGTGAAGGCGACCGGTGGGCCCCTGACGTTCGGTCTCGAGCTGTTGCCGCTCCCGATTCGGGGGCTCGTGACCACCTCCTGGTCCTTCCTCCTCTTGTGGGGGGCGACGCTGACGGTGCTTTTCGTCTGGGTGGGACGGAGAAGGCGCCGACGGGCCGTGGCCGGCGCGGGGCTTCCGACTCCGGAGCGCACCCTTCTGGTCACGTCCGTCCTGTGCTCGCTGGCGTTCCTGGCCCTCACCGTGTTCTCGGCACGCCGGGCCCTGGTCGAGTTCACGGTGTTCGGATTTCTGGCGATTCCGCTGGTATGGAGCCGGATACCGGCGGGGCCCGGACGACGTGCCGCCTTCGTGGGGCTCGCGGCCCTCCTGGTGGTGCACATTCCGTGGGCCGTTCGGCGCGATCTGCTCAACGTTCGGCTCGTGGCGTCGCCTCCCGACCTGCACCAGGAAGCGGCCGCGTGGCTGGCGACGAACACGGATCCGGGCGACATCGTCTTCCACCTGCACTGGGACGACTTCGGCCCCTTGTTCGCCCGGAACCGATCGAATCGCTACCTCGGGGGCATGGACCCGATCTTCGAGCTCGCGCACGATCCGGCCCACTATTGGGAGTTCTTCTACCTGTCCGAGGACCTGACGACGACCTACACCTGCGACGCCTTCCCCTGCTACACGGGCACCGCCACCGCCACGCCCACGGCCATCATGCGGGACTTCGGAGCACACTGGGTTCTGGTGGAACCGGCGCGAAATCCCAAGCTTACCACGTACTTTCTCAGCGATCCCCACTTCGTGCTCGCCCTGGAGACGCGGCACGACGCCGTCTTCCGGGTCGTGTCCGACTCCACCGCCCCCTGACCGGATCCGCATGCGCGTCGCCCTCTTCGCCACCTGCCTCGGAGATCGCTTCTTCGCGGACGCGTGCGCCGACACCGTCCGTCTGCTCCGCCACCTCGGTGTCGAGCCGTCGGTGCCGGAGGGCCAGACATGCTGCGGGCAGCCGGCATTCAACGCCGGCCACGCGGCGGAGGCTCGGCGGATGGCGCGCCACACGCTGGACGTCTTCGAGCGCGCCGATCACGTCGTGCTTCCGTCGGGAAGCTGCGCGGGAATGCTCAGGAGGGTCTATCCGGAGCTGCTCGCCGGCCACGACGCACGACGTGCCGAGTCGCTCGCGTCGCGCACCTGGGAGCTCTCGCAGTTCATCGTCCACGTGATGAACGTGAGGTCCCTGGGCGACGGGCTGGCGGGTCGGCACATCGCCTATCACCACGGCTGCCACGCGCTCCGCGAGCTCGGCGTCCGGGAGGAGCCGATCGCGCTGCTGCGGGACGCCGGCGCCGAGGTCGTGGCCTGGGAGGCCGACCAGGAGTGCTGCGGCTTCGGCGGTCTCTTCTCGGTGAAGCTCCCCGCGGTGTCCGCAGCGATGGCGGACCGGAAGCTCGACACGCTCCCGCTCGTCGACTGCGTCACCTCGGCCGACGGAGGGTGCCTGCTCCAGCTTTCGGGCCGAGCCGGGAGGCGAGGCTCCGCCCCCCGCTTCCGCCACCTGGCGAGCGTGCTCTGGGAGGCCACACGAACGGCGGCTCCGGAGGAGCTCCGATGAGCCGCTCCCGACCCTCCGAGTACAAGGCCGCGGCCGAGACGATCCTGCGCGAGCATCCCGAGATGCGCACGGCCGTCACGGCGGCCGCGCGCACGTTCGACGGCCACCGCGTGCACGCCTACGGCCAGGTGGACGCGGAGCGGTGGCGGGACTGGATGCAGCAGGTGAAGAGCCACCTGCTCACCCACCTCGACCGCTACCTGGAGCAGGCCGAAGCCAACCTCGTCGCGCACGGTGCCGAAGTGCATTGGGCCGAGTCCGCCGCGGACGCCCGCGGGATTCTCGCCGAGATCACGGAGCGCCATGGCGTCCGGCGTGCGGTGAAGGGCAAGAGCATGCTGAGCGAGGAGCTCGAGGTGAACGCCTTCCTCGAGAGCCGCGGCATCCAGGTCCGGGAGACCGACCTGGGCGAGTACATCATCCAGCTTCTCGGCGAGCCACCGAGCCACATCGTCGGTCCGGCGATCCACCGGAGCCTCGAGGACTGCCGGCGCCTCTTCGCGCGGGAGCTCGGGACTGCGCCGGACGCCGAGCCGGAGGTGCTGGCCGCCGCGGCTCGGGAGGCCCTGCGGGAAGACTTCCTGCATGCGGACCTCGGCATGTCGGGAGGCAATTTCCTCGCGGCGGACACCGGCACGCTGGCGCTCATCGAGAACGAGGGAAACATCAGGCTGTCGACTTCCGTGCCCCCCGTCCACGTAGCGCTTGTAGGCATCGAGAAGCTCCTGCCCCGCCTCGAGGACGTGTCGGCCTTCCTGCAGCTCACCACCCGAGCGGCCACGGGCGCTCCGATCGGCAACTACGTGTCGCTCTTGCAGGGCCCGCGCCGGAAGGACGAGCCTGACGGGCCGGACGAACTCCACGTCGTCCTGGTCGACAACGGGCGCACGCGCCTGCTTGCGGACGACACGGCCTGGGAGGCGCTCCGGTGCGTGCGGTGCGGAGCCTGCCTCAACATCTGCCCGGTGTACCGGCAGACCGGAGGACATGCGTACGGGTGGGCCTACTCCGGTCCGATCGGCGCCATCCTCGCGCCCGCGTACCTAGGGCTGGAGGAGTCCATGCCGCTCCCCTTCGCCTCGAGCCTGTGCGGGGCGTGCGCGGACGTCTGCCCCGTGCGCATCCCCATCCCCGATCTCCTCCTGTACTGGCGGGAGCGCGCCGTGGAGGCGGGCCTGACCGGTCGGGGCGAGAAGGCCGGCATGCGCGTCTACGCAGCGGCGGCGGAGCGGCCGGAGCTCTTCAGGGCCGCCAGCCATCTCATGCGGCACATCCCGTGGGAGATGGGGGGCAGGTCTCTCCCGGTGCTCGGGGGCTGGACGGCCGAGCGCACCCCGCCACGGCCGAGTGGCCGGAGCTTCCATACCCTGTGGAAGGAAGGGATCGAATGAGCCCGGCCGACGCACGCGGGCGGATCCTCGCACGCATCAAGGGCGCCCTCGACGGCCGCGCCACCATCGAGCACCCGGGCGAGTTCGGGGGCTGGAGGCCGGAAGGCTCGCTCCCGAGCGATCCGGTCGAGGCCTTCACGTCGCTCTTCGAGGCCGCCGGAGGCGAGGTGTACCGCTTCGGGTCGGAGGACGCGGCCCGGGAATGGCTGACGGAGCTCGCCCGGGATTTCGCGACCGTAGCCGTGGGCGCCGGCGTCCCCCCGGCGCTGCGGCCCGACCGGCCTCAGGCGCCTCCGGACGGGGCGGCCCTCGGGATCTCGTGGGCGCGGTGCGCCGTAGCGGAGACGGGCTCGCTGGTGCTCGATGCCCGTGACGGGCGTCGAACCCAACTCCTGCCCCCGACCCATGTGGTATGGGTGCGGGCGGACGACGTGCACGCGAGCCTCACCGGAGCGCTCTCCTCGATGAAGGATGATCTCCCCTCCGCCCTCGGCCTCCATTCCGGCCCGAGCAAGTCCGCCGACCTCGGGCAGATCCTGGTGAGAGGCGTCCACGGGCCGGGCAGGGTCGTCGCCGCCATCCTGGGCTGATGGCTCCGGGTCAGGCGCTCCCTCGCGGCAGCGCCGCGGCCGGGGCGTTTCCGCCCCGACGCGGGCTGTCTCGGTCGAGCCTCAGACGGGCCAGTCCCTGAGGATGCGCTCGGTCTCTTCGGCGTGGCCCTTCTCGTCGCGCACCATATCCTCCAGCTGTACGGCCAAGCCCTTGTCCCCGAACGCCTCCGCCTGGTCCACTCGCTCGCTGTAGTCACGCACGGCGCGCTCCTCAGCGGAAAGGACGGCCTTCAGCATCGAGCGATTGCCATCCGCGTCGGGAACCGGGCGAGGGTCCGTCGTGGGCTCACCCCCGAGGGCCACGATCTTGTTCGCCAGGAACCGGGCGTGGCCGAGCTCGTCACCCACCTCCGCCTGGAAGAACTCCGACAGCTGGGGGCGATACGGCCCGGTCGCGCGGGCGGCGTAGGTGGTGTATTGGATGACGGCGTTGAGCTCGCCGGCCAAGTCGTCGTTGAGCGCTTCGATCAGGGCGTTCTTATCCATCAATCCGACCTCGAAAGCATGAACAGGGTCGAGGTGGCTCGTACACGAGAGGGCCCGAGGCGTTGCATCCTTGTCCGACAGGCACTTTCGCGCCCATGTTGCGCCCATCCTCCCGCCCCTTCCAGCCCGTGGCCGCCGCAACGTGACCGAACCCCGCCACCTCCACCGAATCCTCCGCGTGCGTGACGGCATGGCCGTCACGGTCGGCATCGTCATAGGCGCGGGTATCTTGCGCACGCCCGGCCTCATCGCGGGCTACCTGGGGAACGCGTGGCTCATCCTGGGCGTCTGGGTCCTGGGTGGCATCGTCGCCGGACTCAGCACGCTGGTGCTCTCGGAGATGGCGGCCGCGCTTCCGGAAGCGGGCGGCAAGTACGTCTACGCCCGCCACGCGTGGGGTCCGGTGATGGGCTTCGTGGCCGGCTGGTCCGAGCTCCTGGTCACGCGCGGATTCTCCGGGGCCTCCAAAGCCGTGGTCATCGCCGAGTACATCCGGCTCCTCGCGGGCCGTGGCTCGGTTCCGCTCCTGGCGGGCGCCGTCGTCCTCGGGTTCTTCTTCCTCCACACCCGCGGGCTCGAGACGAGCACGGTGTTCCAGAATGTCACCACCACCGTGAAGGTCCTGATCATCCTCCTCATCGCGGCCGCCGGGATCTGGGCCGGCGACTTCGCCGGGCTGGGCAGAGGCCATGCCGGACCCACCACGGTCGGATCCGGCCTCCTGGGCTTCGCGCTCGCCTACCAATCCGTGTCGTTCGCGTACTACGGCTGGGAGGACGCCGCCAAGATGGCCGAGGAAGTGCGGGACCCCGGTTTCGCCCTTCCGCGGATCCTGCTCGGAGGTGCGCTGGCCGTGATGGCCCTCTACTTGCTCATGAACGTGTCCTTCCTCGCCGCGTTGACACCCGCGCAGATGGCCGGCTCGGAGCTGGTGGCGCAGGATGCCATCGCCAAAGTCTTCGGAGGCGTGGCCGGGGACTTCGTACTCGTGGCCAGTATCCTCATCCTGTTGAGCAGCGCGAACGTGAACTTCCTCGGGCTGCCGCGGGTGGCCTACGGGCTGTCCCAGCACGGGCTCGCGCCCCGGAGTCTCGCCACCGTGGACGAGCGAGGCACACCTCGGACCGCCCTGATCTTCATCTCGCTCTGGATCGGTGCGCTCGCCCTGACCGGAGGGTTCGAGCTGCTCATCCGGTTCATGATGATGGTGGCGATCAGCGTCGACTCGATGGTGCTGCTCGGATACTTCCGGCTGCGGCGGACCCGACCCGATCTGGAGCGTCCGTTCCGGGTCCCCGGTCATCCGTGGATCCCGGCGCTCACGGTGCTCCTGTACGGCGCGATCCTCGTGGTGCTGGTGGGCACACAGCCTATGCTGGCGCTAGGCGGCGGGGCGATGATCGGGGCGATGGTAGTGGCGGGGTGGATCACGGTGAAAAGGCGGTCGGTGGTCTGACGCGGGCGGCCAACCCGCGCGACGCGACGGGTCGGGCATTCCGGGGGTCGATCCGTACGGCTTCGATCGGACGACGTTCGTGGTGGCGCGCTGCGCGCATGTTGCGCACGGTCATGCGTACGTTCCAGCGGCCTATACGAGGCCGGCGGGCATGCCGGCATTCGCGGCGGGCTCCAACAGCCCTTGCGGGGCCGTTCTGATCTGGACGACGGCACGCTGAGGACCGAAAGAGGAGGAGAGGGTCCTCCACGCTCTCCACGTGCGGAGCCCATCTACGATGGATCGCCGTCCCGGACGGCCTGTCGAGGATGCGGCCGCCCCGTCATCTTGCCGGCATGACCATCGAGCCTTCATCCCCGGTCCAGAGCCTCCTCGACGCGCTCGTCGGCGAGCGGATCACGCACGTGACCGGAGTCCCCGACAACACCTCCGGCCCGCTCTTCGACGCGCTGGTCGGCCATCCTTCGATCCGGCTGGTGCGCATCACCCGGGAAGGCGAGGCCTTCGCCCTCGCGGCCGGCCTCTGGCTGGGTGGCGCCTCCCCGCTCGTGGTCGTCCAGAACACCGGATTCCTCGAAGCGGGAGACAGCCTGAGGGGGACGGCGGTGCGCATGGGCGTGCCACTGCCCATCGTCGTTACGGGCCGCGGCTACGCCAAGATGGAGCGCGCCGGCCTCGCGCCCGACAGCGAGCGGAGCCGGGAGCTGATGACCCGACCGGATGTCGATTCCGTGGCCCTCACGACCGAGCCGACGCTGAAGGCGTGGGGCATCCCGTTCGAGCGGGCCGAAGGCGCCACCGCCCCCGCGCTCGTGCGTACGATCCGGCTCGCACGCGCGGAGGAGCGGCCCGTGGCGCTGTTGGTGCCGCGAGCCTTCGCCTGATGCTGACGACGACGGAGCTCCTCGACCCGCTCGCCCGGATGCGCACCGACGAGGTCGTCGTGACGACCATGAGCGTCACCCGGCCCTGGGGACGGCTCTCCGATCACGACCTCGATTTCGCGTCGGCGGACAGCGCCATGGGCCACGCGGCCGACCTGGCGCTGGGGATCGCGCTCGCCAGACCGGACCGGAAGGTGCTCTGCCTGAACGGCGACGGGAGCATGCTCATGACGCTCGGCACGCTGGCGACGATCACGGATGCGTCTCCGCCGAACCTTACGCTCTTCGTGGTGGACAACGGCAGCTTCGAGATCACGGGAAACCAACCGGTGGCGGGTTGGGGCCATGTCGACTTCGCCGCTCTGGCCCGGGGCGCCGGGTTCGCCAGGGTCTTCCGGTTCGAGGAAGCCGGCGAGTACGAGCGGGGCCTGCCGGACGTGCTCGCCGCACCGGGCCCGACGTTCGTCCACACACTCGTCGAGCCTGGCACGGAGGGCCCGATCAGCCGCTCGGCCGCCGAGGAGGCCCGATACCTGAAGACATCCCTCGCCGAGTGGTCCCGCACCCTCAAGGCCGCGCTCGCCGCGGATCTCACTCCCGGCCTCTGAAGGAGCTCGCCGCATGGGTCCGAGCCCATTACGAGGTCCGGCGGAGCCGACGGACCGCCCGAGCCCGGGGACCGACTTGCCGGATCGAGGCCCCGCCCCTCCCCGACACCGACCGGCGAGCACTTAACGAACGCCTCTCGCTGCCAGTCTGAACGTTCGGATCGAGGATGCTCGGTCGACCGCACACGGTGCGGCTGCCATCGGCCTTCGGCACGACGACATCGAGAGCCACGGGGTGGCTCGATCCGCAGATGGGACGTCCGCGATCGCGGCGTCGAAGCGGAGTCGGGCACCACAGGGAGAAAAGGAGTCGAGACATGAGGCGGTTGATGAGCGGGGCGATGGTCCTGGCGGCGGCGTTCGCCCTCGGACCTTTGCAACTCACCGCACAGCAGGGGCAGCGCGGTGGAGCGGGGGCCCCGGGCCAGCAGGCCCGTCCGATGCGGGGCGCCATGGGGATGCGCGGCGCCATGGGGATGCGGGGCACCATGGGTCAGAGAATGGCCCCCGGTGTCGAGGGCATCATGCGGATGCGCGAACGGCTGAAGCTGACGGACGGTCAGTTCAAGCAGCTGGACGCCATCCGTTCCGAGCTCGTCCAGCGACGGATCCAGCACCAGGCGCGGGCGGAGGAGCTCCGGTCGCGTGTGATGGCGGGTGAGGCGACCCGCGGTGCCCTCGTGGATTCCATGACGGCGTGGCGTAAGGCGGGAGTCGAGGCCCGGCAGCAGGATCGCCAGCGTGTCGAGTCCGTCCTGAACGCGGCGCAAAAGGACACGCTGCAGTCCCTGGTGGCACGCAGGCGCGCGTTCGCCGCAGGCCGCGCGAGCGCGATGCGTGGCATGCGGCGGCCGATGCGCATGGGCCGCGGCGGATTCATGCCCGGGCGCGGGTCGGGGTTCGGAGGCTCGCGCGGCTGGGACGGCCGCGGAGGCATGATGCCCCAGCGCATGCGGGGTCAGGGCGGCGGCTGGATGAGAGGCGGAGGCTTCGGTCCGCCCCCGGTCCGGCCCGACAGCGTGAGGACGGGCGGAGGATCGTAACGCTTCGTGCCGGGACCCTGGCGGGTCGCTGCTTCAGCGACCCGCCAGCGCTTCCTGGGTAGCCCGATACCCTTCCTGGACGAAGTATTCGGAGTGGTCGAAGTCGAATACCTGATAGCCGTCCAGGCGGGGCCGCACGTAGAGGAGCGGAGGCCCGTCCCAGTGGGCCAGCAGATCCCTGCGGCGACGCCACGTCATCATTCCGAAGATGCGCGCGTGAACGGCCAGCATCCCCCTCTTCAGGATGTCGGGGGCGCTGGCCTCCTCTCCGGCCCCTACGTCGACCGCGATGATTCCCGTGGCACCCATCTGTTCTGCTCGCTCGAGTGCGAGGGGGTGCTCGACACCGCCGTCCACGTAGGCCCCCCCGTTCAGCTGCGCGGGCGGGTAGAAGACCGGGAGCGCCGCGGACGCGTAGACCGCTTCCTGGAGTGACACATCGGTCCGCGCCCCCGGTCCGAACCACTCGGTCCGCCCCCGCGCCAGGTCCACGGCATTGACCTGAAGCGGGATGTCCAGCGCGTCCCATCCGCCGTCCGGCAGGACCTGGGCCAAGTACTCCCGGAACGCATCCCCGTGGAAGACGCTGAGCTGCTGGATCCCGTTGATGAACACGACGCGTCGGTTGATGCGCACGATGTCCCTTCGCCTGAGCGAGAGGGCCAGACCCTCGAGCTCCTTCCAGCCCATTCCGCCGGCGACGAGGGCGCCGACGAGCGCGCCGACGCTGGTTCCGACGATCCCCTGCACCTTCGCGCCGGCTTCGACGAGCGCCCTCCAGGCCCCCACGTGAGAGAGCCCCTTCAGACCGCCCCCGCCGAGCACCAGCCAAGGTCGCTTCCCCAGGGACCCCATACCCTGACCGGGGGTATCCCAGCGCCCCGAGATCGCGTGCGCCGACACGGCTTTTCGCGCCTTGCCGGCGGCCGATCCGGGAGGATCGAAGCCTGGGGTCGATCCGGGTGATTTCGGAGTTGTCGTGTCCACTTGACCCCCGGGGAAGCCCCGTCTAGGTTCTGGAAGTGAAACGGAGAATCATTCGCGATAAGAAGAATCGCTCCAGACTTCCGCACACCCTGAGGTACGGATGAGCGACGCACCCATTCTGAAGATCAGCGGCCTCCGCGCCAAGGTCGCCGATGAAGACACGGACATCCTTCGAGGCGTGAATCTCGACCTGAACAAGGGCGAGATCCACGCCATCATGGGGCCCAACGGCTCCGGCAAGAGCACGCTGGCCAAGGTGCTCGCCGGCCATCCGTCCTACGCGGTCACGGGCGGCAAGGTCGTCTTCGACGGCCAGGATCTCCTCGAGCTCGAGCCCGACGAGCGCTCTCGTGCCGGGGTCTTCCTCGCCTTTCAATACCCGGTCGACATCCCCGGGGTGTCCATCGCCAACTTCCTGCGCACCGCCGTTCAGGCGCACCTGTCCGAGGGGGAGGACCTGGACATCTTCGAGTTCACCGACATGCTCACCGAGCGCATGGAGATGCTCGAGATGGACCCGACCTTCGCGGAGCGCCACGTCAACGACGGCTTCAGCGGGGGCGAGAAAAAGCGCAACGAGATCCTCCAGATGGCGGTCCTCAAGCCCTCGTTGGCCGTCCTGGACGAGACCGACTCCGGCCTGGACATCGACGCCCTCAAGATCGTGGCCGCGGGCGTGAACAAGCTGGTCGAGGAGCGGCCGGATATGACCATCCTCCTCATCACGCACTACCAACGGTTGCTCAACTACATCAAGCCCCACCACGTCCACGTCATGGTAGAGGGCGAGATCGTGCGCTCGGGAGGACCGGAGGTGGCGCTCGAGCTGGAAGAGGACGGATACCGGATCTGGACCGAGCACGAAGCCGAAGCAGCCACGAGCGTCTGAGAAAAGGGAGACCCTCCATGCCGCAGAACGAAGTCATCACCGACCTCGATCTCGACAAGCACAAGTACAACTTCGTGACGGCGGGCAAGCCCGTCTTCCAGGCCCAGAAGGGCCTGAGCGAGGAGGTCGTCCGTCAGATCTCGACGTACAAGGAGGAGCCCGAGTGGATGCTCGAGTTCCGGCTCAAGGCGCTCAAGATCTTCAACGCGAAGCCTATGCCCACGTGGGGCGGCGACCTCACGGGCCTCGAGAACGTCCTCGACGAGATCTACTTCTACGTGCGCCCGCAGGACCGCATGGGACGCTCGTGGGACGAAGTGCCCGACGAGATCAAGGACACGTTCGAGAAGCTCGGGATCCCCGAGGCCGAGCGGAAGGTCCTCGCGGGTGTCGGTGCCCAGTACGAGTCCGAGATGATCTACCACTCGCTCCGGGAGGAGTGGACGAGAAAGGGCGTCATCTTCGACTCGATCGAGGACGGGCTGAAGAACCACCCGGACCTGTTCCGGGAGTACTTCTCGACCGTCATCCCGCCGTACGACAACAAGTTCGCGGCGCTGAACTCGGCGGTGTGGTCGGGCGGCTCCTTCGTCTACATCCCGAAGGGGGTCAAGCTCGAGACGCCGCTCCAGGCGTACTTCCGCGTCAACCAGGAGCGGATGGGTCAATTCGAGCGCACGCTCATCATCTGCGACGAGGGCGCGAACGCCCACTACATCGAGG
>CAZVYM010000036.1:0-33691 GCA_964630935.1 uncultured Gemmatimonadaceae bacterium | reverse complement strand
CGCGCTCCCCTGCCACCACCGAGAACTTCTGCGCAAACGGGCACACCTCCTGGCAGATATCGCACCCGAACACCCGGTTCCCGATGAGCGGACGCAGCTCCTCGGGAATCGGTCCGCGGTGCTCGATCGTCAGGTAGGAGATGCAGCGTCGAGCGTCCATGATGGGCGCGCCATTCTCGTCGCGGCCCAGGAGCGCCCCGGTGGGACAGGCGTCCAGACAGGCGGTGCACGACCCGCAGTGATCCACGCGGAAGGGCTCGTCGGCGGGAAGCTCGATATCGAGGAGCAGCACACCCAGGAAGAAGTACGAGCC
This sequence comes from uncultured Gemmatimonadaceae bacterium, assembly GCA_964630935.1. Taxonomy (GTDB): domain Bacteria; phylum Gemmatimonadota; class Gemmatimonadetes; order Longimicrobiales; family Gaopeijiaceae; genus SZUA-318. The sequence goes on along the minus strand of CAZVYM010000036.1, from coordinate 33,378 downwards.
GCGCTTCGGGTTCAGCAGCATGGTGTTCTTGCCGTGCCAACCCAGGCCGGCCCGTCGAGCCAGATCCCGCTCGAGGATGGGGCCGGTGTCGACATAGGCGCGCCAGCGGGGCCGGGCGCGCCGAGCGCGGGCCGGGTCGCCGCCCGAGCGCCTCGCGAGAGGCCGCTCGTCCCCCGGTGCCGCGTCGGGCCGGGGGACCGCCTCCTCCAGCCACCGGCCGAGCTCCGTGAGCTTCTTCTTCACGACCTTGTGGTAGTCACGGCCCCGGGCGTAGCGCGCGATCACGCCGCGCGAAGGATCGCCGGGCACGCCGGGCGGGTCGTCCTGCGCGTACTCGTGGGCCACGACGAGCACCGAGCGCACGTCCTCGAGGGTCTCGGCGAGATCGCCGCGTCGCCGGATCGCATCGGATCGCGCGAGATAGCGCATCTCGCCGTGCATCCCGTCGTCGAGCCAGCGGCGGTAGAGGGCCAGGTGGGCGCTCGGCTCCGGTGTGGTGATTCCGGCCAGAGTGAACCCCAGTCGCTTCGCTTCTTCCTTCAGGGCACGCGCCAGCTCGTCCGGGCCGGGACGGGACGCCTCCGCGCTCCCCGCGGATCGCGGCTCGGTGCTCCCCGAATGGGGCGGCCGCGTCACCGCCGCCGCTCCCGAGGCCCGCCCGAACGCTTCACGGCCGCTCCGACAGCGGACGCAGGACGTAGCTGCGGCCCTTCCAACGCACCCGTCGGCCCCGGCTCCACGAACGCACGTAGATGAACGCGTGCACCAGGGCCCCGAGGGGATAGAGGAGCCCGTACCGGGCGGGCGCGCCCATCCGCCGTGTGAACAGCGCCCAGAAGAGGACGCTGATTCCGGTGACGAGCGCCGCCCACGGAAGCATCCCCGACCCTCCGAGGCCCGCGAGGGACAGGACGAGCATCACCGGCGGGGCGATCCAGAGTCCGACCACGACCACGAGGGTCCCGGGCGCCACGATCGGCCTCAGGCCGGGAGCGATCGTCTGGAGTCCCCCCATGACGAGATTCTTCGTCCACCCACGGACCATCTCCGACAGCGATCGATACATGCGCGTGGAGAGATCTCCCTCCGCCATGCGGAGCACGAGCCTGTGGCCGCCACGGACCGCGAGTTGGGCGAGCGCGAGGTCCTCGGCCACTTCGTCCTTCACCGCCTTGTGGCCTCCCATCTCCTCGTACGCCGCCCGGCGGAAGAGAAGAAACTGGCCGTTGGCGATCGCGTCCCTCCAGCGTCCGCGCTCGGTCGAGCGCACGACGTCGTGGAACCGCAACAGCATCGTCATGAAGATCTGCGGCTGGACGATCCGCTCCCAGAACGAGTCCATGATCTGCTTGCCGGCCACCGTCACCAGGTCGGCCCCCTCCTCCTCGAGGGCGGCCACGCTGCGGCCCAGGAGCCGTGCCCCGTGGACCGTGTCGGCGTCCGTGAAGAGGAGGAGATCTCCGCGAGCGCGTTGGGCTCCCTGCCAGCATGCCCACGGTTTTCCGAGCCAGCCTTCGGGGACCTCCGCTCCCTCCACGATCTCGACCCGCTCCGCCGACCCCGGTCCCACGCTGCGTGCCAGGTCGCCCGTGCCGTCCTCGCTCCGGTCGTCCACGACGATGACCTCGAATCGGGCGTACTCGGAGGCGCAGAGCGATCGCATGCAGCGCTCGATGTTCAGTGCCTCGTCGCGCGCGGGCACGATCACGCTCACCGGAGGAGGGTCTTCACGGGGCGAGTCGTGCTTCGGCAGATCCCTGGGCAGGCGCACACGCAACAGCACGAAGACCACCAGGGCCACCCAGGGAAGCGAGAGGAGAACGTACACGTGGATGCCGTGCCCGTGTGTTCGAGGAGGAGCGCCCAGGCGGAAGTCTTGCGCCGTCGTCGTAGGCGGGAGCCGGACGTCTTGGTTCGCAGAGCGCCGAGAAACGTCTGGATTCCACGGACCCGACGGCATACACATTGTAATAAGACTACGTTCACACCCAGCCGGTCTGCCCTCCAGCCTGCGGGTTGGGGTGCGTGGTCCGATACCCCCCGTTTCCCAGCTATCCGGATTCTCACAGCCATGGGCATCTTCGAGCGCTGGAAGCGCCGCCGGTCCGTAACCGGTGACACCTCCGGCCTGGACGCGGAAGAGCGCTTCCGAAGCCTGTTCGAGAACTCGGTGACGGGTTTGGCCATCCACACCGTGATCCTCGACGAGGCCGGCGATCCCGTCGACTACGTCTTCGACGAGGTCAACCCGGCCTTCGCGCGCCTCACGGGGATCAATCCGGAGCGGATCCTGGGACGCCGAGCCACCGAGGTTCTGCCCCATGTCGTCGACGAGGAGATGATTCGGGACTTCGGTCTCGCGGCGATCGAAGGCGAGACGCTGCGCTTCCGCCGGTACTCGAAGGGGTTCGACCGTCACTTCGACTACACGGTCTTCCCGTGGGAGTCCGGCCGTTTCGTCGTCTCGTTCGCCGACGTGACGGACGAGGTCCGTCATGAGCTCGAGCACCTCCGCCTCGCGCGCGCGATCGAGCAACTCGGCGAGATCGTGGTCATCACAGACCCCGCCGGTGTCATCGAGTACGTCAATCCGGCGTTCGAGCGCATCACCGGCCATGCGCGCGACGATGCCATCGGCTCGACGCCGCGGATGCTGAAGAGCGGCGAGCACGGAGAGGAGTTCTATGTCGATCTCTGGGACACGATCACGCGAGGGGAAACCTGGACCGGAACGCTCCTGAATCGCCGCAAGGACGGCTCCCTGTATCGGCAGGAAGCGCTGATCTCGCCGGTTCGGGATACCGAAGGACGGATCGTCAATTTCGTCAATGTGGCTCGCGACGTGACCCGGCTGTTCGACCTGGAAGAGCAGCTTCGCCAGTCGCAGAAGCTCGAAGCCGTGGGGAGCTTCACCGGCGGGATCGCCCACGATCTCAACAACATCCTGTCCGTCATCACCGCGAACGCGGACCTGCTCGTCCAGAGCCTGCGAGAAGTCGACGAGAACCTCCTCGTGAGCGCCACCGACATCCGCAACGCCTCGGGCCGCGCTACCACCATGATCAAGCAGCTCCTCGGCTTCAGCCGAAAGGCCTCGCTCGACCGCCGCCCGACGCTGCTGACCACGCTGATCGGGGACCTCTCGTCCATGGTGAGTCGGCTTCTCCCCGAGACGATCGACGTGCGTATCAGCGCGGCCGCTCGCGTGCCGCCGGTGCTCGCCGACCCCGTGGCGGTGGAGCAGATGGTCATGAACCTGGTGACGAACGCCCGCGATGCGATGCCGGCCGGGGGAATCCTCCAGCTGGAGGTGGGAACCGGCACGAGGACGGAGGCGGAGCTGGCGGGCCATCCCGCGGCCCGCGGCGGTCGCTACGTCTGGATCTCCGTCACGGACACGGGCCCGGGCATCGACGAGCATACGCGTAGCCGCCTCTTCGAGCCGTTCTTCACGACGAAGGATCCGGGCCGGGGCACCGGCCTCGGCCTGGCCGTCACCTACGGGCTCATGCAGCAGCACGAGGGGTTCGTCGAGGTCGAGTCCAGACCTGGCCACGGTGCGCGCATGAGCCTCTGGTTCCCGGGCATCGCCGCCGACGTCGCGGAGCACGTCACGGGAGACGAGGCGGCTCCCGCTCCTGCGGGGTCGGGGCAGACCGTGCTGATCGTGGAGGACGAGGTCTCGCTCCGGCGCACGGCCAGACGCGTGCTCGAGCGGTATGGCTATAGGGTGCTCGTGGCGGCCAACGGCGCCGAAGCGCTCGAGATCGTGCGCACGCACGGAGATCGCCTGAGCCTGATCATCTCCGACATCGTCATGCCCGGCATGGGCGGCGCGGAGCTGTTGGCGGCGCTCCGCGAGGAGGGACACGCGCTCCCCGTCGTGTTCACCAGCGGCCATTCGCGCGAAGCGGGAGGGTCGGTCCCGGAGATCCCGGCGGATCACCCGTTCCTGCCCAAGCCGTGGAACCTGGACGACCTGCTCCGTGTGGTTCGCCGGGCGCTGGAAGATGACGACGGAGTCGGTCCTTCGAGCGCCCTCCAGTCGTCTGGCTGAGCCCGAAACGATCCCCGCCGGGTCCCCCGGGGTCACCTCCTCGAGCGACCCGCTAGGGTCTCCGCGTCGAGCGACCTGCTAGGTCTCGGCGTCGAGCCGGGTCCAGCGATCCGAATCGCGGGCGCGGTACTTCTCGAGGACCTGCTCCAGGGCGTCGCTCAGGTCGATCTTCTGCTCGTTCGCGATGACCAACAGGACGAAGAGCACGTCCGCGAGCTCGATGGCGAGCTCCTGATCCTCCTCCTCCGGCTTCTTCGGCTTGTGCCCGAAGCGGTGGTTCATCTCCCGTGCCAGCTCGCCGACCTCCTCGATCAGCCGGGCGAGGTTGGTCAGCGGCGGCCAGTATCCCTCCTCGAACTGGGAGATCCAGGCGTCGACACGCCCCTGGGCGTCCTTCAGCTCCATGGTGCCGCCCCGTTCCGAGCCAGATCCTCCCACCCGGGGGCGACGCACGCGGCCCAACGGCACATCGTCCCGTCTCTCACGGCAGGAGCACCAGCTTCCCGAAGACGTCGCCCTCCTCGAGGAGCGCGTGGGCTCTGGAGGCCTCCTCGAGCGGCATTACCTCGTGGATCACAGGCGCCACCTTCCCTTCGAACACGAGCCGCATGACCTGCCTGAACTCGGAAGGAGAGCCCATGGTGCTCCCGAGGATCGAGAGCTGTTTCCAGAACACCAGCCGGATCTCCGTGTCGCCGCGGGATCCCGTGGTCGCACCCGACGTGACCAGCCGGCCCTGCACCGCCAGCGCACGCAGGCACGACGGCCAGACCGCCTCGCCCACCGCGTCGAACGCCAGCTCGACGCCCTTCTTGCCGGTGTCGGCCCACACCTTGCGCGAGAAATCGCCATCGAGCCGATCGTAGACCACGTCGGCACCGAGCTCGCGCACGCGCTCGACGTTCACCTCACCGCTCGTCACCGCGTACACCGTCGCCCCCGCGAGCTTCGCGAGCTGCACGGCGGCGGTGCCGACGCCTCCCGAGGCGCCGGTCACGAGGACGTCCTCGCCCGCCCGCAGGCCCCCGCGCGCCATGAGCGCACGCCACGCCGTCACGAAGACCAGGCCTGCCGCGGCCGCGCGCTCCGAGGGCACGTCGCCGGGGATCTCCAGAAGGTTGGCCGCCGGAACCACCACGTACTCGGCGAAGCCTCCCTGCGTGTGCTCACCGAGGATCCGGAAGTGGGGCTCCTGGAAGCTCTCACCTCGTCTCGCGCCGTCGTACCAAGCGTAGTCGAGCGACGGATCCACCATGACGCGGGTGCCCGTCGGCACGTCTTCGGCACCGGGCCCGACGCTCTCGACCACGCCCGCGACGTCCGAGCCCCCGATGTGGGGCATGGGCGTTTCGACCGGCAGGCCCCGCCTGACCCAGAGATCGAGGTGGTTCATGGACGCCGCTTCCACGCGCAGGCGCACCTGCCCGGGCCCGGGCTCGGGGACGGGGATTCGGTCGATCTCCACGACCTCCGGACCGCCGAAGTGGGAGAAGATCGCGGCCCGCATGCGCATGCTGGATGCCATCACATGTCTCCTGGATGTATGCAGGCAGCAAGATAAGCAAACGCCGGCACGTGGTCACAATCGCCCAATGGTGGCCCTCGACCCCGCCTTCATCTAGCTTTCGTGGCCGGCGGCGGGGAATCGCATCCCGTCGCTCTGACAACTCGCTGATGTGGCACGATGCCGGACGCCGAACCCGTACCCGATCCCGCCGAGAACGGAGCCGATACCGCGAAGGATGGAACGCTCGGAGGTTACTTCGAGGTCCACAATCGCCCTCCCGCCTTCGAAGGCTCCGACGGTCATCCGTACACGGTCTCTCCGGAGATCGAACAGACATCGAACCTGAGGGCTCCCTATGCGGGGTTCCTGGTCTTCCCCCGATGGGCCCAGACGGGCGTAGGCATCGTCGGGCACGTGGAGACCTCGATCCTCGTCGAGAGCCGAAGCTCTCAGGAATCGATGGAGTGGCTGGGTCGGCTCACGCTCATGGAGGTCCAGCAGCATCTGGAATCCGCGCTGGCCCGGGAACGGCGAGAATCCACCTGAGCCGAATGAAGACATCATGCTTCGAGAAGGACTGATCTACCTGAGCCACTCCGGGCCGGCGAAGGCCGTCGTCACCCGGACCCCCTTGCGCGGCATGAGTCGCCGATTCGTCCCGGGCGAGACGGTCGACGACCTCGTGCGGGCCGTGAAGAGCGCCAATGCGGACGGGCTCTCGGCCACGGGAAACTTCCTGGGCGAGTCGGTGCACGACGAGGCGAACGCCCGCCTGGCCGCCGACGTATACCTCGAGATCCTCGACCGGATCGCGGCCGAGGGGCTCGACTGCAACGTGTCGATGAAGTTCACGGCGCTCGGACAAGACATCTCGGAGGCCTTCCTGGCCGAGAACCTGGGACGTGTTCTCGACAAGGCGGACGGGCAGGGCAACTTCCTGCGCTTCGACATGGAGAGCTCGGAGTACACGCAGCGCACCCTGGATGCCTTCGAGAAGCTCTGGTCGGAGGGCCGGCGGAACATCGGCGTCGTGCTGCAGTCGTACCTGAAGCGCACGGCGGGCGACGTGGCTCGCATGAACGAGCTGGGGGCGCGCGTGCGGCTGTGCAAGGGCGCCTACGACGAGCCGGCGTCGGTGGCGTTCCGCGACCGCGCGGAGGTGGACCGCAGCTACGTCGAGCTCATGCAGGCGCTCCTGGCCGACGGCAACTTCCCGGGCATCGCGACCCACGACCCGAAGATGATCGACGCCACCATCGACTTCCATCAGAAGGAAGGCATCGCCAAGGACAGCTTCGAGTTCCAGATGCTCCACGGCGTGCGCCGCGACCTGCAGCAGCAGCTCGTGGCCGACGGGTACGGAATGCGGGTCTACGTTCCGTTCGGATCGCACTGGTACCCCTACCTCATGCGCCGCCTCGCCGAACGGCCGGCCAACGTGCTGTTCATGGTGGGCAGCGTGGTGAAGGAATCGCCGCTCGGGTTCCTCTGGCCCGGGCGCAAGGACGGACGAAAGCGTTGAGCGCGGAGCCATTCCTCCGCATCACGGAGATCTTCCATTCGATCCAGGGCGAGTCCACGTGGGTGGGCTCGCCCTGTACGTTCGTGCGCCTCACCGGATGCCCGCTCCGCTGCGTCTGGTGCGACACGGCGTACGCATTCACGGGGGGGAAGCGGATGAGCCTCGACGAGATCCTCGCCGAAGTGGCCTCCCACTCCCCACGCCTCGTGGAGGTCACGGGGGGCGAGCCGCTCGCTCACGCGAACGCGTTCGTCCTGGCCGACCGACTGCTGGCGGAGGGATACACCGTGCTGGTGGAGACCTCCGGGGCGTTCGACGTCTCCCCGCTGGACGCGCGCGTCCACAAGATCATGGACCTCAAGTGTCCGGGCTCGGGCGAGTGCGAGCGCAACCTCTGGTCCAACCTCGAGCACCTCGGGGCCGGGGACGAGGTGAAGTTCGTGCTGAAGGATCGGGCCGACTACGAGTGGGCACGCACCACGATACGCGAGCGAGGCCTGGACACCCGGGTCGACGAAGGCTCGCTCGGGGCGCTCCTCGTGTCACCGGTCTGGGGCGAGGTCGACCGGGAGGCGCTGGCCGGGTGGATTCTCGAAGACGGCCTGCCGGTACGCTTTCAGCTGCAGCTCCACAAGCTCGTCTGGGGTCCGGAGCGGACGGGCGTCTGACAGGGACGGTCCGTGCGGGCACGGAGGCTCCGTGACGGACCCGTAGGCCGAAGCCCGCTGGACATCGACCGCAACACTCCGCGCGCTTGACCCGTCCAAACGATGGGGCCGCCGGTCGCGAACCGCGCCGGCGATCCACGAGACCACTCATCTTCGAGGAGACGAGCCATGGCGCTCGATGCGCGGTTCCGTTCGCTCCTTCTTCCGTTCGCCGCGTCCGCGGCCCTCACGGCTTGCGGCCACGACGACGCCTCCCTCGCCGGAAAGCTCGTCGTCGAGCGAGACACCGTCGGCGATACGGTGGTGGTGCGTACGGTCTCGGGCAGCGCTTGGGGCGGCGACCGGATCCTCGAGCCCGAGGTCTCCATCGGGGCGATGGAGGGCGATCCGGAGTATCTGTTCGGGCAGATCGGCTCGCTCGCGGTCGGCCCGAGCGGCACGATCTACGTCGTCGACCGGCAGGTCCCCGACCTGCGTGCCTACGCGCCGGACGGGACCTACATCGCCACGCTCGGACGCCCCGGGGAGGGCCCGGGGGAGCTGAAGGGGCCCGACGGGGGCCTGGCCGTGCTCTCGGACGGGAGGGTCCTCGTCCGAGATCCGGGCAACGCCCGCATCCAGGTATACGGGCCCGACGGCAAGGCCCTGGAGACCTGGACCGCCCGGGGGGGCTTCAGCACCTCGAGCCCTCTCTACCGGACGCGTGACGACCACGTTCACACTCAGATCCTCGTGGACCCGAGAGCCGATCTGGACGACTGGGTCATCGGCCTGGTCGACATCGCGCCGGACGGCACGCCGGGCGATACGCTCATCCCACCCGACGCGGGCTACGAGGCCCCCTATATCGAGGCTCGTGTCGACGAGGGCGACAACCACAGCGTGTCCCGCAACAGCGTTCCGTTCTCGCCCACGGAGCAGTCCGTCTTCAGCCCCGACGGGTACTGGATCCACGCCATCAGCACCGACTACCGGATCGACCTGCTGCGCCGGGACGCCCCGCCCCTGCGTATCGAGCGTGTCTACGAGGCCGTACCGGTGACCGCGGGCGAGAAGGCCGAGGAGGAACGGCTCGCGACCCGCAACATGCGGTACACCAAGCCCGACTGGCGCTGGAACGGACCTCCGATTCCCGACCGGAAGCCTCCGTTCACGCGGATCCTGACCGGTCGCGACGGCCGGATCTGGGTCGTGGTCAGCCAGCCTGCCGTCGAAGTCGACGATCCGACGTACGACCCGAAGGACCGGAGCTCGGTCCCCGACCGGTGGCGTGAGCCCATCGTGTTCGACGTCTTCGAGCCGGACGGCACGTACCTGGGACGGGTGCGCACGCCCATGGGGTTCAGCCTGTATCCGTGGCCAATCTTCGACGCCGACCACGTCTGGGCCATCATTCGAGACGACCTGGGTGTCCAGAAGGTCGTGCGCTATCGAATTCGAGCGGATAGCACCGTCACCAGCTGACCCTCGCGAAGCTGCCCCCCGGGCGAGCACGCGTCCGACAGCCTTCTTCGCGAGCAAAATGGACCAAGACCCCCTCGAGACCGATCCCCGTTTCTGGGTGCTGAGCGAGGCGCTCGCGTCCTACGCCGCCGATGCCGACGACCCCCCCGTGCTGGAGGAGGACACCCTCGAGGCCGCGGTCTCCCTGGTGCTTCGCGGGAATCATCGTCTCGAGCTGCTGCTCATCAAGCGCGCCCGGTCGGAGCGGGACCCGTGGTCCGGGCACATGGCGCTACCCGGCGGACGCCGGGATCCCATCGACGGTACCCTGGTGGACACGGCCATGCGCGAGACCCTCGAGGAGACGGGGCTGGACCTGGCCGCCGACGGCGTCCACCTCGGCAACCTGGAGCATGTCGCGCCCGCCAGCGTGCGCCTGCCCCGCCTCGTGATCGCTCCCTTCGTGTTCGGTGCGCGGGCGGGAGCCGAAGCCCGGGTCGCGAGCCGCGAGATCGATCAGGTCCATTGGGTCAAGCTCGACACGCTCCGGGCCCCCGAGACCCGGGGGTCGGTCGAGATCCCCCTGCCGGGCGGCACCCGGACCTTTCCCTGCTTCCACGTGGTGGGAGAGGTGGTGTGGGGGCTCACCTACCGGATCCTGAGGCAGTTCCTCGACGTGTACCCCGATTCCGCCCTTCAGGCGCTCGGGGGGGAATAGGGCGACGGCCCCCCTACGTTCCCGGATCCTCCACCCATTCCGCGATGAACAGGTTGGTGTCGCTCGATCCCCCGTTGTTCCGATTGGACGCGAACACCAGGTACTTCCCGTCCGGGCTGAACACCGGGAAGCCGTCGAACCCGTCATCGAAGGTGATGCGCTCCAGGCCGGTCCCGTCGAGGGCGACCATGTACAGATCGAAGTCGCGACCCTGTGGATCCCGGGTGTTGGAGCTGAAGATCACCTTGGTACCGGACGGGTGCCAGAAAGGCGCGAAGCTCGCACCGGGAAGATGCGTCACCTGCCTCTGGTTCGATCCGTCCGCGTTCATGAGCATGATGTCCAGCTGGCCCGGACGTATGAGGCCCTGGGCGAGCAACTTGCGGTAGTCGTCGAGCTCGGGCCCGGGCTTCGGATAGTGCGCCCGCCAGACGATCTGGGACCCGTCCGGCGAGTAGAACGCACCCCCGTCGTAGCCCTCCGTGTCCGTGAGCCGTTTCACGTCGGAGCCGTCCGGGGCCATGGTGTAGAGATCGAGGTCTCCGTCGCGGTCGGACGTGAAGACGATCCTGTTCCCCAACGGAGAGAAGGTGGCCTCGGCGTCGTAGCCGGGTGTGTCCGTGAGCTGATGGAGGTTGGATCCGTCCAGATTGGACGCGAAGATGTCGTAGGTGGGGTAGACCGGCCAGACGTAACCCATCGAGTAGTCCGGGGTCGGTGGGCACGCCGGATCCGCCAAGTGGGTAGACGAGTAGAGGATCTCGGTACCGGACGGATAGAAGTAGGAACAGGTGGTCCGACCCTCTCCGGTGCTCACCATCGACGTGTCGCCGGTCGTCAGATCCATGACGTAGATCTGGTCACAACCCGCTCCCGGGGGGCGGGACTGGAAGATCAATCGGGTCCCGTCGAAGGAGAAGTACCCTTCGGCGTTCTCACCTCCGAACGTGAGCTGGCGGAGATGACGCAGATGCACCTCGCCGGGTCGGATGAGCGAATCCTCCTCCTGCCCGGCTCCGATGACGAGATCCCTGTCCACCTTCCCGTTCCCGCGCCCGCATGCGGCCAGCGCGAGCACGAACATCGCCGTCCAACGCAAAGATCGATGATTCAAGAATCCCATCCTTCGAGAGGATCGATGACGCCCGGGCGGACCCGCTGGCTCGCCACGGCTGCCTTGCTCCTGCTTCTCGCTCCCGCACCCCTGCTCGCCCAGGACGCAGCGACCTGTCCCGATCGCGCGGCCCTGACGGCGGGCTTCTCGCAGCCCCTCGCCGACGTACGGTACCTTGCCGACGACGCACTGCAGGGCCGCGAGGTCGGCTCTCCGGGTGCCCGATGCGCCGCGGAGTACATCGCCCAGCGCTTCCGGTCCCTCGGGCTCTCGCCCGCCGGACCGGACGGCAGCTGGTTCCAGGCCTTCCCGGTCCGAACCGGAACCGAGCTGGGCCCGGACAACGTGCTCGCAATCTCGGGCAGGACATACGCAACCGGCAAGGAATGGATCCCGTTCGGCTTCTCAGCCACGTCGACGGTGCGGGCCGCCCTGGTCTACGCGGGCTCCGGGCTGAGCAGTCCGGGCCAGGCCCGAGACGCGCTCGCCCAGGTCGACCTGTCCGGGAAGATCGCGGTGGTCGATTGGGGAGATCCCGATGCGATGGCGGGGGGATCCTCCCAGAGGGATGATCCGCACTTCAAGGCCACCGTGGCCGCGGGACGCCATGCGGCGGCGCTCGTGGTCCTCCTGCCGGACGGGATGTCGCTTCCGAGCCCGGCGGAGGAGATCCGGAGCGCCCTCTCCATCCCGGTCGTGGCGGTCGCGGGTGGCGCGGCGGCCGAGAGCGTGCGCCAGGCCGCTCAACACGACCGGAATGCACGTGTGAGCGTGGAGGTCCTCCCCCTCACGGCCCAGGCGCGCAACGTCGTCGCGCAGCTCCCGGGGGCCGATCCTTCGCTCAGCGCGCAGCACGTGGTGGTCGGAGCCCACTTCGATCATCTGGGCCTTGGCGGCGAAGGGTCGGGCTCGTTGGCGCCGGACAGCCACGAGATCCACAACGGAGCCGACGACAACGCGAGCGGAACGGCAGGCCTACTGGACGTCGCGGGCCGCCTCGCCGGCGGGGCACGTCCCGCGCGTAGCGTGCTGTTCATCGCCTTCACGGGAGAGGAGCGCGGGCTGTGGGGCTCGGCCCGGTTCGTCGCACACCCCACCGTCGAGCTTTCCTCCATCGTGGCGATGTTGAACCTGGACATGATCGGGCGCATGACCGACGACGCCGTCACGGTCTTCGGCACCGGAACGGCCGAGGAGTGGGACGGCATCCTGGCGGCGGAGAACGACTCGATGGCTCACCCCCTCCACCTCTCGTTCAATCCCGACGGCTACGGCTCCTCCGATCAGACCTCGTTCTACGCGCAGGGCATTCCCGTGCTGCACTTCTTCACGAACACGCACGCCGACTACCACCGTCCGACGGACGACTGGTGGAAGATCAACGCCGAGGGCCTCGACGAGATCTCGAATCTGGCCGCCCGCATCACCGAGCGCCTGGCGGGGGCCGCGGGCACGGAGCCGGCGGAGCTCACGCCCGTGCAGCAGCAACGGCCTTCGGCGCGCGGCGACGCGTCGCCGACCCGGAGCTACGGCCCCTATCTCGGCACGATTCCGGACATGACGCCGCGCGACTTCGGGCTCCGCATCACCGGCGTGCGCGAGGGGAGCCCTGCCGAGAAGGCCGGGCTGCGGGCCGGCGACGTGATCGTGGAGTTCGACGGCAAGGAGATCCCCGACCTTTACGCCTACGCGTATGCGCTGAGGGAGAAGAAGCCGGGCGACGAGGTCACGATCGTGGTGGAGCGCGACGGGCAGAACGTGTCGCTGAAGGCGGTGCTGGGAAGTCGCTGAGCGCCTCGGCCGGGCAGATGCGCACCGCCGATCCGCTCGAGACGGGCGCCGCCGCCCTGTTCCTCCAGCGCCGGGGCCCTAGATCAGGCGGTTGGCCAAGAACGCTCCGAGATAGGCGAGCACCAGCATGTAGGTGAACTGGAGCGCGGGCCATCGCCAGCTCGCCGTCTCGCGCCGCATGACCGCCAACGTCGACGTGCACTGGAGTGCGAAGACGAAAAACATCAGGAGCGCGACGGCCCCCCCCAGGTCCAGATCCTTCTTGAGCGCCTGCTGGAGCTGCAGCGACCCCTGGCTCGCGTCCTGCACCCCGTGGATCGTGCCCAGCGTCCCCACGATCACCTCGCGTGCGGCCAGCGAGGAGATGAGCCCGATCCCGATCTTCCAGTCGAACCCGACCGGCCGGATGACCGGCTCGATGACGTGCCCGGCCTCGCCGAGCACGCTCTGCTCGATGGGCGGCGCATGGCCGTTCTGTCGGGGGAACTGGGTCAGCACCCACAGCACGACCGTCACCGCGAAGATCACCCGTCCCGCCCGCCGCAGGAACATCTTGCTGCGGTCGTAGAGGCGAAGCGCGATCGTTCGCAGAGAGGGAATCCGGTAGGGCGGGAGCTCCATCACGAAGGCCGAGGGCTGACCCCGCAGCAGCGTCCGCTTCAGCAGGAAGGCCGTCACGATGGCCGCGATGGTGCCCAGCGCGTACAAGCCCATCAAGGTAGCCGACCGCAGGCCCACGATGGGTCCCAGAAGCGGTCGGTCGGGAATGAAGGCCGCGATGAGGAGCGCGTAGACGGGTAGACGGGCCGAGCACGTCATGAACGGCGTCACGAAGATCGTGGCCAGCCGGTCGCGTTCGTCCTCGACGGTCCGCGCCGACAGGATCGCCGGCACCGCGCACGCATAGCCGGACAGCAGCGGCAAGAAGGCCCGCCCTTGGAGCCCCACCCGGTACATCATCCGGTCCGCGATCACGGCGGCGCGCGCCATGTAGCCCGAGTCCTCCAGGATCCCCAGGAAGAGGAAGAGGATCAGGATCTGGGGCAGGAAGACCACCACCGAGCCCACCCCGGCGAAGACCCCGTCGATCAGGAGCGAACGGAACCAGGAAGCCGGCAGCACGCCCCCGAGCCAGGTCCCGGTCATCGCGATCAGCGCCTGCACCCCGTCCATCAGGGGTGTCGCCCAGGTGAAGATGGCCTGGAACACCAGGACGACCACCGCCAGGAAGACGAGTGGGCCCCAGACGCGGTGCAGGAGGATCGAGTCCAGCGTCTCCGAGAGGCCGGAGGGGCCCGCCGGAACGAAGCCGGCCCGCTGGCCGAGCGCGTGAACCTGCTCGCGTCGGCGGCGAAACACGTCCACCGTCGGCAGCACCACGCCCTTGGGCACGTTGGACACCGCGGGACACGCGCGCTCCGGCAACGGGCCCCGGTCGTAGACCTCCCCCAGGAACGCCCGGACGGCCTCCACGCCCCGGCCCAGGCGGACCGCCGCGCGCACCACGTCGACGCCCAGCTCCTCGGCCAGGACGGTCTCGTCGATGTCCCCCCCACGGCGCTCCAACTCGTCCGCCATGTTGAGCACCAGGAGCGTCGGGATCCCGAGCTCCAGAGTCGGCTCGCAGAGCATGAGCTGCTGCTCGAACCGCGTCACGTCGGCGATCAGGATGACGGCGTCCGGGCTCCTCAGCCCCGGCGCCCGACCTTCGAGGACGTCACGCGTCACCTTCTCGTCCAGCGTGCGAGCCGAGAAGCCGTTCACGCCCGGCAAATCGACCAGATCCAGCTCGGCCCCGTTGGACAGACGCACGCGGCCCATGTGCTTCTCGACCGTCACGCCGGGATAGTTCGCGACCTTCTGGCGGAGACCGGTGAGCTGGTTGAAGAGCGTGGACTTACCGGAATTCGGTGGCCCGACGAGCGCCACGAGCGGAACCTGGGAGGCGGTCGCCGAAGGTGGGGTCCGCGAGGGCGCCTCGAGCGTATGGCAGTCGCTGGCAGGAACCACGGAGCGTGATGAAGGTGGGGGGGAGAGCGGTCAGTCCTCCAGAGCCTCGGAGAGCCGCACGCAAAGGCAGCCCGCCATCTCGCGACGTAGCGCCAGGATCGAGCCGTCCACGTCGACGATGGGATCTCCCGAGGGGGAGCGCCGGACCGGGCACAGCCGGCAACCGGGTAGCATGCCCCGCTCGAGGAGAGGCTCGAGCTGGTCGCTCGGAAGATCGATGCGGACCAGCTCCACCACCTGCCTGAGTGGGATATCGGCCAGACGCAGCTCGGCCTCGCTCTCCTCGGAGGATTCGGACGGGCGAGCCGTCTCGTGAGGCCGGTTCAGGTTCGTCGGCATAGGCGCCTGGATGACACGAGTTGAGAATGAATCTCAACCCAAGATACACCAAACGTTCCGCGAGGGGAAGCGGCGCAACCGCTCAGGTGATCGCGGGCGTACGTCATTCTCCCAGCAGGTCGAGCTGACCCTCCTCGCCCCCTCCGAGCGGGCTCCGCTCGGGTGTCCCGTCGCGCCCCTCGCCCCGTGTGACCTCCACCACCCGGTCGCCCGCCCCGAGCTTGACGATCCGCCGTCCCTGCGTCCGGCGCCCCTGCAGCGGCACGGAGTCCGCCACCAGGCGGCTGACCTGGCCGCCCGCCGTGACGATGACGAGCTCGTCGGCCTCCAGAACCTCGAGCGCGCAGACGATCTTGGCCGGCCCGGCGCTCGCAGGCAGGGCCATGGTGCCGAGCCCTCCCCTCTTCTGCAACGGGAACTCGCTCACGGAGGTGCGCTTACCCATCCCGTCCTCGGTCACCGTGAGCACGGTCGCCTCCCGCCGGATCAGGAGCATCCCCACGACCTCGTCTTCGGCGCGCAGGTCCATCCCCTTCACCCCCTGCGCGGTGCGCCCCACGACTCCGATCTCTTCCTCGGGGAAGCGAATCGCTCGGCCCCCGCCCGACAGGAGCATCACTTCGGACGTTCCGTCCGAAAGCGCCACGTCGATGATCCGGTCGTCCTTCCTCAACCCTGCCGCGATCACGCCGCCGGCCCGGGGGTTCGAGAATTCGCTCAGCGCCGTCCGCTTGACGACGCCCTTTCGCGACAGGAAGACCAGGAAGCGGTCCTCCGCCGCGAGGTCGTCGACCGGAAGCACCGATACGATCCGATCCAGGCGGTCGGTTCCGCCCAGGAGCGCGTAGATGGACTGGCCCCGCGACGAACGTCCGCTCTCCGGCACGTCGAGAACAGGAAGGAAGTGACACTGACCCTGTTCGGTGAAGGACAGGATCCACCCCTGCGTGCGCGCCGTGAAGATCCGCTCGAGGTAGTCCGCCTCGTAACGCTCCATTCCCGCGAGCGCCTTGCCCGACGAGACCCGGCGCCGATAGAGGTGCATCGGCATGCGCTTGATGAAGCCCTCGTGGCTCAGGGTGACCACGACGTCCTCGTCGGCCAAAGCCTGCTCGACGGGGGCTTCCTTTTCCTCACCGTCCTCCAGGATGACCGTGCGCCGTCCGTCTCCGTGCGCGTCCACGACGGCGCGGAGCTCGTCGAGCATCACCTCGAGCTGGCGCTCCGCGGAGCCGAGGATCTCCTTCAGCTCGCCGATGCGCGACTCGAGCTCGCGCAGGCGCGACTCGAGATGGGAGCGCTCGAGCTTCGTGAGCCGGGCAAGCCGCATGTCGAGGATGGCGCCGGCCTGGGTCTCGCTCAGCCCGAAGCGGTCCTGAAGGCGCTCGGAGGCGTCGGCACGATCGTCCGAGGAGCGGATGATCTTGATGACCTCGTCGATGTGATCCAGGGCGACCAGGAGGCCTTCGACGACGTGGCGCTCCGCCTCGGCCTTCTCGAGCTCGAAGCGGGACCTTCGCTGGATCACCTCGATCCGGTGGTCCCGGAAGCGCTCGAGGAGCTGCTTGAGGTCGAACTCGCGCGGCTGTCCGTGATCCAACGCGAGCAGGATCGCACCGAACGTCTGTTGGAGGCTGGTGCGCTTGTGCAGGAGGCGGAGGGTGCGGCCCGCCTTGGCCCCACGCTTCAGCTCGATCACCAGGCGGATTCCGTCGCGGTCGGTCTCGTCGCGAATGTCCGAGACGTCCTCCAGCTTGCCGCGGCGCGCCAGGTCCGCGATCTGCTCGATCACCTTGGACTTGGAAACGGCGTAGGGCAGCTCGGTCACCACGAGCTGCTCCTTTCCGCCCCGCAGCGCCTCCTTCACGGTCCGCGCCCGCATGACCACGCGGCCGCGGCCGGTGGTGTACATGTCCCGGATGCCGTCGGTACCGACCACGAAGCCCCCGGTCGGGAAGTCCGGTCCCGGGATGTGGCGCATCAGGTCCTCGACCGTGCACTCCGGATCGACCACGAGCTGGCGCACACCCGCGGCGATCTCCCGGAGATTGTGCGGAGGCACGTTGGTGCTCATCCCCACGGCGATCCCCGAAGACCCGTTCACCAGCAGGTTGGGGAAGCGGCTGGGCAGGACGCCCGGCTCCTCCAGGCGGTTGTCGAAGTTGGGAAGGAAGTCGACGGTCTGGCGCTCCAGATCGTCGAGGAGCTCCACGGCCAGCGCGGTCAGCTTCGCTTCGGTGTAGCGGTACGCGGCGGCCGAATCGCCGTCGATGGAGCCGAAATTGCCCTGTCCGTCCACAAGGGGGTAACGCAGCGAGAAGTCCTGCACCATGCGCACGAGGGCATCGTAGACGGCCGAGTCTCCGTGCGGGTGATACTTGCCCAGCACATCGCCCACGACGGTCGCACACTTCTTGTAGGCGCGGTCCGGCAGGAGCCCCAGCTCGTACATGGCGTAGAGGATTCGCCGGTGCACGGGCTTGAGTCCGTCCCGCACGTCGGGGAGCGCCCGTTGGACGATGACGCTCATGGAATAGTCGAGGAACGACTCCCGCATCTCCTCTTCGATGAGGCGGGGGAGGATTCGCTCCCGTTTCCGGGCCGTGGCCATTCCTGCTCCAGATCAGGGACTGTGGGGTCCGACGTCCGAGCGCGTCGGCGCTCGCCTGGTCGTGCTCACGGATTTCCGGAACACCACACCAGGTAAGCGGAGATGCCCGGGCTCGGAGGCGCGCAGCCCGCCCGTCTACCCGGACAGGCCCCAAGGTTCTCACGATGGAAGGGGCGGGGCAAGCGCGGGGCGGGAGCATGCTCCGACGGGTCTGTCACAACCCGCGCGCCGAAGGGAATCCAGCTTTCGGCGGGCTACTGCTGGTCCGACGCCGCCTCGTCCAGGACTTCGAGAACGCGGTCCCGGAGATCGGGGGGCGCGCTCTCTCCACGAGCGGCTTTGTGGAGGGCCAGACGGAAGGATTCCTCCATACGCAAGAACGGATAGCAGCGCTGGCACTTCTCGAAATGCTCCCTCACGCTGCCGCTGGGCGCGTCGTCGAGCTCTCCGTCGAGGAAGTCTTGAACGAGCCGGAGCGCCTCCTCGCAGGAGATCGCCTCGGGGTGGGGCGTCCCGCTTCCGGAGGACGAGCCACCGAAGAACCTTTTCACCGGATCCAGAAACGACATCTCGCCTCTCACTCCCTCGGGGCACGGGCCGGGATGTAGCCCATCTCGACCGCGTACTCGTAGAGGACCTCCTGTAGCCTTCTCCGACCGCGAAAGAGTCGACTCTTCACCGTGCCCACCGGCACGTCCATCATCTCCGCGATCTCCTGGTAGGGCAGCCCCTCGAGATCGGACAGCACCACCGTCGTCCGGTATTCCTCGGGAAGCGTGTCGATGGCCTTGAGGACCTCTTCGTCCACAATGGAATCGAAGAACTCTCCTTCGGGATCGGTCTCCCTCAGCGACAGCCACACCGGGTTGGCCAGCGGGCCGCCGGGGCCCTCCGCCAACGCATTCTCCTCCACGAGCTCGTCATGACGCCTGCCTCGCTCCTCTTCTCGCAGGAAGAGGTTGCGGCAGATGGTGAAGAGCCAGCTCTTGCACTTCGTGCCCGGGGTGTATTGGTCCCAGGACCGGTAGGCACGGAGGAAGGTCTCCTGCACCAGATCCTCGGCCCGTTCCGGGGATCCCGTCAGCCGCAGGGCGAACCGGTACACGGCGTCGAGATGCGGAAGGGCCTCCACGTGGAAGTCGGCGGAGGCCGTGGGCGAATCGGTGCTCACGGCGCCCAGTCCTCCAGGACGTCCTCGAACTCCGCCGCCATGGTCGGATGGCCGTGACGGCGCGCCGCCTCGATCCCTCGGACGTACGCTTCCCTCGCTTCCGCGTCGTGCCCAAGATCCCTGAGGGCCGCGCCCAGACGTCCCCAGGCGTTGCCTTCGTCATCCGAAGCCTCCAGGTACGCGCGCAGTTCCCGCACGCCTTCCTCGAGTCGACCCTGCGCGAGGTACTCGAGCGCGCGCCCCAACGGGGGGCGAAGGGCGGCCGTCCGGCGCTCCCGCTTCTTCTCCCGTGCGGGGGCGCGGCCCGGGCTCCTGGGGGGGGGGGGGACGGGGGTGGGTGTCCCGGAGCTCAGTCGGGAAAGCGGAAGTCGGCGGCGACGCTGGCGGTCACGGGCTCTCCGGTGACCAGCTCGATGAGCGCTTCCATCTCCATGGCCATGTCGGTCAGGCGTCTGGAAACCGTGAGGGCGTGCGCATAGTCGAAATAGGCGGCCACGGCAATCTCGTCCGCGGCGTGCGTCGCCAGAACCGTCGCGTCCATCTCCGCTCTCAGGCAGGAGACGATGACGTCCACGGCGGCGGCCACGGAGCGCAGCTCGCTCAAGGTCGGCACCGACAGATCTCCCTCCAGCCGCGTGAGAAGGGTCTCTACACGAGCCCGGCTCTGGGGCGGAGCCAACACGGAGCCACAGCTCCCCGACTCTCCGTCGAGGACGGTTCGAGCGCCCGAACGCAGCGCTCGCAGCTCTTCGTAGTTGACGTAGAAGATCACCGTAGTCCACTCCGTTCTCTACCTATATCTACTTATCGGCACCGCTCGAGGTTTCTGCAAGCGTGGCGTTCGAGACGTCCGGCGAGCGCCGAACCGAGTGGATCAAGCCCTGGCGGGAGCGCCCATTCCGCCCACGGTCAACGGCAGGGTGACGTGGTGGGCGCCGTCGACACGTACGTCGAACGCGTAACGCCCCGCCTTCGGAAAGACGAGGCCGTCCATGTTCAGCACCTGCGGGACCCGTACACCCTCCACCGCGCCCGCCGTCCCCATGCCCAGGTTGAGCTCGCCGTCGACCCGCACCACTTCATGGCCTTCCGGGTCCTTGAGCACGATCTCGACTTCGTGCTGACCCGTCTCGTTGAGACCGGCCGAGAACCGCAGCACCATGACCATGTGCGGGTGCCTCACGGGAAATGCCGCCGCCGACAGGCGATCGAAGATACCCAGGATGTTGAGCTTGCCCGATGCATCGATGGTCGCGGCATCGGCCAATAGCGCCAGATCGACTTCCACTTGGTTGTTGTCTATCGCTGGGACGGAGCCGCTCGAGTCGACTCGAGCCCGTCTCCGTCGGGTGGATCACTCGTCACGGAGCGCGTCTCGCTCCTCGTTCAACGGTACACCGTCGGGCCGCCGAGGTACCATCAACCACTCCGCGAGAAAGACGCCCGCCACGACATCGATGAGCGCGTGGGCCGCAATCGGTGGCCACAGGCTACCGGTCGCCAGGAGCCCCCAGGCGAGCACGGCCCCCATCAAGGCGGTCCGTGCGATCCCCACCGACCCTTGGTAGGCGTGCAGAACACCGAAGACCGCGGATGCGAGCGCCACGGCTCCGATGTCGCCCACCAGGTGGCCGAGCACCGGGATCGCGTACCCTCGATAGACGATCTCCTCGCCGAAGCCGGCCACGAGGGAGAGGGCCACGAAGGCCCATCGTTCTCCCGTCGTGCGCGGAAGCAGCTTCTCGAGCAGGGGGCTCTCCGCCCACCCCAGAGCCAGTCCGAGCTGCCGGAAGAGAAGCTCGATCGCCAAGCCCGCGACGGCCAACAGGAGCGTCCAGACGACGAGCGTCGCCGGCGTCACCGCGACGAATCGCAGGGCCGTGGGCCCGCCCGAGCGCGTCCCCACGAGCCAACAGAGCGAGGCGAGCAGACCGATCGTGGCGGCCGACGCCGCGTACGCCGGAACACGCTGCAGGTCCTCGGCTTCAGCCAGCGGAAGCTGACCCACCGCGAGGGCGGGTAGCAGCACCAGAAGGAGCGCCGAGAGCACGGCGTCCGGCCAGGGCAGGGAATTCGTGACAACCAGGAAGAGGGTCAGCCCCACCGAGACCGACACCCCGCCCAGGACGATCACCCGCGCCGTCCGGCCACCTCTCGCGCTCACCCGCTCGCGCTCTCTTCTCGTCCAAAGGCCTCGATGGCCGACAGTGTCTCCTCGACGTCGCGCCACGTGGTCAGGTGACTCAGGATGCAGAGGCGCAGAGCGTAGGTTCCGTGCAGTCGCGTGGAGGACATCATCGCCACGCCTTCGGAGATGACACGCGCCTGTACCTTCTCGTTCAGGGCCTCGAGGGAGGCTTCGTCCAGACTCCCGGACGCCGGCCGAACCCGAAAGCACACGACGCCGAGCGAGGCCGCACTCAGCAGCTCGAGGTCTGGCGAAGCCCTCACGAAGGAATCGGCCCGGTCGGCCAGCTCGATCCCGTTGGCGACGGCCCTCCTGAAGGCGGCCATCCCGAAGGTCTGGATCGACATCCAGACCTTGAGCGCCCGGAACGAGCGACTGAGCTGGAGCCCCCGGTCACCGAAGTTGACGTGCTCCTCTCCGAGGCGGGTGTCCTGCAGGTACTCGGGGTGCACGCTGAACGCGCGCTCGAGGTCGCGAACGTTCCGCACCATGAGGCATCCGGCCTCGAAAGGCTGGAAGAGCCACTTGTGCGCATCGAGCGTCACGGAATCGGCTCGATCGAGGCCGTCGAGAAGGGCACGGCCCCGGTCGGTGACGATCGCGAAGCCTCCGTAGGCACCGTCCGCGTGCAGCCAGATGCCCTCGTCGCGGCAGAAGTCGGCCAGCTCGTGGAGGGGATCCACGGTGCCGGTGTTGGTCGTGCCCGCGTTCGCGCAGACGGCGATGGGGGTGAGGCCCGCGTCACGGTCCTCCGCGACCATGCGCGCCAGCGCGTCCATACGGATGTGGAAGCGCTCGTCCGACGGGACCTTGCGCACGTGGTCCGCGGGCACGCCGACGATCCGCGCGGCCCGCTCGAGGGCGCTGTGGCTCTGGTCGCTCATGTAGACGGACGGACGGGCGGGTGCCCCCGCGGATTCCCGCGCAGCCACCAGTGCGTCGAGGCTGGCCGCCGAGCCACCGCTCGTGAAGAGTCCACCGGCGGACTCGGGATAACCGAGCCACCGTCGTATCCAGTCCGTGACCACGAGCTCGACCTCACTGGGTCCGCCCGAACCGAGCCAGGTGCCCTGGAACGTGTTGAAGCCCGCGGCCAGAAAGTCGGCCAGGACGCCGGGCCAGGTGGGAGCCGACGGAACGAACGCGAAGAACCGAGGGTGGTCGACGCGCGCCGCCACGGGGAGCACGTCCTGCACGGCCCGCTTCAGCACATCCAGGGCCGGTCTCCCGGTCTCGGGCGGCGGCTCGCGCAAGAGCGCTTCGAGCTCCTGGCGCCCCGCTCCTCGCCACGCGGGATCCGCTCCCAGGCCCTCGAGCCGGTCGACGATCAACCGAACGGCGTGTTCCGCGAGCTCGATCATGTCCTCGCGGGACATGCGCAGCTCCGACGCACCATCTTCCTTCAGAGACGTCATCTCAATACTCTTGTTGCCATGACCGCGCAAACCACTACCGGGCGGGGCGTCGTCTTCCGCGTGCTCGACGCCATGGACGCACCCCACGCCGGCCGCATTCTACGGCTCCGCCTGCAGTCGGGCGAAGCGCCCCCCATCAAAGCCCTCAGGGGCGCGCTCCTCCGCGCCGTCGGACCCGACGGCCGTGAGTGTCAGGTCCGGGTCAAGGGCTTCGCGGCCTTCGGAGGCAAGCCTTCGGACGACCGTCTCGCCCGTACCGGGCGCGTGGACGTCCAGGTGGTGGAGGAAGACGGACAAGGCCCGGTGTCGCTCAAGTGGGAGATCGCGCTCGCCGGTTGAGCGTCGCCACTTCACCGTCGGAGCCCCATCGCGCCCGCCGGGTGATCGTTCCGGTGCGTCCGAGTGCCGCGTCACCGACGGGCCCGGCTACCGCGCTCGCCGGCGACCGCCGGTCATCCGAGGCCCGGCGGCTCCCGGTTGAACGTCTGCTCGAACCACTCGCGGTACCGCTGCGCCCCGTCCGGATGCTGCTTCGCCCATGCGGTGCGAGCCTCGGCGAAGTCGTTCGGCCGCGCCGTGAAGATCATCGCGTCGAGGTATCCGTTCTCGTGCGCGTACATGATCTCGTCCAGCGGAGGGTACGGCGCCACTCCGTACACTGAACGCGCCAGCAGCCACGAATCCGCCACCCGGGCCAGAATGGCCCGCTCCAGCTGGAACCCCGTGGCGTCCGGAGCCTCCGGCAGCCACTCCGCCTGGCGACCCATGCGGACCATCAGATGGAGATGGGCGTAGATCTCGAAGGGGATCACGGCGTCGGGGTACTTCGGATCCACCTGGATGCGGACCGTGTCCTTGGCGTACTCGACGTTCGTCCATGGATAGACTTCACCGCTCCCGGGTTGGCTCGCGATCAGGAAGCTCGGGTCGTTGGTGATGTTGTCCTCTTCCCGGTTGACCCATGCGTTGATGGAGTCGAGGCGTACCTTGTCCGCGTGGATCCTCGCGCCGGAGTGGATGATCACGGTTCGCGGAGGCGGCAGCTCGGGCCTCGAGGAGCCGCAACCGGCCAGGAGGATGCCGGCCACGACCCAGGCCGCGTGTCGGGTTCCGTAACGTGCGCGTCGGGTGCCGAGGGGATCCTGTATGCTCATGCCAGCCTCACGTATCTTGATCGAAAACCTTGACACCCCCCCCTCCCGGATGGGAATTGAGGGTAATTGAATCCATCCTGAACGGGTATACAGCCGTGCTTTCGAGCGTAATGGACGATATCCACGAATTTCGGGCCCCTCAGACGATGACCCCCAGCGAGCTCGGCGACAGCCTTGCACGGCTCGTGTGGGAGAGCTTCTCCGACTTCCTCGCACACGAGGACGTCGAAACCCCGTTGCCCGACTACCAGCCGCTCTCCGACGAAGATGACGCACTGGACCGCCGCAGCGCCGAAGAGGCCCTGATCTTCTTCATGTGGGCCCATACGCGGGGCGTCCAGCTGGCCTTTCTCGGGCGCGCACCCGACGAGCGGATCCGAGAGGGCCTCGATGCGCTCCACCGGGCCATCTTCGACGACATGGTCGAGCACGGGACCCCTCGTGCGCAGCTCCCCATCTTCGAGCAGCGAGTGAGCGCCCGGTACGCCGAGTACCATCATGCGGCCGCCGAATCCGACGGGAGGCTCGGAGAGGCGGTCTCGCGTCATCTGGTGGTCGATCCGGACCAGTCGCCGGCGCTGGCCGACGCGCTCCGGGAACGAGCCGTCGCGGTAGCGAACCCGCTCAAGGACTTCCTCGAGGACGTCGAGCTGGTCGACTGAGGCGTGGCTCAACCCGGCCTCACGCGCCACTTCATCATCTCGAAGGGACTGCCACACGTCCGGCACCAGTAGGTGCTCAGGGAAGCGTGCGAACCGAACGCGCTGACCAGCTCGGTCTCCACGCCCCCGCAGAAGGGACACGCAGGCGCGCGAGGAAGGTCCTTCGGGGCCGCTCCCCCGGTAAGGGCGTCGGGGTACGCGGACGACTCGTCGCCACTTCGGGACATCGGGCTCACTCCACGAAGAGCGACCGATTTCGGTCGCCGCGGGCACGCTCCACCGCGCCCTCGTCGGGCGCGCCGGGACCTCGGCCACGCTTCTCGTCCCAGGCAGAGGCCGGCTCGATCGCGTCGACGTCCACTCCGGCCGCGACCACGACCTCCCGAACCGCGTCACGAAAAGCCTCGACCTGGCTGGACCCGGCATCGGTGATCTCGGCGGCCAGGAGCGCGCGGGCAGGCTCGTCGTCCGCCCCAAGCCACGCCAGGACCGACGGGAGCTGAGCTTCCGTGGCCTCGCGAAGCAGCGCATGTGCCTCGTGGGCGGCGCCGGCCAGGCGGCGGTACCAGGCGACCCCCAGGCTGGCGTGGAACTCCTCCTCGGCGAGCATCTTCGGGATCCGGGTTCCGGCCGACTCGAACCCGCCGCGCCCGAACGATTCGAGCGCTACGCTCAACGCTCCGTCCACGACGACCATCGCCGACACCACGGCCGCCCAGTTGTCGAACGGAGCGTCCAAAACGTCCAGGGACGCGTACTCCTCCGCCGCACGATCGTGCTCGACCACTTCCGGGTCGACGTCCAGCTCCTTGAGCATCGCATAGAGCAGCCTGGCGTGTCCCCATTCGTCCTGGGCCATCGACGAGGTCGCTATGCCCATCTCGATCGAGGGAGCCCCGAGGAGCCAATCCGAGTAACGCAACCCCATGAGCCGCTTGGAGTCGGCCAAGGTCGTGATCAGGCGCCGCAACGCCTCGCGCGTAGCGGAGTCCAGGGCCGTGAGGTCGGGAGTCGAAGCGCTCACGGGCGATTCCCTCGGTGACCCCTGGGCGCCGTGACCTGGCGGTTCACGGGGATGATGGCCGAGCGTGGCACCACGCACATCTCGAACCAATTCTCCTCGTCGTAGGTCTTCCAGGCGTACACGCGAGCCGTCTCGTCGTCCAGAGCATCCACGAATCCCACGTGCGTCAGAGCGTCGCCCCGATTCTTGCGGGCGAACACGTCGTAAACGATCTCATGCATCGACGGCCTCCTCGTCGCCCGGAACGCCGCTCAAGCGAGCACCCCGAGCGTCCTCAGCTTCTCTCGGCCGCTGGCCGTGATCTGGTCAGTGGTCCAAGGCGGGTCCCACACCTCCACCAGCTCGACGGTGGCCACCCACGGCTCGCGCTCGAGTCGGTCCGTGATGTCCTCGCGGATGAAGTCCATGCACGGGCACGCCGTGGCCGTGAAGGTCACGCAGACCTTCACGTGGTCACCCCGGACCGACACCTCGCGGATGAGCCCCAGCTCCACCAGACCGATGGGCAGCTCGGGATCGAGGACTTCGTCGAGCGCCGCGAGAACAGCCGCTCGCGGGTCGAGCGGACGTGCCTGCAGCGGCGGGCTCCAGAGATCCCGGCCCCCACTCCGACGCGCCGCCACCGACGGGGTCGCCATTCAGGCCGGAGAGCCGCTGAGCCAGCGGTCCACGTCGCCGCGAGAGCGTCGAAGGCTCTCCACGTACCTGACGTTCATCGGACCCCTGGCCTTCCAGCGGGCGAAGACATCCGTCCAGGTGATCTCGCCGTCCGCGAAGAGCCACCGCTTCTCCGTGGCGTCGTACGCGCAGGGGAAGGGATAGTCCAGGACGTATCGGTCCGCCACGTTGTCGAAGTGGGCCGGCACGCTCAGACCCAGCTCCTCACAGAGCGGGACCGTGGAGGACATCCACACTTGCCTGAGCTGGTCGTTCGTGAGGCCCTTCAGGCGGTACTCGAGCTGACCGGAATGGCGCTTCAGATCGTCGGGCAGCCCGAACCACTCGACGGTCATCGGGAACATCCAATCGACCGCCCGCTGCAGCAGCTCTCTCGCCTCCCCGTTCGACTTCGCCAGACGGCGCATCCAGACCTCGCCGTGGCGAAGGTGGAAGGTCTCCTCCAGGTCCACCTTGACCAGGGCACGCTTCAGCGGCCCGTACGACGTGTGCTTGTACACGTCCGACAGCAGCGTGATGCCGGCCCGATCGAAGAACCCGTTGGCCACCACGAGCTCCGCCCAGTTGTCCAGAGGCTGGTCGAACCCGTACGGGTGCTTGAACTCGTGGGGCTCCCGGCCGTAGACGAGCCTTTCCTTCGACTCACCCAGGTCCTCGAGGAGACGGTAGGCGATGTTGGCGTGCGCCAACTCGTCCTGGATGATGGCGTGCGCGCTGACCTGGGTATTCGTGGACGGAGCGTGCCGTGCGGCCATCCAATACGCCGGGGCGCTCATGAGCTCGGTGTCTGCCTGAACGGTGAGCTGGATGATCAGGGCCTTTCGGTATCCATCGGTCATCTCGTCGGGAGATTCGACAGTGAACCCGTCCCGGATCCGAGCCCTCAGCTCCTCGTCGGTCAGCCTCGTCATGAAGACCCCTTTGCGGCGGATGAATCCGGGTTCAAATCCCCAGGGAAGACCGCACGAGCGGACTCATCCGCTCCGGCGTCCAAGGCGGATCGAACGTGAGCTGGACGTCCGCGCTCTCCACGCCGTCCAGAGCTTCGATCGCCTGCTTCGCCTGCTCCACGATCTGGCCCGCCACGGGGCACATGGGCGAAGTGAGCGAGATGGTCGCCTGCACCTGCACCCCGTCGACGACCTCCACGTCGTAGACGAGCCCGAGCACCACTAGATCCAGTCCCAACTCCGGGTCCATTACGGACTTGAGCGCCTTCTGGACGTCCTTCTCGGTAACGGCCATGCGGGATCCTTCCCTCCTGATGGTGTGACACCGATGCGCCCACGGCGGCGCGCATCTGAGGTACCCGCCGATCGTCTGCTGGTTCGAGGGCCTCGACCGTGGGCTAATGCTTCCGCGCGTACAGCACCGATGTTTCGGTCCGCTCCTCGCCCTGGGCCTTCCGGATGGCTCGGTGCAGCGTGCCCACCACCTCCCCGGCGGGCTTTCCATGGAGCTGGGCCACGAGGTCGGCCGCGCCCAGCGCCAGCCCCTGCGATCCGCGAGACAGCGCGAAGGCCGTGTCTCCGACGGCCATCGGGAAACGCTGCATGGTGTACTTGAATCCACCCATCATGCCCAGCGGCGGGCCGTGGGCGGCAAATTCCTCGAAGCTCCCATCACGGCGGATGATCCCGCCGGGCACTCGCCCCGCGCTCGCCCAGGTGATGCCCTCCGAGTCGGCGAGCATGAGTCCGACCTCCACGAACTGATCCAGCCCTTCCACCGCCGAAGCCGACAGCGCGTCGTTGGCGCGCGCCAGCATGCGGTCGACCTGGAGCACTTCGGGCACCAGGGTCCGGAGTACCGCGCGGGCCGTTCCGACGTGGAACGCGGCCGGGAATCCGTCCTGATGAACGTCGAAGGTCAGAAGGGCGACGCGGCCCTCTCCCAGGTCGATCCAATCCCACACGGATCCACCGAGCCCCGCATCCTCGGTCGTGGTGCCCGCGGCGATCTCGTAGCCGTCGAGACGCGGTGCCGTCTGGGGGATGAGACGTGCCTGCATCACCCGGCTGATGCCCCGGGAAAGGGCCGAGACCTCCTCGGCAGACCGAGCATGTGCGTTGTCGGACACAGACTCCTCGCCTCCGCATGACCGATGGAAGAACCCAATGTACGCCGTCCCGAACGGCAACGGAAAGGGATTCGCCGCCCTCTTGGACTCTCTTCGGGCGCCGAAAGATGCTCGCTCCACTCGCGTCCGACGCGGTAGATTGGTGCCCGGGCCGGCGCGCCTGCTCCCGCTGCGGCTCGTCCCTCGCTTCCAGCGACCCGTCAAGACACGGAAAGCACATGAGCACGAAGATCCGACGAATCGCCGTCAACACCGGGGGCGGTGACGCGCCCGGCCTCAATGCGGTGATCCGAGCCGTCGTATTGGCCGCAGAGGAGCTCGGATGGGAAGTGTACGGCATCCGAGAAGGCTACGACGGTCTCTTCGAGGACGGTGGCGTCTACCGCCTCGATCGGTCGGCGGTTCGCGGGATCACCCATCTCGGAGGCACCATCCTCGGAACCACGAACCGGGGCAATCCGCTGAGGTGGCCGATGGAGCGCGCCGACGGCTCCGTGGAGTACGTCGATCGGTCCGACGAGGTCATCCAGGCGCTGGCCGATCTGCAGATGGACGCCCTGGTCGCCATCGGCGGGGACGGCTCCCTGAGCATCGCCCACGAGCTCTTCCAGAAGGGCTTGAAGGTCGTGGGGGTGCCCAAGACCATCGACAACGACCTCGCCGCCACCAACCTGACCTTCGGTTTCCAGACGGCGGTCGCGACCGCGACCGACGCCATCGACAAGCTCCACTCCACGGCCCAGGCGCACCGGCGCGTGATGATCATCGAGGTCATGGGGCGGAATGCCGGATGGATCGCCCTGTACTCCGGGGTGGCGGGCACGGCCGACGTGATCCTGATTCCCGAGATCCCCTACGACATCGACAAGATCTGCGCGAAGATCGAAGGCCGCTACGAGATGGGTCGCAGGGGCTTCGCCATGGTCGTGGCGGCGGAAGGTGCCTTTCCCAAGGGAGGCCAGCCCCGCTACCTCGAGACCAAGGGCGGTCCCCGCCGTCTGGGCGGCATCGCCGCGGAGCTCGGCGAGCAGCTCGATCGTCTCACGACCCACGAGACCCGAACCATGGTGCTCGGGCACCTGCAGCGGGGAGGCAGCCCCAATGCCTATGACCGCCTGCTCGCCCTCCGGTTCGGCACGGCAGCGGTGAACCTCGTACGCGACGGGTGCTTCGGCTGCATGGTGGCGTTGGACCCTCCGAACGTGTTGGCGGTGCCGCTCGGCCTGGCCATCTCGCGCATCAAGACCGTGCCGCTGGACTCCGACGTGATCCAGACGGCTCGGAGCCTCGGCATCTGCCTGGGCGATTGAGGAGGAGCCGTGTCTTCGTCGCTCAAGTACCGGGTGCTGCTCGTCGACGACGAGCCCGACCAGCTCGCCCTGCTCTCCGCACAGCTCGAGCGGTCCGGCTTCTTCGTGACGTTGTCGACGGGCGATGCCCACGAGGCCCTGGCGCTGGCCCGGGAAGAGGAGCCGGATGCGGTGGTGACCGACCTGGTCATGCCGGGCATGAGCGGGCTCGAGCTCACGCGCGCCCTGCGGCGTGTGTTCTCGGCCATGCCGATCCTGGTTCTGACCGGGAAGGGGGACGAAGAGGACGCCGAGTCGGCGTATGAGGCCGGAGCCACCGACTTCACCACGAAGCCGGTCGAGCCGAGCACGCTCGTCGCCCGCCTCCGAAGAGCCATCGACGAGGTGCCGTCCCGGAAGTTCCTGCTCGCCGCCGCGGAGCGGCACTTCAACGCACACGGGATCATCGGCAGCCACCCGCGTCTGAACGAGGTGCGGCACTTCATCGATCAGGTGGCCGAGGTCCCGGGCGTGCCCGCGTTGGTTCTGGGCGAGTCGGGCACGGGAAAGAACCTGGTCGCCCGGGCCATCCACGCCGCGAGCCAGAGCGCCAAGTATCGATTCGTGGAGGTCAATTGCGCGGCGCTGCCGGAGAACCTCCTCGAGGCGGAGATCTTCGGCTACGAGAAGGGTGCGTTCACCGACGCCAAGAAGGCCAAGCGTGGACTGGCCGAGCTCGCCGACGGGGGCACGCTCTTCCTCGACGAGATCGGGCTGCTCTATCCGTCACTGCAGGCGAAGCTGCTGACGTTCCTCGAGTCACGGACGTTCCGGAGGGTCGGGGGCACGGAAGACATCCACGTCGGCGAGCGCATCGTGGCGGCCACCAACATCGATCTTCCTGGTGCCGTCGAGGCGGGGCGCTTTCGTGAGGATCTGTACTACCGCCTGAACGTCGCGCAGGTGACCCTTCCGCCGCTGCGCGACATCCGGAGCGACATCGAGACGTTGGCGCGGCATTTCGTTCGCCAGGCGGCGGACTATTTCGGCAAGCCCGTGCCCGAGATGGACGCGGAGAGCATCGATCGGCTTCGTGCCTACGACTGGCCGGGCAACGTCCGCGAGCTGCGGAACGTGATCGAGAGGGCACTCATCTTCTCGAGCGGGCGGACCCTGACGGTGGTGCCTCCGACGGCGGGGGCGGCGGGTTCCGCCCCACCCGTGGTCCCCGAGGGTGGCAACGGGGTCTCGATGCCGAGAGGGCTCACCCTCGAAGAGGTGGAGCGGCGGTACATCCAGGCGACTCTGGAAGAGACCGGCGGGCGTGTCCAGGAAGCCGCCGACAGCCTGGGCGTCTCGCGGAAGGTCCTGTGGATGCGGAGAAAGAAGCTGGGTCTGGACTGACGACTCGGGGACCGACCGCTCACCGCGGTGGAAACGCCCATCGGACAGGACTGTCGACCCGGTCGCCACGCGCATCGGCCATCTCGATCGGACCGCACCCCGCTCCCGCGCCGGGAGCGGGCATGGACGTGTCGTCGAAGGCCCAGACTACGATCTTGGTGTTCATGTCAATGCCCCCCTGTTCTCTTCGTGCCAGCCACCGGAGTCTCTGGCGCCGTGCGCCGCTCCGGCTCTCGCGTCCTAAGATGGGCAGGAGGCGTGCCACATCGAGCGAGTCTCGTAAATACTGGTACGACTTGGCTTTACACGCCAAGGTACCCACGGAAGGATCCCGGACCGTTCCCTCGAGGGCACATGTTAGGTGCCTGATACGGAACAATGTTCCCGTATGGGCACGGCACAACGCCATGAGGTCCGGGGAGGGAGCAGAAGGTACCGATCTCCCCGAGCGGCGTCGCTCAGTGGCCTTCGACGCGCAGCTCGACGCTGTAGTCGAGCGAGTCGACCGGGACGTTCTCGTGGCGATCCGGTGAGACACGGAGGAGCGTGACGTGGTAGCTCCCGACATCGAACGCGTGTGGCTCTACGAAGGAGCTCACACGGTAGCTCCGGTGGAAGCCCCCGGCGAGCGTCGCTCCGATCTGGACCTCGGCGTTTCCCGCCCACACGCATGTGACGTCGACGGGACAGCGGGAGTCGCCCACCACACGCTCGAACGTCAGTGCCATGGCCGTACCCGGCACGGCCCTCGTCTCCTGGAAGGCCAGCCCGACGTCGACCGGCCGGTCCCCGAGCGGGAACGTGGTGGCGGTACACGCCTGCGCCGCGACGGCCGCCACGATCAGCCATCTTCCCTTCATCGTTCCTCCCCGGTGGGTGGCGGTTGAATCGGAGCCGGTCTCACGCTCTCCTCATCCCTGGAACGAACGGAGAGGCCCCGCGGTGACGAAGGCTGTCACGACCGGGGCGGCGTGGTAGTCTTATCCCCACCCTGAACTCGACCACCCGGAGGATGCTCGCTTGCCCCCAGCCAAGCCACTCGACGTGACCGTGATCGGCGCGGGCCTGATCGGCCTGTCGACCGCGATGCATCTCCTGCAGCGACACCCGTCGCTCAAGGTCTGCGTGATCGAGAAGAGTGACCGGCCCGCTTCTCAACAGTCAGGGCACAACAGCGGCGTCATCCACTCCGGGATCTATTACAGGCCGGGATCATTCAAGGCCCGATTCTGCGTCGAAGGTCGGGCCTCGATGACACGGTTCTGCATCGACAACGAAATCCCGACCTGGACCTGCGGAAAGCTGATCGTGGCCACCCGCGAAGAGGAGTTGCCCCGTCTCGATGCGCTGTTGGAGCGCGGCACGGCGAACGAGGTCGAGGGACTGGAGCTGGTCGGTCGCGAACGCATCACCGAGATCGAACCCCACGTCGATGCGATCAAGGCCCTTCATGCGCCAAAGACCGGGATCGTCGATTTTCGGAATGTGGCCCGCGTGTATGCGCAGAAGGTGCAGGCGGGCGGCGGGGAGATCCGCTTCCAATCCCGGCTACGAAAGGTGGCCTCACGAGGCGGGACCCTCGTGCTCGAGACGACGTCCGGCGAGGTCGAGACGAAGAACGTCGTGAACTGCGGCGGGCTCCATTCGGATGTCGTCGCCCGCATGATGGGCGTGGACCCGAAGTTGAGGATCATCCCGTTCCGCGGCGAATACTACACGCTCAAGAAGGAGAAGGAGTACCTCGTCAAGGGACTGATCTACCCGGTGCCCGACCCCGCCTTCCCGTTCCTCGGCGTGCATTTCACGCAAACGATGAAGGGCTTCGTCGAGGCCGGCCCGAACGCGGTGCTGGCGACGAAGCGCGAGGGCTACCGGAAGCGTGATCTGTCCATCCCGGACTTGCTTGGTACCCTGACCTACCCCGGGTTCTGGAAGCTGGCGATGCGGAACTGGAAGACCGGACTCTGGGAGGTCCATCGATCCCTGCGCAAAGGCGTGTTCGTCAAGAGTCTACAGACGCTGATTCCCGAGGTCACCCGCGACGATCTCGGCGGCGGCGGCTCGGGAGTCCGGGCCCAGGCGGTATCGCCGGACGGGGCGCTGCTGGAGGACTTTCGAATCGAGGAGACGCCGAACGCCATTCACGTCCTGAACGCCCCTTCTCCGGGTGCGACGTCGTCGCTGGTGATCGGTCGCTACATCGCGGACATGGCGGACAGGAACTTCTCGCTGGACTGACGAGAGCCGACTGCCGCCAGGCTTGCGCCCGACCGCGTGACGCTCGAAGCTATCCACGTTCCTTCCGATCCCTCCCGCCCTCCCAGGAGCCGATGATTCCCGACGAACCGGCCCCGAACCATCGACCGCGCAGCTTCGGGCGGACCCTCCTGTACGTGATGATCGTGCAGGTCGTGGCGCTCCTCCTCCTGTGGGCACTCCAGGCCCACTACAACGTCTGAGCGCCTCCGCGTGCAGTGGCTGAACCAGGTCATCGTCGTCGGCTACCTGGCCTACGTCGTCGTGGACGGCGTGC
>CAZVYM010000035.1:0-33918 GCA_964630935.1 uncultured Gemmatimonadaceae bacterium | reverse complement strand
GCGGCCGTCTCCTGGACCGAGGCGACCACGGTCGGGTGAGCGTGGCCGACGATGGCCGGGCCCCAGCTTCCGACCAGGTCCACGTAGGCGTTTCCGTCCACGTCGTACACGCGCGCTCCCTGTGCCCGCTCGAGGAAGACGGGCTCGCCACCGACCGCGCGAAACGCCCGGACCGGGCTGTCCACGCCGCCGACCAGCGATGCGCACGCGCGCCGGTAGAGCTCCTCGGAACGTCTATGCTCTCTCATTGCCTCCCCTGCTGATCCCACGCTTCACTCCCCGTGTGGTTCCTTGAGAATGGCCGACCTCGACGTGTAGCGGGTCGCCGAAGGAGGAGAGCTCACCGCACGGGCGTGCCACGGCGACCTGCCGGTGGCAACAAGGATGTCGGAAGCCGCCGCGCGGGACCAGTGCCGGAGTCCGTGCTCGGCGTTCTTCGGTCGCCGTCATCCGGGCGGCGGGCGGCCGGGAACCGCGCGATGCCCCGGGGGCGCGGTCTACCTTCGCTCGTCGTCCAGCTCGCGGAGCCTTCGCAGGATCGCCAGCGGTCCCTCGCTCCCGGCCATCCTCACGATCTCGGCGATCCGGGCCTCTTCGGACGCGAACTTCTTCTTCAGCCTGGTCTCGTACGCTCGTTGCAGGACCTCGATCAGCTTGTCGAGCTCGTACGGCTTCGGCAGGTAGCTGAACGCACCGAGCTTGGTCAGCTCGACAGCGCTTTCCAGAGACCCATGTCCGGTCAGGATGATGGCCTCGAGGAACTCGTGCTCGCGCTTCAGCGCGCGCAGGACCTCGCTCCCGTCCATTCCGGGCATCTTCAGATCCAGGAGGGCGATGTCGAACTTCTCGGTCCGGGCCAGGTCGAGCGCCGCCGGCCCGTTCGAGGCCGTTCGCACCTCGAATCCCCGCTTGGACAGACGCTGCGCGATGGCGGCGAGGAAGCGGGCCTCGTCGTCGACGATGAGCAACTTGATGACGTGGTTCATGTCGGCATCTCCTTCGGCTCACACGGCGGGGAAGCCCAGCCAGAGCCAATATCCGAGAATCGCCCAGAGCCAGAGCACGGCGAAGCTGATGAGCAGGACGAAGAAGCCGTGCTTGAAGAAGTCGGCGAGCGTGACGAGCTGCTCCCCGGTCGTGGGGTCCTTCGCCATCGCGTAGGCCAGCGCGTTGGACGGGGTGCCGATGATGAGCATGTGCGCGAACGACGAGGCGTACGCCGTCGAGAATCCGACCATCCACGGGTGGACGCCGGCCACCGTGGCCATGGGGACCGTGACGGGGCCGATGGCCGCCACGGTCGCGCCGTCGCTCATGAAGTTCGTGGCCACGCCGGTGAAGATCGACGAGGCGATGGCCAGTCCCGAGCCGCCCCGCATGAAGTCCGGCACGCCCCGGACGAACGCGTCGGCCAGGAAGAGCGCGGCACCGGTCGCGGCCAGGCCCGCTCCGATGGCCGTGGCGCCCGCGTAGAGGAACACGACCTCCCAGTGGATCGACTGCATGTCCTTCCACGAGAGCACGCGGAGCACGTTGAGCAGCACGAGCCCGAGTAGGACCGGGCCGCCCATGCCGAGCGAGCCGCTCGCGCTGATCCACAGAACGACCACCATGAGCAACGCCGCGCCCGTGACCCACTCCGCGCGGGTCACCGGACCGATCTTCTCGGCGGCGCGGCGCACTTCGACGGCCACGTTCAGCTTCGGCACCTTCACCTTTCGCTTCAGCGTGAGAACGAAGTAGAGCCCCACCGAGAAGGACAGGACCGGAACGAGGGGAAACCCGTACTTCATCCACTGTCCGAAGGTGGGCGCCACGCCGTAGTCGGCGAGGATGCCGACCATGATCGCGTTTCGGCCCCCCGAGGCCGGCGAGCCCGGGCCGCCCATGTTCGCGGCGTAGCAGAGCGCGAGCGCCATGAGCACCATGAGGCTCCGATCCTTCCGGATATTGCTGGCCCGCAGGGCCGAGGCGTACACCATCACGAAGAGCGGCATGGTGAAGGCCACCATGGCGTGCTCGGACAGGAAGCCGCACGACATGGAGAGCAGGGGCATGAACACGAGCAGGAAGAGCGTCAGGTTGCGCGCGGGCGCGAGCAGCAGGAGCCCGATGCGGCGGTCGAGGCCCGTGCGCGTGATGGCCTTTGACAGCGCCAGGACGCCGAAGATGAAGAGCACCGCGTCCTTCGCGAATGCCTGTGCGACCCCGTCGGGCCTGAACACGCCGAAGAAGTAGAGCGACGCCGCCACGAAGAGGGTGGTCACGGCCACGGGAATCGCGCCCGTCGCCCAGAAGAGCGCCGAGACCCCCAGGGTGGCGAGCACCACCATGGCCTTGCGCGCCACGGCTTCGTCCGTGAGCGGAGCCTTGCCGTGCGTGCCGTCGGCGCGCACCACGTCGTGCTCGAGCTTGTTCTTCCTGCTGTAGTAGCCGGAGATCGTCTCGCCCGGCGTCATCTCCCGGTACGACGCGTAGCCCATGATCGGGTCGGGTGCGGTGGCCCGCGCCTCGGGCGTGCTCTTCGCCGTGCCCACGATCTCGACCAGGCGGGCCGGAGGCGCGGGAATCACGAGCGAGCAGAACAGGACCGCACCCAGGATCACGAAGAGAGGGCGGGAGTTGTGGCTTCCGAGGAACCAGCGCGGGAGCGAACGGGAATCCGTGGGCTGGTGGGCGATCTCGTGGCGTGCCTTCGCGTAAACCACCTCCTCCTTGGCCTCGTCCAGCACGGCGGCCAGCTCTTCCACCTCGCAGGGCTTCTGCAGGTACCTGAAGGCCTCCAGACGGCCGGCGTCCGTGGCGGACTCCAGACTCCCGTGTCCCGTGAGCATGACGGCCTGGATGGCGGGGCTGAACGCCCGCATCTCGCGCAGCGTCTGGATCCCGTCCATTCCGGGCATCTTCAGGTCGAGCACGGCGATGTCGATCTGGCCGTCCGAGCGGACCTGGCGAATGGCCTCCTCCCCGTCGCCCACGTCGACGACGTCGTACCCGCGGGCTCTCAGACGCCTGGCCAGCGAGGTGCGGAAGCGCTCCTCGTCGTCTACCAGAAGAATCCTGGACATGGCTAGGCCTCGGACTCGTCAGGGCACTCGCCGCCCATGATCTGGCGTGCGAGCTCGTCGAAGAAATCGCTCAGCCGGAGCACCCCGACGGTTCGTCCCCGCCGCGTGACCAGCAGCGACAGCGTCTGGTGGGCGAGGAAGACCGGAATGGCTTCGGCCAGACGGGCGTTCTCGTCGATGCTCACGGCGGCCGCCGTGGAGACCTCGCCGACCTTCACGCTGCGGGCCCGCTCGCAGATGTTGACCATGTCCGCCGTGAGCAGGTCGAGGTTGTACCAGGAGCTGTCGCGCAGGTCGTCGTCGACGCCGGCCCGGTCGAGCAGAGCTTGCGCGCCCCGAGCCTTCCGGTCGGGGAGGAGCGCCCTGAGGAACGCGAAGTGATGCAGCTTGCCGACGATCCGGCCGGTCTCGTCGCGTACGAGGATGGCACGGTGCGGGTGCCGGTCGGGGGGAAGGTTCCGCTGGGCTGCGTCCAGCGCCTGGAGCGCGTCCAGAACGGTGGCGTCTTCGTCCACGACGGCGTATTCCGCCAGGGGGATCATGAGATCTTCGACACGTGCGGCCACGGTGGCCTTCTCCCTCTCCCTCAGGCCTCGGCCAGGGGGAGCTCCACGGTGAACGTGCTGCCCTCGCCGAGCGTGCTGTCCACATAGAACGCGCCGCCGAGGTTGCGGATGATGGTGTAGCTGACGCTCAGGCCCAGGCCGGTGCCCCTGCCCGGGTCCTTGGTGGTGAAGAACGGCATGAAGATCCGCTCGAGGTGCTCCGGGCTCATGCCGCAGCCGTCGTCCCGGAACGAGACCGCGGCCATCCCTCCGTGGAGCCGGGTGGACACCGTGAGACGGCCCCCGCCGGCCATGGCGTCCATGGCGTTCTTCACGAGGTTCACGAAGACCTGGACGAGTTGGTTTCGATCGGCCAGGATCGGGCCGACGCCCGTGTCGTAGCGCCGCTCGACCGCGACGTTCGAGATCACGAGCTCGTTGCCGAGCAGCACGTCGAGCACCTCGTCCAGGATGTCGTGCAGGTCGTGGGGCTCGACCTGGAAATCCTTCTGGCGCACGAAGGTGAGCAGCTTGCGCGTGATGTCTCTGCACCGGAAGACGGCGTCCCGGATCGCCTGCAGACGCTCCGGGGTGTCGACGGGCTCGTCGTCTTCGCTCGCGAGGGTGGGATCGAGCGCGTCCTGGAGCACACCCACCTCTTCGGCGATGACGGCGAGCGGGTTGTTGATCTCGTGCGCGATCCCCGCCGCCAACTCTCCCACGGAGGCGAGCTTGGCGGCCTGGACGAGCTGGCCGGAGAGCTCCGCCTCGTGCCGCTCGGTGGCGAGCTGTGCGCCCACCACGTGGCGTGCGCGGATCAGGATCACCATTCCCATGAACAGGAACGCGGCGAGCGTGACCAGGAGCGCGGGGCTGGGAAGGCCCGAGACGGCCTGCTCCACGTCGCCGCGCGCATCGATGACCACCAGCGCCCAGGGGCTCTCGTTGAGCCATGCGTAGGCGTAATCAGGTCGACCCGTTCTCCTCGTACCCGCCACGAATCCCCGGCGGGGCTCGGAAGGCGGCACGAAGAGCGAGGCCTGGAGGGGGGTCCCGACCCGGGGCGTCGCGAGCTGGAGCACACCGCCGACGTCCACGACCGCCGCGTTGACCTCGGTGGCTCCTTCCAGCGTCGTGAGGAACCTCGCGAGCCTCTCCGGAGAGAGCGCAGACCGGAGCAGGACGAGCGAGTCCCCGTCCCCGGCGCTCACGGCGATCGTGAAGTGGGGCAAACCGCGGAGCCCCAGGTAGATGCCCGTGATGACGGACGGCCGACCGGACTGTCGCAGCGCCCGGAACCAGGACTCGTCTCGATAGGTGAGCCCGGCGGGGTAGTGCACGGGACCCGCGTAGGCCGTCAGGTCCCCGGACCCGTTCACGAGACCGAGGTCCACGAACGCGTCGCTCTCCTGGCGCAGCTCGGCCAGGATGCCGGCCAGATCCTCCTTCGCGCGGGCAGCCTCGAACGACGGGTCGTGCAGGACGTTCGACAGGTTCACCAGCCGCTCGCGCAGGAAGATGTCGAAGGTCCGGGCCTGATGCTCGGCGAGACCCTCGAGGTGGTAGCGCAGGCTGTCGCGCCGTACGCTCCGGTATTGCACGTGGAAGAACACCGCGAGAAGCAGGAGGGGGACGAAGTACAGGAGAAGGAGCCGGCCGAGCGTTTGCCAGAACAGCTCCCTGCCGTGCCCGACTCTCCGGGAGCCGGGCGCGCTGGGGGCAGGTCCGACCGTCCGCGCGGCCATACTGGACCTCTCGTGTTTTCGCCGCCGCCGGGAGTGTCGACCGCGACGCCCCGACGGCGAGCCCCGTCAACCTCCCACGAGCACGGGCATTCCCATGAGCGGCCAGATCAGCCAGACGAAGAGGCCGAGGACCACCATGAGCAGCAGGCTCGCGGGCACTCCCGCGGTGAAGAACTCACGTGTCGTGAACTGCCGGCTCGCGTAGGCGATCGCGTTCGGCGCCGCCCCCACGAGGAGAAGGAACGGCATACCCGCCGTCACCAGCGAGGCGAACAGGATCACTTCGGGCGCCACCCCCACGTACGGGGCGATCACGAGCGCGACCGGCATGGTGATGGCGATGGCGGCCACGTTCATGATCAGGTTGGTCATGACCAGGACGAACGCGGCCATGCCCAGGACGAAGACGAGCCAGTGGGCGCCGTTGAACAGGTTGAGCCACTGCACGGCCAACCATTCCGCCGCGCCCGTCTGCCAGAGGCAGAACCCGATGCTCATCGCCCCGCCGAACAGGAAGACGATGTTCCACGAGGCGCTCTCCAGGTCGTCCAGCGAGAGGATCTCGAGCAGAAAGAGGAGGACGATCGGCACCAGGATGATCGCGCTCTTGTCCAGCGGTGCCAGGAACGGGATGAACGACCGGCAGCTGAGCAGGGCGATCGTCGAGAGCACGATCACGAGCGAGAGGATCTCGTCGCGGCTCATGGGCCCGAGCGTGGCGTAGAGCCGTCGCACCCGATCCCGCAGCCCGGGAATGGTCTTGCTCTCGGGCGGATACCAGAGCATGAAGAAGCCCCAGAGCAGGAAGACCATGAGCGCGCCGATGGGCAGCATGTAATAGCTGAGCTCGAAGAAGTCGATCTGCCGACCGGTGATGTCGAGGAAGAACCCGATCGCCACCGCGCCCCGCGCCGCTCCGAGCAGGGTGATGATGCTGCCCGCTCCGGCCACGAACGCCATCCCCATGAAGAGGCCCTTGCCGAACCGCGTCGGCTTGTCCTCGTCCGTGTAGAGGGCGTAGACGGCCAGGAGGAGCGGGTAGACGGTGGCCGCCACGGCGGTGTGGGCCATGATGAGCGTGAGCGACGCCGTCATGACGAAGCAGCCCAGGTAGATCATGCTCGTCCGCTCTCCCACCACGGAGAGCATCTTGTACGCGAGGCGGCGCGTGAGGCCGGTCTTCGTGAAGACCATGCCGATCATGAGTGAGCCGAAGATGAACCACACCGACGGGTCCATGAAGTCGGTGAAGGCGTCGCGTGCCGGCCGGATCAGGAAGAGCGCCTGGACGACGCCGATGGTGATGCTGGTCACGCCGATCGGGATGACCTCGCTGACCCACCATGTGGCCGCGAGGAAGAAGAGCCCCAGGGCGGCCTTGCCCTCACGCGTGAGCTCGAAGGCCTGGCCCTGTGGATCGATCGCCGGCCCCGGCAGGGGGAGCACATACAGCAGAGCGAAGAGACCCACACCGAGGAGAATCAGTGCGGTGCGCTTCACGCATATCACCTCAATCGAGGAGCCCCGCGAGCTCGTGGAACACGTCGACGGACCGAATGACGCCGAGGACCTTCTGATCCTCGACGACGGGCAGGAGACTCAGATTCAGCGAGACCATCTCGTAGACCGCCTTCATGAGATGGTCGTCCGGTTGGATCGTGGCGGTCACCAGGAGCATCACCTCCCGCACCGGCCGATCGGCCTGCTCTCGCAGGCCCTTGACCACGCGATCGAAGGGGAGCTCGGACAGGTTCGGGTCGACCGCCACCTCGAAGAGCTTCTTGCGGTATTCCATGGGCTGGCTCACGAGGAACTTCGGCTCGAGGCCGCGCATGATGTCCCGCCGGCGCACCATCCCCACCAGCTCGTGGTCTTCGGTCAGCACCAGGAGCACGCGCGGAAGCGACTTGCGCCCGTTCACGTGGAGCCCGCTCTCCTCGATCACCCGCACGGCTCGTCGGAGCGTGTCGGTCGGGTGGACGGACGGATAGTGGTCCCGCGGGATCATGATGTCCCGGACGCGTCCGAGGACGTCGGGGCCGGGTGTGTCGTCGCGGTCCATCCTCACCACCCCTTCTTGCGGATGATGTCGTCGACCTTCTCTTCGATGCGCTTCTCCTCGATGGACCACCGCCGACGCGCCGCGTCCTCGATCTTCTTCACCAGCGTGTCGAGCTCGGCGGGCTTCTCCAGGAGGTCGAGCGCGCCCAGCTTGATGGCCGTCACGGCCTGCTCGAGCGTCGCGCGGCCCGTGAGCAGGATGACCTGGAGGTCCGGATTCAGCTCCAGGAGGCGCTCCAGCGTCTCGATCCCGTCCATGCCGGGCATGGCCATGTCCAGGACGATCGCGTCGAACCGAGTCTCCTCGGCCTTCACCACGGCGGTCAGGCCGGTCACGGCCGTGTCGACGGTCAGGCCCCGCGTACGCAGCCGCTCGGCAAGGACCTCCACGAAGTCCTGCTCGTCGTCCACCAGGAGGACCTTGCAGTCGTTACAGTCGCTCATTCCGTGTCCACCTTCTCCGCCCTCCCGGCCGAGCCGGCCGAGCGGAGGATCCGAACCAGCTCGTCGATCTTCACCGGCTTCATCAGGTAGTCGTAGGCTCCCGCCTCCAGACCCTCTTCGGCGCTCGCCGGGGATCCGTGTCCGGTCAGGAGAACCACTTCGAGCGAGGGTCGGGCCTGCTTGATCCGGCGGATCACGTCCAGCCCCCCGAGGCCCGGCATCTTGACGTCGAGGAGCACCACGTCGCAGCCTTCCCGCTCGATCGAAGCGAGCGCGGCTTCTCCCGTGGTGACGCCGGTCGCCTCGAAGCCCCGCAGGTTCAGTCGCTCGACGAGGGCGCTGACCAGCTCCTCTTCGTCGTCGACGACCAGGACGCGGGGTGCTCGCGGCTCTGTCATCGAACTCACTCCGCCGGCTCGGCTTTGGGGAGCGAGACGGTGAAGCGCGTGCCTTCGCCGACCTCGCTCTCGACCCGGATCTCACCTCCCAGCTTCTGCACGATGCCGTAGGTGATCGAGAGCCCCAGACCCGTGCCCGCCCCCTTCTTCGTCGTGAAGAAGGGATCGAAGATGTGCGAGAGGTGCTCCTCGGAGATGCCCACGCCGTCGTCCGCGATCCACACCTCGATCGCGTCGCTCGCGGCCTCCCGGATGCCGATCTCGATGCGGCCCCCGTCCTCGACCGCGGCGAACGCGTTGTTGATGATGTTCAGGAAGACCTGCTGGAGCTGGCCGCGGTCGCTCACGACCCGGGGAGGGTCCTCGGGGAAGTCGAAGTCGACCCGCAGGTTACGGTAGCTCGCCTCCTTCTGGAGGAAGCCGAGCACCTCGATCAGGAGCGCGTCGAGCTCGATGGTCTCGCGGTGGACCTCCATGTGCTTGGCGAATCCGAGCAGTCTGTGCGTCACCCCGGCGCACCGGTCGGCGGAGCGGAGCACCGAGTCCACCAGCTCGAGCATCTTCTCCTTGGGCGGCATCTGGTCGGACATCTGCAGGAGGTCTTTGAGCAGGCCCGCCTTCTCGGCGATGATCGAGATCGGATTGTTCACCTCGTGCGCGACCCCGGCGCTCAGCCGCCCGAGCGCCGCCATCTTGTTCGTGTACTCCATCTTGTGGTAGGCGGTGGCCCGCAGGAGGTCCGCCTCGCGGGCCCGGCTCACCATGTGCGTGGTTCCCCACGTCACCACGACGAGGATGAGCACCACGCTCACGGCCAGGAAGATCAGCAGGTTCCTGCGCAGCGCGACCCACCCGGACACGAGGGCGTGGCGGGGGCTCACCAGCACGAGGGTGAACGGTGAGTTGGCGATCTGGGCGTAGCTGGCCGTCAACGGTTCGCCCCGATCGTCACGAAGCTCGGTCAGCTGGGTCTCGGAGGCCGGCGTGAGGGCGGGGAGCGGGGCGCGCGCGAGCACCGCCCCGTAGCGTCGCGAGGGAGTCTGGAGGGTTCCGTCGGCATTCAGGAGGAACGCGTCGGCCGAAGGCCGGGTCGCCACCGAGCCGACGAGTCGGTTGATGAGCTCGGTGTCGATGGTGGCGCGCAATACGAAGGAGCGCCCCG
The DNA here is from genome assembly GCA_964630935.1 of uncultured Gemmatimonadaceae bacterium. Taxonomy (GTDB): domain Bacteria; phylum Gemmatimonadota; class Gemmatimonadetes; order Longimicrobiales; family Gaopeijiaceae; genus SZUA-318. The sequence continues at coordinate 24,495 of CAZVYM010000035.1, read as the reverse complement.
GGTCCGCGTCGTGCTGGACGGCCACGACGAAGTGCGGGGCGTTTCGGTAGCCCATGAACACGTCGCTGATCCAGGTGCCGTGCTGCGTCACCTCATGGTACCAGGGGGAGGACTCGTAGCTGCGGCCCTCCAGCTCGTAGGGGCCGGCGTAGGAGACCTGGACCCCCTTGTCGTCGATGAGGCCCAGGTCCACGAACCCCCCGAACGCCTGCTTCATGTTGGTCAGGAGACTCCGGAGGCGAGCGGGGTCCCGCAACTCCTCGAAGGAGCACTCGCGCACCACCAGCTCGAGGGCCGACATGCGCTCGGACAGGAACGCTTCGAGCGACTGCTTCCCGTTACGGACGAAATCCGCCATGGGCCGGGCCGTCTCGGAGCGGAAGGCCTGGCGGTACTGGTAGTAGTTCACGCCGGTCATGATGAGGAGCGGAGCCACGGCCACCACGCTGACGCCCAGGAGCGCGGTGACGAGCAGTCTCCGGTAGCGACCCTGCGAGATCAACGTGTCCAGGTCGCGCTCGGGTCCGGAGACGCGGGGGGCGTCGTCCGCCATCAGGCCTTCTTCGCCTTTCGGGTGCGCCGGGCGCGCCCCGCTCTCCTGATCGTGTTGACGAGGTCGCTCAGGTCGACCGGCTTGCGCAGGTAGTCGAAGGCCCCCAGCCGCCGCGCCTCCGCTTCGTCTTCGTCGGACCCGAATCCGGTCAGGACGATCACCTCCAGCTGCGGGTGCGCTTCCTTCACCCGTCGAAGGACCTCCATGCCTCCCATGCCCGGCATGCGGAGGTCGAGGACCATCACGTCGGGCAGCTCGCCCTCGAGCATCTCGAGCGCCTGCTCGCCGGTCAGGGCGACGTCACTGCCCAGGTCGCGCATCTCCATGCGCTCCGCCATCGTGCGGACGTAGTCCTCCTCGTCGTCGACCAGAAGGACCTTGAGTCCCGTCCGATCCGGGCGGGGCTCCTCCTTCGGCCGCTTCTCCATGGCACCGACGGCGAGGTCCTGCTCACCGGCCTCGGCCCACGTGGCGGCCTCCATCGTTCGGTCGAACTCCTCCCGGGACTCGCGGAGGAACTCGGCCGCGACCTTCAGCCCTCGCTTCCAGGCTGCGGTGATGGTGTCGATCAACTGTCCGGTATCGGCTGGCTTCTGGAGGTACTCGAACGCGCCAAGGGCCCGGGCCTCCTTCTCCTCCGCTTCCGAGCCATGACCGGTCAGAATAACGACCTGGACCTGGGGATGCTCTTCCTTGACACGCTCCAGGACCTCCATGCCGTCGATGCCCGGCATGCGCAGGTCGAGCACCATCACGTCCGGCACCTCCGCGCGCACCATCTCCAGCGCCTCGGCACCGCTGGTCGCGACGCGGCTACGCAGGTCCCGCATCTCCAGGCGCTCGGCCATCGTGCGGACGTAGTCCACTTCGTCGTCGACGAGAAGCACTCGGATCTCGCTCATCACCGCCTCGTGCTCGGATCCGGCCTCTCCCGCCCTGAGGCGCAGATGCTCCGCTGCTCTTCGGGACTCAACCGTACGGCTGGAAGAGCAACATCAAACCGTCTCCGTTCCCGGAGCTCTCCAGCGAGACCCCGAGATGCTCCAACGAGTCGCGTAGCCCGTCCCATTCGGCCGCATCGTCCGCGGCGTCTCCTCCGGCGGAGGTGGTCAGGCTCACCGAGGGCCGTCCCCGGCTCATCCCGGCCCGAACCTCCACCGTGCCCCCCTCGCCGAGCCGCTCCAGGCACGTCTCCAGAGCGGCGTAGACGGCCATGTGCACGTGGAGAACGTTGCCCTGGAAGGGGGGAGGCGGGGTTCCGTCGACCGCGCGCACGAGCTGCGACTTCTTCCGGGCAGGTCTCTGAGCGTGGAAGACCACCCGTCTCACCTCCTCGTCGAGGGAGACGGTCGCCGCGTCGTGGTCCGTGGCGTGAGCCACCCGGTTGAGCTGGGTGGAGATCTCCGCTCCCCGCGCGACCTGGGCCTCGATGCGGCCGAGGGCCTTGAGGACGCGCTCGCGATCGAGCGAGCCGCCCTGGGTCGAGACGTAGAGCAGATCCTCGACGAGGCCCGCCGATTCCTTGATGATGGCCAGCACGTTGCGGATCTCGTGCGTGGCCGCCGCGGTGATCTTTCCGATGAACGCGGCTTCGCGGCCTGCGGATACGGTCATTCCGGTCGGCGCCCCCGGAGGTCCTTCGCCCACGCGGGCCTCCATGCTGAGGTGGGTCGCCCTCGCTTCCGAAAGCTGGAAGCGGACCGATGACGTGGCAAGACGCCTGAGCGGGAATCGCTCGGAGCCCATCAAGCGGACACCGCCGCGTCGTCCTCCGTCGCGATCCGACTCCGAGGGGGTGTCGTGGACGGAGCCACGCCCCGAAGAACCGGGAAGCGCTTGACGATGAAGAGGTACCCCATGAGCTCCGCCGACAGGATCCCCGTAGTCACCGCGATCTCCCCCAGAGCGGGGAAGTACGACCAGCCGGGTCCTGGCTGGAAAGCGAACAGATACGTCGAGAAGCGGAAGAGCGCACCCGCCGTTGCCACGACGCCGGCCACGAGCATGAGGAATGCTCCGCTCGGGACTCGACGACGCAGCAGGAGCGCCACGGCGGGTGCGACAAACAAGACGATCTCCAGCATGAACAGCGCGCTGTAGCGGTCCAGGTCCATCACCAGCGGCCAGAGACCACGCGCCACCACGTCGGTGGCCCGGACTGTCGCGAAGGCGAGCAGCACGACGGCGACGGGAGTTGCGAGCCGGTGGAGCATGCCGGTCTCGCCGGCCCGTCCGAAGGCCTTCGCCGAGATCGTCGACTCGAGGATGACCGCCGCATAGCCCATGCCCACGCACGAGATCAGGAAGAGCAGGGGCAGCAAGGGGGTCCGCCACAGCGGGTGCAGCTTCGGGCCCGCCAGCAGCATCAAGCTTCCGAGCGACGACTGGTGCATGGTCGGGAGCAGCAGCCCGAGCGCGAGCACCCAGGGCAGCAAGGGCTCGAGTCGCGGTGCCATCCAGAGGGCCGCCCGCCGCAAGCTGTCGTGCCTGCTCCCGCGAAAGCGAACGAGGAACGCCGGCGAGAGCTCGATCCACAGCACGACCGTGTAGGCCATGATGCACAGGGCGACCTCGAGGAGGATCGAGTTCACGTTCCAGTGCCAGAAGTAGAGCGGGATCTTGTAGAAGTTCCACGGCCTTCCGATGTCGATGAGCACGCTGATGCCGCCCAGCGTGTAGCCCAGGGCGCTCGTGGCGATCGCGCCCCGGATGAGGGGGTGGTAATGGCCCCTGTTGAGCACGTAGACCAGGAGCGCGATCGCGTAGCCCCCGCAAGCCAGAGCGGTGCCGGTGACGACGTCGAAGGCGATCCACAGACCCATCGGGTAGCCGTCGCTCAGATGCGTCGTCGGGCCGAGGCCGAGCGCGAAGCGCCGCACGACGGCCGTGAGCCCGAGGAGGAAGAGCATCGTGAGACCGAGGAACGGCCAGGTGAGCAGCCGGCCGCCGACCGGCTCGGGCGTGATCACGGCGTGGCCGGGAAGCAGTCCTTCCCGCCGCGTGCTTCGGCGCACGGCCGCGGCCGCGAGACCGAAAAGCACGATCGGTGCGGCGAATCCCTTGTACAGAGTGTGTTGCACTCCTTCGGCCATGGACGGGACCGAATCCTCCCCGAGCTCCGGCAGCCCGAGCTCCGCGAACGACACCCCGGCGGGTCCGAGCAGGAGCACCTGGGTGCCCCCGCCTTCGCTCTCCCCGTAGACATCCGGGTTGTACCGCTCGGGTTCGGCCGCGATGCGTCGGTGCGCTTCGGCCAAGAGCTCGGCCCGCCGTCCGTAGGCGAGGGCCTGCCGGTGGCACGTCTCCACGCATGCCGGCGGGAGCCCCTGGGCGCGCCGCTCCGGACAGAAGTCGCACTTGGTGAGCTTCGGCGCGGGCGTGTCCCACTCGAAGCGCGGCACGACGAAGGGGCAGGCGATCTCGCAATACCGGCAACCGACGCACAAGTCGGCGTTCCAGGTCACCGCCCCGTCCGCGCCCTTGTGCATGGCGCCGAGCATGCATGCGCTCACGCAACCCGGGTCGACACAGTGCATGCACTGGAGCTTGCGGAAGGCCCACTGCCCGTCCCGCGTGGGATACTTGCGCACCGCCGTGAGCGCGTCGGGCGCCAACTCGGTGGCCTGCACGCGCGGCTCGGGGATGCCGTGCTGGGCCCTACAGCTCCGCGTGCAGAGACCGCAGTCCGTGCAGCGGGTCGAGTCGTACAGGAGCGCAACCGCGTCCGGCGAGGGGAGCTTTCGCTCACGTCCCAGAAGTCGAAGCGGTGTGGCGAGGCCGGCGGCCGCTCCTGCGAGCGACCTCAGGACCGCCCTGCGAGTGACGGACATGTACGGAGCCCACCCTTCGGGCAGGATTGAGCGTGGACGGTGGATCGTGAAGGCTGGGCGGAATCAAGCGCCGGAGGACGGGTGCCGAGAGCGCGCCTTCTTGACGACCCGATCGCCCAGGAACAGGAGGACGACGATCGTGATGAACAGGACGTACCCCATCCTGACCTCCCACTCTGAAGGCGGTCCCCGGAGTCTTAGGCGGGCTGGCGCTCCATCCCTTCGAACCCCTGATGGGGTGCTCCGCGGGTTCCGCCTGACGCATCACTGGATGGTGCGGAGCAGACTGGAATTCACCCGTTAATTAATGTTGGTAGTTAATTATCTACTAACTGCAATCGAATCTCAAGACTGCCTACGCGCGATTTCCTCGGGGGTACTCTTGACCCGGTCACGGTAGGCCCCTTGATTCCCTCGACGGGGAAGCGGCCGGAGGACGTGGCGCTCCTGGCTGACCCGGACAGGCTCCTGGCGTGGAGGTGGTCCGTGGGATCTCGACAGAGGTGGGTCTGGGGTGCTGGGTTCGGTGCGGCGTGCATGGCGTTGATGGGGCTGGCGTACCCGCAGGCGAAGTTCTCCCATGCGGGTCACATCGACCGCACGACGTGTGCCACGTGTCATTCGGGCGTAGCGCGCGAGGACTCGACCGCGCTGTATCCGCCGCTATCCGAGTGCGCCTCGTGTCACGACGGAGCGACCCAGCCTACGGTGGAGTACGCGCCACCCCGGCCGCTCCAGACGACGCTCATCTTCTCGCATGCGACCCATCCGGCGGACCTGGAATGCCAGTACTGCCACGAGAACGAGAAGGGGGAGGTGGGGCGCGCGCAGCCCGCGACGTGCTTCGAGTGCCATGCGGGGACGGCCGAGACGCACACGACGGACACCGACTGCGAGATGTGCCATCGGTTCTGACCGGTCGACCGGAGCGCAGGATCGTCGACGCTCCCGGATCGGCGTCACGGACCTCGAGGACCGACGGGATTCTGAAACGCAAGCGGCTCCGAGGAGGTCGAAGAGGCCTCCCCGGAGCCGCACCGTCCGAGAAGCTCGAGAGCTGTGGTTACTCCTTCACGCGCTTGGCGGTGAACTCACGCTCTCCCCGTGGTGTCGTCTGGGTGCCCTTCATGCTGTCCCCGTCGACGGTGGCCGAGTAGCTCATCGTCATCCCCTGGCCGCCTCCACCGAAGCTCAGCTCCATCGAGAACGTCAGCTTGTTCCCGTCGATCTTACCGTCCTTGATCTCGATGGGCGGGGGCGCCTGATCGTTGCCACCCCCGTTCCGGCGACGGAAAGCGAACTCGCCCGTCCCGGTGACGGTCGTTCCATCCTGCTTGAACGTGAACGTCGTGGTCTGCGGGCCGCGGGGACCCTCCGACGTGAACTCCCACTTGCCGCTGACGTTGGCCGTCTGGGCTCGAGCCGGAACGGCCACGAGCGCCAAGAGCGCCGCGGACAGAGCAAGGCCTTGCAGGGTGCGAATCATGGTACGTCTCCTGGCTTTCGGAAACGCGGTCCGGCAGCGACGCCTCGCCGCTCCAACGCACATGCAGAGAAGACACCCGACCGACGCTTTGTGTTCGAGAGCGGCGGGTGGTGAATCCGGCGGGGACGTTCCCCCCCGCTCGGACGGGGGAACGCCGCCTCCGGGGACACGGACCATGCACTGTTCGTGCCACCGGCCGTGACCGTTGCGCCCGGTCCCGCCGCAGGTAGCTTGAGGGACGAGCAGCGCCGGTGTCCCGGAGTCCGATGGACACTCATGAACAGGAAAGGCCCCTCCCGACCTTTCCGGAATCCACCCGGAACGGAGGTTGATCCTGTGATTTCCACGTCTGGCGCGCGCTCGCTCACGTTCGTGGCCTGCCTTCTGGCCCTTTCCCCATCCGTGGCCCCTGCCCAGGGTCGACCCACGAGTCCCGAGCAGCGCGTCGAGATGTACAACCAGCACGTCGCCCTGACGGCGGCGTCCCCCTTCACCCACCTTCCCTGGCAGTTGCTGGGGCCGACGAACATCAGCGGGCGCATGACCGACGTCGCCGTCGTGACGCCCCGTGGCAAGAGCTACACGATCTACGTGGCCGGCGCCGGCGGCGGTGTGTGGCGTACCGTGAACGACGGCGTCACCTGGGAGCCGGTCTTCGACCAGGCCCTCTCGACGTCGATCGGTGACGTCACCGTCGCACCGTCGGATCCGAACATCGTCTGGATCGGTACCGGAGAGGCGAACATCTTCCGCAGCTCCTTCGCCGGAGCCGGGGTCTACAAGTCCACGGACGGCGGCGAGACGTGGCAGCACATGGGCCTGGTGGGCACCCACACGATCCCGCGCATCGTCATCCATCCGACGAACCCGGACATCGTGTACGTCGCGGCGTCCGGGAACGAGTGGACCTTCAACCCCGAGCGGGGCGTCTACAAGACGACCGACGGCGGCCGCACGTGGAGCAAGGTCTTCTCCATCGACGACCAGACGGGCGCGATCGACCTGGTCATGGATCCGTCGAACCCCGACCGGCTCTACGCGGCCATGTGGCAGCGCATCCGGCGGCCCTGGAATGATCCGCGCGTCGAGCCGGGATTCACGAAGAGCGGCGTCTACCGGACCGACGACGCGGGCGCCACCTGGAAGCCGATCAACCAGGGGCTCCCGTCGCCCGAGCACCGCGGCCGCATCGGAATCGACGTGGCGCGCTCCAACCCGAACGTCGTTTACGCGTTCGTCGACAACTACGAGATCGCGCGCACGCCCGACCCGAGCGAGCGCGACGCCTACGGGCGCCCGCTGCAGCCCGTGATCAAGGCCGCGACGATCTTCCGCTCCGAGGACCGGGGCGAGACCTGGACCCGGACGTCCCAGGAGAACGCCTACATGGAACGCCTGGGCGGCACGTACGGATGGGTCTTCGGGCAGATCCGCGTGGACCCGAACAACGCGGACAAGATCTACGTGCTCGGCCTCGGCCTGAACGTGTCGGAGGATCGGGGCCGGACGTTCCGGCAGCTGTCGGGAATGCATGGTGACCACCACGGTCTCTGGATCGATCCCGCCAACTCGAACTACCTCCTCAACGTGAACGACGGCGGGGTGGTCGCGTCCTACGACGGGGGCGAGACGTGGCGGCAGTTCACGGACAACCTTCCGCTCAGCGAGTTCTTCAACGTCGGCTACGACATGGGCGATCCGTTCCGGGTCTACGGCTCGATCCAGGACATCGGGAGTGCCCGGGCCGTCGTGGACCTGAGCCGCGGCCGGCATTCGATTCCCGCCGTCGAGTGGGACAACGCTCCGGGCGGCGAGGGCAGCATCCACATGGTCGATCCGACGGACCCGAACACGGTCTATTCGGCCGGCTACTACGGCTCGATCCAGCGCACGAACATGGCCACGGGCGAGACCGTCCAGCTCGCGCCGAAGCCTCCGGAAGGCGAGCTGCCCTACCGGGGCCAGTGGCTGGCGCCGTTCATCATCTCGGCGCACAACCCCCGAATCCTGTACCTCGGGTACCAGTACCTCTTCCGCTCCATGGACCGCGGGGACAGCTGGGAGCGCATCAGTCCGGATCTGACCTACAACGATCCCAAGAAGCTCGGCGACATCGCGTACCAGACGATCTTCTCGATCGCCGAGTCCCCGCTGAAGTTCGGCCTCCTCTACGCGGGCACGGACGACGGGCGCGTGCACGTGACGCGGGACGGCGGCCAGAGCTGGACGGAGATCACGTCGGGGCTCGTGCCGAACCGGTTCATCGCCGAGATCGTGGCGTCGAAGTACGCCGAGGGAACCGTCTATCTGGCACAGAACGGACGGCGAAACGAGGACTTCGTGCCCTACATCTGGAAGTCCACCGACTACGGCCGGCACTGGACGAGCATCACGGCGAACCTGCCCACGGGGCCGGTGAACGTGATCAAGGAGGATCCCGTCAATGCGAACCTCCTGTACGTCGGCACCGACATCGGAGCCTATGTCTCGATCGACGGAGGCCGACACTGGCAGACACTGGGCGGCGGACTCCCCAGCGCCTTCGTGCAGGACATCATCGTGCATCCTCGTGAGAACATCCTGGTGGCCGCCACGCACGGTCGCGGGATGTACGCCCTGGACGTGCGTTACCTGCAACAGCTTACGGGCGCAGTGGCGGCGAGCGATCTGCATCTCTTCGACGTCGACGATGTCACGGTGCCCACCCGGGGCCGGGGCTTCGGCGGCTTCGGACGCGGGGGCGGAGGCTCGACCGCGTTCGTGGCGTACTGGATGAAGAGCGCAGGTCCCGCCCGCATCACGATCAAGGACCGGAGCGGCACCGTGGTCCGCACGCTCGAAGGTACGGGCGATGCGGGCTTCAACAGCGTGGTCTGGGACCTCACACCCACGCCCCAGGCCGGGGATGCGCAGTCCGAGCGGATGGCGCGGTTCGGCATGGCCAGGCGCGTCCAACCAGGCACGTACACGATCGAGGTGTCGGCCGCGGGGAAGACCGCCACGGGAACGCTGAACGTGGTGGGCGCGTCCGACTGACGCTCCTTCGTGGCATCGAGGCCGGCGGCCCGGGCCGCCGGCCTCGTTTGTCGGATATCGTGCCCCCGTATACCATGTACCACCATCACGTGATCGAACCCTCGCGTTGGAGGTCGTCCCTTCATGGCCGTCGACGGTCACAAGTCCGATCTGATCCGCCAGGTTCTGGGCGCGTCCCACATCTTCTGCTCCACCGTGACGGAGCTGATGGAACGGACGCTGGACGAAGTCGGTCCTTCGCGTCTGGCGCTGTCCCAGTTCCGCCTGCTTCTGCTGATCGATCGGCCCTCGAAGCGCTTCATGGTCTCCGACGTCGCCGAGATCATGGGGGTGACGGCGGCCGCGGCGAGCCGGTCTACGGATCGCCTCGTCCAGAGAGGCCTGATCAAGCGGGAGGTCTCGCCCGACGACCGGCGCGCGGTCCAGCTCTCGCTCACCGAGGAGGGAGAGGAGTTCCTGAACCGCGTTCGTGAGGTGTCCGATCGACACCTCGGTGAGGCCCTGGGCGACTACGACGACGACCGGCTGGAGGCGCTGTCGTCGCTGCTCGACGAGCTGGCGGTCCGGCTTCTCAACCTGGACGCGGCACGGTCCCAGAAATGCCTGCGTTGCGGCGTCCACTTCCGGGAAGGGTGCATCATGCGGCAGGTCCTCGGGCGGAGCTGCATCTTCTCCGAGCGCCTCTACGGCTCGAGTGAGGCCGGGTCCGGGACCCAGGCCCAGGCCTCCTGACCGCGGAGAGCCCCCGATCGGGTCGGGGATCCGCCCGAGCCACAGGCGGCGCCATGGACGCGAAGCCCCGAACCAACCCTCCGCTCGAGCGGACCATGGGACTGTACCACGCCACCGCCATGGTGGTGGGCACGATCCTCGGCGCCTCCATCTTCGTGCAACCGTCCGAGGTGACCGGCTACGTGCCGACAACCCTCGGTGTCTATGCCGTCTGGCTGGCCTGTGGCCTGCTCACCCTCTTCGGCGCGCTCGTGTGCGCGGAGCTCGCGTCGGTCTTTCCGGAAGCCGGGGGTGTGTACGTGTACCTCCGCGAGGCGTACTCTCCCGCGCTCGGCTTCCTCTGGGGATGGGCGATGTTCTGGACGATGCACTCCGGCATCATCGCCGTCGTCGCCGTGATCTTCGCGCGCTACGCGGGGTTCTTCCTTCCGCTCGGGCCCCTGGGTCTGCGCGTCCTCGCGGTCGGCGCCATCCTCGCGCTTTCGGCGATCAACTACGCGGGCGTCCGACAGGGGAGCGAGCTCCAGGCCGCCTTCACGGTCGGGAAGGTCGCGGCGGTCGGGGCGATCATCCTGCTGGGCTTCTCCTTCGGAGGTGACGCCCACGCCGCCGTGGCGCGCTCGGGAACGGAGATGGCGGGTCCGTCGTTCGGGATGGGTGACTTCGCCCTCGGCATGGTCGCCGGCCTGTTCGCCTTCGGTGGATGGCACATGGTCACCTACAATGCCGAGGAGACACGCGAGCCGCGCCGCACGATCCCCCGGGCCCTGGTCATCGGCACGCTCGTGGTGACGGTCTCCTACGTAGCGCTGAACGCGGTGTACCTCTACGTGCTTCCCGTGAGCACCGTGGCATCGTCCAACCGGGTCGCCGCGGATGCCGCCGATGCCGTATTCGGCAGGGGGGGAGGGGCGGCCATGTCGGGGCTGGTGGTGTTCTCGACGCTGGGAGCGCTCTCGGGTATCATCCTCGCCGGACCGCGGGTCTACTTCGCGATGGCGCGCGACGGTCTCCTCTTCCGGTGGGCCGGCGCGGTCCACCCACGCCACCACACGCCCCACCGAGCGATCTTGCTGCAGGCGGTGTGGGCCTCCATCCTGGTGCTCACCGGCACCTACCGCACTCTGTTCACTCGTGTGATCTACACCGAGTGGATCTTCTTCGGCCTCATGGCGATCGGGTTGGTCCTGCTCCGAAGGCGGCCGGGGCTCGAGCGTTGCTATTCGGTCGTGGGCTATCCGTGGGTCCCGCTCGGCTTCGCCGCCTGCGCGTTCGCCATCGTGGCCAACCAGGTCGCGTCGTCACCGGCGTCCAGCGGGGTCGGGCTGGGCCTGGTCCTCCTCGGCCTCCCCGTCTATCACTTCTGGGCCCGCAAGGGGTATCAACCGAGCACTCGAGAACCATGATCCTCGACTTCCACAACCACTACTATCCCGCCCCGTTCCTCGAAGCGATCCGGAGCGGGGGCAGCCGCTTCCACGTCACCCACGACGAGGCCGACAACCCGGTTCTGCATTCGCCGGGGGACTACAACGTGCTGGTTCCCGGCCATCGCGATCTGGACTTCCGGACACGGGTCCTCGATGAACACGGGGTGGACATGCAGGTCCTGTCGTTCACCGCACCGGGCACGGGAATCGAGACGCCCGAGAGAGCCGTGGAGCTCTGCCGGGTCGTCAACGACGCGTTCGCCGCGGACGTGCGGGAGCGGCCCGAGCGCTTCACGGCTCTCGGCACGCTTCCCATGAACGCTCCGGACGCGGCCGTGGAGGAGGCCGAGCGGGTCCTCGAGGAGCTCGGGCTGCCCGGGCTGATGCTCTTCAGCAACGCGAGCGGGGTGCCGCTCTCGGACGACCGCTTCCTCCCGCTCTGGGGCTACCTCGACGAGGCCGGCGCCGTGGTGTACATCCACCCTACCTATCCCGTCGGCGTCGAGGCGATGGAGAGGTACATGCTGATGCCGATGGTCGGATTCCTGATGGACACGACCCTGGCGGCGGCGTCGCTGGTCTATTCGGGGGTCGTGGAGCGCCACCCGCGGATCAGGTGGGTGCTGGGGCACCTGGGCGGAGCGGTCCCGTACATGGCCGAGCGCTTCGACCGGGGCTTCGAGGCCTATCCGGAGTGCCGCGAACGGTGCTCGGTGCCGCCCTCCGACCAGCTGCGGGCGTTCTATTACGACACCGTGAACTTCGATCCCGAGGCGCTCCGGCTCGCACTCGGGTTCGCGGGGGCGGACCACCTGTTGGCCGGCTCCGACTATCCGCACATGATCGGAAGTCTGGACAGGATGAAATCCAGCATCCTGGAGCTGGGGCTCGACTCCGATGCCGAGGCGGAGGTGCTCGGCGGGAACGCCGCTCGCCTCCTGAAGCTGGACGCGGGCGCATCCGGAGAGCCGGCCTGATGCGCATCTCGGGGTTCACGTTCGTCCGAAACGCCCTCAAGCTCGACTACCCTCTGCGCGAGTCGCTCCTGTCCATGCTCCCCGTCGTGGACGAGCTCGTGGTGGCGTGGATTCCAGGTGATCCTGCCGACGACACCCGCGGGCTCCTCGATTCGCTGGACGATCCGCGGCTCCGGATCGTCGAGGCGCCATGGGACGGCACGATCGGACCGCAGGTCTACGCGAACCTCACCAACGTCGCGCTGGAGCGGTGCACGGGAGACTGGTGCCTCTATCTGCAGGCCGACGAAGTTCTCCACGAAGACGATCACGCGATGATCCGACGACGGTGCGAGGAGCTTCTCGACGATCCTCGGGTGGAGGGCCTGCTCTTCGACTATCTGCACTTCTTCGGCGACTACGACCACATCCAGACCGGTCACGGATGGTACCAGAAGGAGATTCGCATCATCCGGAACGGCATCGGGGTGTGCTCGGTGCGCGACGCCCAGTCCTTCCGCCATCCCGATCAGCGCCGCATCACGGTCGCACCCGCCCGAGCACGCATCTTCCACTATGGATGGGTCCACCACCCCCGATTCATGCAGGCGAAGATCCGCGAGTTCTGGCTGCACCGGAAGAGCCCCGAGGAAGTGGCGGCGGAGCAGGGAGGGGTCACGGAGTTCGACTACGGCCCGCTCGGGCGCCTCGACACGTTCACCGGCACCCATCCCCGTGTCATGGCGGAGCGCATCGCCGCCATGGACTGGGCCGACAAGCTGCGCCTCCTCGATCCTCCGGGCACGACGAGGACCCAGGTGCACAAGGACGAGCGCTTCAAGTACCGCTTCCTGACGGCTCTCTCCCGGCTGATCGGTGTGGATCTCAACCACCGGAACCACGGAAAGGTCCTGCGGGTGTAGGCGGTGGTCGGCGGCCCTGCGCGCGCTCGATCTCTCCGCCGCGCGCGCGTCCGACGCGTCCGAAGTGGAGCGCTACGCGCCGGCCTGTCGCGCGGCCACTTGACGCGTCGCGGCACCGTGCGCTAGCCTTCCGGAACTCATCGAGACCGGCTGAGGGACGGGCCCTGAGACGCCGGGGCAACCCCGGAGCTTTCCGAAGCTCCGCACGGTGCCAACTCCCGCGGGAACCTGCTTGGTTCGCCGAAAGATGGGTCGCGACGCGCGGTCGCTTCTCCTTCCTTCGGCCGGCGCGCTTCCTCCGGGGGTCCGATGGGCGGACTCCACCGGAGGTCGAATCCAGAATGAGCACGGCTCCTTCGCGTCTGGCGGGCCCCGAACGGGACGGCCGTCTGGACGCCTTTCGCACGACGGGTCCCTCGCCGGGACGTCGCACGCTCCATCTGCTCGGTGTGGGCCAAGTCGGCCGGGCACTGCTCGGACTCCTCGAGGAAGGGGATCCGCTCCTGGTGGCGGCGACCGACACGTCGGGCACCGTGCATGATCCCTCGGGTCTGGACGGTGCGGCGCTCGCGCGCTGGAAGACCGCCGGCCGACCGCTCGCCCGCCATCCCTTGGCGCTCGATCCCGGCTCCGTTGCCGGCGCGGTTCTCCAGGTGCAGGCCGACCTGGTGGTGGACGCGACGTCGACCAGCTTCGAGCGTCCCGCATGGGCGACGTTCCTGGACGACCTCGTGATCGGCCGGGGCCGAGGTCTGGCGCTGGCGGCGAAGGACGCGCCCGCGGCTCGTGCCCACCGATGGGTGGGACCCCATGTGGGGGCCCGCGTCGGCATCAACGCGACGCTCGGCGGTGCGGGCGCGGCCCTCGCGGAGGACATCGCCGAGCTCCGGGATTCGTGTGTGGGGGTCTCGCTGGCGGGCAGCGGCTCCACGACCGTCATCCTCCAGGTCGTCGAGGCGGGAGGCACCTTCGAGGACGGCGTGGCGGAAGCCGACCGCCGGGGGCTGCTCGAAACCGACCCGACGCTGGATTTCCGCGGAGCGGACGCGGCCGTGAAGCTCGCGGTGGTCGCGCAAGCGCTCTGGGGCCGGAGCGTGCATCCCCAGGACATTCCAAGCGAGGATATCCGCACGCTCGACCCGGCTGTCGTGCGCGCCCGCGCCCGGGCCGGCCGAACGACCCGTCTGGTCGCCCGGGGCGGCCTCGACGGCTCGCTCTTCGTCGGCTACGAGGAGCTGGATCCGGGCGACCCCCTGGCTGTCCCGCCCGATCGGGCGGTCTACGCCTACGCGTTGGACGGAGGAGGAACGAGGGTGCACATCGGAGCCGGGATGGGGCCCGAGGAGACGGCCCGGGCGCTCCTGGCCGACGTCCGACGCGTCGACGGCGCGCCGCACGGACGAGGCGCACGGCGCTCCGCGCGCATCGAAGCCGGCACGAAGACCGGGCTCGTGCACCTTCCCGCTTCCTTCAGGCTGGAATCGGGGGTCTCACTCCATCCGGCCCAGGCGGCGTTCGAGGTCGTGGGCCCGGAGGACGCACCCGTGGTGGTGGTGCTCGGGGGCCTGACGGCGGACAGGCACGTGGCGGACGACCCGGAGCGGGCGGGCTGGTGGGGCCGACAGGTGGGGCCCGGCCGGGCGGTCGACGTCGACCGGTTCCGAGTGGTCTCCGTGGATTGGCTGGGCGGCGCCGGCGGCTCGACCGGCCCGGTGGCCTCGACGCACTGGCTGCGTGGCGTGTCCGTATCGACCGGCGATCAGGCCCGCATGGTCGTCGCGGTCCTGGACGCCCTCGGTGTGGCGCGCGCCCGCGCCGTCATCGGAGCCTCGTACGGGGGGATGGTCGCGCTGCGCCTCGCCGCCGACGCGCCTGATCGGATCGAGCGCGTATGCGCATTGGCGGCCGCCCACGAGTGCCATCCCCTCGGTACGGCGGTGCGGGGGCTTCAACGCAGCCTCGTGAGCCGAAACGGCTCCGCGGCACGGACCCCTGGACAGGAGGCGTTCGTGTGCCTCTCGGAGTCGCTGGATCGGCACCGCGTCGCGCCGGAAGCCGTCTCCGTGCCCTGCACGCTCGTGGCGTTCGACTCGGACCGGCTCGTGTCTGCTTGGACGATCCGCGCGTTCGGCGAGCGCACGCGAGGGCCGACGCGCTACGTGGAGCTGCACACCGGCGCCGGGCACGAGGGATACCTGGACGAAGGGGAGGAGGTGGCCAGGGTGCTTCGAGAGATCCTGGCAGGATCGCCCTAGCGGGCCGTCATCCGTGGGCGTTCGGACCGAACGCCCATACGTTGCGGCCTTCCGGAAATCGGGTCGCGGGCGGGGCGGGGGGGGGGAACCCCCCCCCCCCGCCCGCGGGCGGCACAACTGGTACTTCACCCGCAGAACCTCGGTGATGTACCGGGACACCGCGTCCACGTCGCGGTACCCGAGGCCGATGATACCCCAATGGGGCATCCCCTTCTCGTTGCCACTGAAGGAGATTCGGCGCAACCCGATCGGATCGTCGGCGTACCGCCAGTCCGCGGTCAGGAACGACGGTGGCCGGAGCGTGTCTCCGTGGAAGACGAAATTGCCGTTGCCCCGACCCGAATCGCCGTGGCATTTCTGGCAACTGATCCGGTAGACCACACCACCCCGGTCGTGGGCCTCCTGGGTCGTCTTCCAGGTCAGGGTGTCGAAGACCGTGCTGTCGAACGCGGTCTCTGCGATCATGACCGAATCCGCCTGCACGGCGCTCTGCCCTTCCTGTTCCGCAGACTTGCCGCGGTTGCACGCTCCCACCCAGGCCAGTACGACGAGAAGGGGAACGATACGGCGCATATTTTACTCCTTCCTCCACCCACGAGAGACGAGGGCGTGTCGTCCAACACGAAACCTACGGGGACGGTGGTCTGGAGGAAAGGAAGCGACCGACCTTGAGGGGATGCGGTCGCGGGGCCAGGTTTTCCAGGCTCGTCCGTTTCTTCGACTTCCCCGGTCGGATTCGATCACGCTACCGAGGCCTCGATGATCCACCACGCCGCATCCGCCGGATCCGACGACCGGAACCAAGCCGGCCTCGTGAAGACCTTCGAAGCGCACTTCGACGGCCTTCCCACCCATCGGTCGCGCGCTCCCGGACGTGTGAACCTCATCGGTGAGCACACCGACTACAATCATCTGCCGGTCCTGCCGATGGCGCTCCAGCGATCCGTGCGCATCGTCCTGCGTCCCCGGGACGACGATCTGGTCCGGGTCGTCAACGTGGATCCGGAGTTCGAGCCCGTCGAGTTCCGAATCGACGACGATATACCTCCAGCGACTGCGGGACACTGGGGCAACTACGTGAGGGCGCCGGCCCAGCACCTGGCGCGTCGGTTCGGCGTGGCGAGGGGATTCGACGGCGTCCTGGACTCCGACGTGCCCGTCGCTTCGGGACTCTCGTCGTCGGCAGCCCTCGTGTGTGCGGTCGGCCTGGCGCTGGAGCGAATCTCGGAGCTCGGGGTCGACGCCCAGACGTTGGCCGACGAGATGGCCGAGGCCGAGCGCTACGTGGGTACGCGCGGAGGCGGCATGGACCAGGCGATCTCCATGACCGCGCTGGAGGGCCACGCGAGCCGAATCGACTTCGCGCCCTTGCGGCTACAACCCATTCCGGTTCCTCCGGAGTGGCGGTTCGTGGTCGCCGACAGCCTCAAGCGGGCCGAGAAGTCGGGCGCGGCCAGGACGGCCTACAACCAACGCACGGTCGAGTGTCGCGAGGCATTGGACGGCGTGGGTGCCGAGCTCGTGCGCCGCGGGGTCCTGGAGTCCGCCCCGGTGGGCTATCCGGAGCTGCGCGACGGGGTGGGATGGGACGAGGCCCTCTCCGCCGGCGAGGGTGTGCTCGACGATGTCCTGCTGAAGCGCTTCCGGCACGAGGTCACGGAGGCCAGGCGGGTCGAGGAGGCACAGGCGGCGCTTCTACGGGGGAGTGCGGAGACGTTCGGGGCGCTCATGGACGCGTCGCACGAAAGCCTCCGCTCGGACTACGAGGTGAGCTCACCGGATCTCGATCTCCTCGTCAGCATGGCCCGTGACGCGGGCGCCCTCGGCGCGCGCCTGACCGGAGCCGGCTTCGGCGGATGCATCGTCGCGTTGAGCGACACCGCCCACGCGGACGGCGTCATCGAGGAGCTGGCCCGCCGCTACTACGACGGCAGAGGCGTGAGTGGCCGGCTCGAGGACCGCCTCTTCGTCGCGCGCCCGTCGGCCGGGGCCTCGTTCGACCTGTTGGGCGCTCAGCCGTGATCGCCCGCGTGTAGCGCCGCTGCGAGGTCGCCCGGGTAGTGCCCGTCCCGGATCCGCTCGGCCAGAGCCTTCTGCGCGTCTGCCTGGTCGTCCGCATGGGTCACGCCGAACCATGGATCGGCGCTGTGGAGGATGGCCACGCGCGTCGCCCCCAGCTCGACCTGACCGTTCAGCGAGGTGGAGAGCAGGAACTCTTCGTCGGTGTTGGCTCCCCAGCGCCTCAGGAAGCGATCGAACTGGCGGCCCAGCAGCTCCACGACGGGAGGGGTGAACCCCCAGAGGTTCATCGACACGATCTCGTCGCCTCTGAGCTCCACCGGCTCGCCCTCGGTATCCGTGCCCGAGATCCATCCGTCGACCTGGCGGATGTCCAGCACCTCCGTGATGTGCTCGAGGAGTCCTTCCTTGCCCGGTACGCATACGCCCCGGGCCACGCCGCCCGATCCGGAGAGCGTCTCCGAGAGCGTATAGCCGACGAGGGCCGCCTCCGTCGGCACCGGCTCGGCGGACAAGTGGTGAAACAGCTTCCCGAAGGCGTCGGGCCCGTACAGGTCGTCGGCGTTGCACACGGCGAACGGTCCTCCGAGGAGGGGAGCGGCACACAACACCGCCTGGCCCGTACCCCATGGCTTGCGGCGATCCGGCGGCACGCGATAGCGCTCGGGCACCTGATCCAGTGTCTGGTTGACGAAGTCGGTCGAAAGGGCGTCGCCCACCATGTTCTCGACGTGGGCCCGGATATCGCCCTCGATCTCCGGCCGCACGACGTAGACCACCCGCTCGAAGCCGGCGCGGGCCGCGTCGAAGACGTTGTAATCCATGAAGGCCTCGCCGGTGGGCCCGACGGGCGCCAACTGCTTGAGACTGCCGAAACGCGTCGAGAGGCCGGCGGCGAGAACCACGAGAGTCGGTGAGGGCATCGGCGGTCCAGGTGTTCACGGCGGAAGGGGACGATTCGCGGCCCACACTCTTCGGGCCGCGGACCACGAAGATGGGCAGCTTCGCGCATGGGCGCGAGGTCCCCTCTCGAGGCGAGACGTAACCTTTTCATCCTCCGATGCGTCCAAACGAGTGTACGGAGGAGAAGAGGAGATCGATGAAACTTTCGCCCTCCTCCGTACGAAGGGTGTGATGAGGGGAGGATGGGTGGGGTGCCCGACTTCCGGGAAGACCGATGGAAAGGATGGGAGGGGATGATGATACACGCGCATATCGATAGGGAATCGGCGATTCCCCTGTGGGCGGCCTTCGGGGCGCCCTTGCTGATTGTACCGCTCATGGTAGCGCTGCTGGCGATCTGGTCGCCGAGGCATGCCGAGCGTGGGGTGGTCGGCTCGGAGGTCGGAGTTCGGTCGGAGCAGGTGCAGGCGCCCGAGAGCACTGCCGCCAAGCTTCCGCCCGGGTCCCTGGACCTGACCGTCCAGGCGCGCAGTTGAGCGACCTTTGCCGTAGGCGCCGAACCGCGTAGCACTGCGGGGCGGGCCTACGGCAGGGGTCGGCCTGCAGCTGACGACGAACGCCGCCCTCGGGCGGCGTTCGTCGTTTCATGCAGGGGGGCGCTCCGGGGAACCTACGACACCCTCCAAGTTCTATAGCTTGAGAGAGACCCACGCGCTGCTGGAGGTCCGTGGACCATGGACGAGATCCGGATACCCAACGATGCGACGTATGCGCCGGTCGCCCTCACGGACCTGATGGCCGCCGCGCCCCTGGCCTCGCGGCTGCTCCTGGGCGCGACGCTGCCGGGCCAGATCATCGGGACGGCGGCCCTGGGCGTGTACGCCGGTAGCGCCGTGAAGGACTGGGTCCGCCGTTGGGACATGCGTCGGATCGATTTCCAGGCCGAGTTCGGAGCGGACGTCCAAACGCTGAATCCCATGCCCGAGCGCGAGCGGCATGCCGAGGTGGAGCGGCTCGCTCGGCTGCTCGATTCAGACTACACGGAGGAGCGCCCCGCCGTCGACGATCTGGCGCGGACGGTCAACCGGCATCTCACGGAGTACATCGCGTCCATCACCGGGCAGAGGGTGCACACGAGCTCCGCCGTGCGGGACTTCACGCTTGCCAAGCTCGTGTTTCCCTTCGCGGTGGGCGTATGCGACGTCATCTCCGGCGACGTCGCGGTCTTCCAGGACACGGGTGTCCTCGCTCCCCACATCCTCGGTCACGAGTTCACGCACCGGAAGGGCTATTGGAAGGAGCTTCATGCCCAGGTCCTGTCCTATCTGTCGCTCATGGCCTCGGGAGATGCGGTGCTGGTGCAGGGGGCGCGGACCGAGCGGCTCCACCGTCAGCTGAAGGTGCTCACCGGTGAGGACGGTGACCGTTACCACGACCTCGTCGACGGGCTCGGCATGCGGGACGAGCTCGACCGGGCCCTCCATGCTCTCCAGCCGGAGCGTGGGACGTATCAGGGCGCGGTCTCGACGATCATGAAGCGGCTCTACGACGAGCGGCTGAAGATCACGGGCCAGAACGGAATCTCGGACTACGACGTGGGGTTCACGAACTTCCTCTGGACCTTCCGGCACAGCGCGCGGGCGCGTCGCGACGGCAGCGAGGCGGAGGTCTGAGCGACGACGCGCTCAGGCGAACAGGTCGGTCTGGGCGGCGGGTGGGCCGGCCGGCTTGCGGAAGGACGCGGTCGAGAGCTCCGGGTGACGGTCTAGGCGATAGCGCGACCTCGTCACCTCGAAGAGCGCGTGCAGCTGCTCCGCCCAGGCCCCTTCGCCCCGTCCCCGCACGCTGAAGCGGCTGTCGTAGAGCCGGCCGCCGCGGAGCTCGCGAAGCCGGTTGAGCACCTTGTCCTTTCGGTCGGGGAAGTGCTGGCCGAGCCATCCCTGGAAGATCTCCTTCACGCCATGGGGCAGGCGCAGGAGAATGTAGCCCGCGAAGCTCGCGCCGGCGTCGGCCGCCGCCTCGAGGATGGCCGGGAGCTCGTGGTCCGTGAGTCCGGGGACGACCGGAGCCACGTTGACGCCCACCGGTACGCCCGCCCTGGCGAGCACGCGGATGGCGCCGAGTCGGCGCGCCGGAGTCGAGGCTCTCGGCTCCATCGCCCGCTGCACGTCGTTTCGGAGGGTGGTGATGGAGAGCGTCACCGCCGAGGCACCACGGGCGGCCAGCTCGGAGAGGAGGTCGACGTCCCGGCTCACCAGATAGCTCTTCGTGATCACCGACACCGGATTAGCGAACTCCGCGAGCACCTCCAGGCAGCGGCGCGTGAGGTGCAACCTCCGCTCGGCCGGCTGATAGGGATCGGTCACACCGCTCATCATGATCGGCGCCGGCTTCCAGCCGGGTGACGATAGAGCCTCGCGCAGCAGCTCCGGCGCCCGGCGCTTGACCAGGATCCTGGTCTCGAAGTCGAGCCCGGCGCTGAAGCCGAGATACTCGTGCGTGGGGCGGGCGTAGCAGTAGGCGCAGCCGTGGGAGCAGCCCCGATACGGGTTGAGCCCCAGGTCGAACCCGACGTCCGGACTGTCGTTTCTGGACAGGATCCGGCGCGTGGTGTCCTCGAGGAGCTCCGTCTGCGGCGTGGGATCGTCGGGGTCCGTCCAGCCCTCCCGCTCGAGATGGAGCCGCTCGAAGCGGTTCGGAGGATTCCAGGAGACGCCGCGGCCTCGAACAACCGGCAGGGACAGGGAGGGTGACATGGGCTCTCCGACAGATACCGAACAAAGACCGAATAACCTTCAACCTAGCGCCGGCCGGCGGAGACACAAGAGCCTCGAGCGAACCGTGGTCGAGGAAATGGGGGCGCACCATGCGCCGCGCCCCCTTCTCTCGTCTCCGGACGCGGTGGGCTTGCGGTGGCGAGCGGACGAGGCGTCTCTTCGGAGCCACACCGTGATTCCCTCTGAAGCGTGTCCGATCATGAAGCTGCACCGATTCGCCGGCCTGTTTCTTCTCCTGGCTCCGACGGCCGTCCTCGCCCAACTGAAGCATCAGCCCGTGGCGTCGCCGGGAGCCGTGGTGCGCGTCGGAGCGGCGCGCTTCACGGTGCTCACCGACCGAATGATCCGGATGGAGTGGGCGTCCGGTGGGCACTTCGAGGACAGCGCCACGATGGCGATCGTGAACCGGCGCCTGCCGGTTCCGGAGTTCGAGACCCGCCGCGACGGGGCGTGGACCGTCATCCGAACCCGTGCCCTCACGCTCCGGTACCGCCGGGGTAGCGGCCGATTCACCAAGGACAACCTCGAGGTGCACCTGGCCACGGGCGGCGTGGACGCGTCGTGGCATCCCGGGATGGAGAACACCGGAAACCTGGGCGGGACGATTCGCACGCTGGACGGGGTCAAAGGGCCGGTGCCACTCGGCCGGGGGCTCGTCTCGCGCGATGGCTGGGCTCTGGTGGACGACTCGGACAGCCCGCTTCTCACGGGCGATCCGCCCTGGGCCACGGCCCGCACCCAGGGAGCGCACCAGGACTGGTATCTCCTGGCGTACGGGCACGCCTACACGGACGCTCTGGGGGACTTCGCGAAGGTCTCGGGACGAATGCCGATGCCACCCCACTTCGCCTTCGGCATCTGGTGGTCTCGCTACTGGGCCTATACGGACCAGGAGCTCATGGATCTGGTGGGCAACTTCGAGCTCTACCACGTGCCGCTGGACGTGCTCGTGGTCGACATGGACTGGCACAACACGTTCGAGCTGCGGTGGGGCCGGACCGAAAAGGACCAGGCCGGTCAGATGAAGGGATGGACCGGCTACACATGGGATCGGGCGTACTTCCCGGAGCCCGAAGCCTTCTTGTCATGGGTTCACCGCCAGGGGTTGAAGGTCACCCTCAACCTGCATCCCGCCTCGGGCATCCAGCCGTGGGAGGCCCAGTATCCCGCGATGGCGAAGGCCATGGGCATCGACCCCGCGAGCGGGAAGTACGTGCCCTTCCGAATCACCAACCGCCATTTCGCACGCTCCTACTTCGACCTGGTGATCCATCCGCTCGAGCGGCAAGGCGTGGACTTCTGGTGGCTTGACTGGCAGCAGTTCGACACCACGGCCATCCCCAACCTCCACCCGACGATCTGGCTGAACCACGTCTTCTTTACGGACATGGAGCGAGAGGGCAAGGCCCGTCCGATCATCTTCCACCGATACGGCGGGCTGGGAAGTCAACGGTACCAGGTCGGCTTCTCGGGAGACGCCGCCTCCACATGGGAGATGCTCGCGTTCGAGCCCCGGTTCACCTCGACGGCGGCCAACGTCCTCTACGGGTACTGGAGCCACGACATCGGTGGGCACCTGCCCGGTCCGGTTTCGCCCGAGCTCTATACGCGTTGGGTCCAGTTCGGGGCGTTGGCCCCGGTGTTGCGCACGCATACGACCAAGAACCCCGACGCCGAGCGGAGGATCTGGGCCTACCCGCCGCCCTACTTCCACGCGATGCGGCAGGCGATGCTGCTGAGGACGTCGCTCGTCCCGTACCTCTACACGCAGTCGCGCGCGGCCTGGGACACCGGCGTCTCGATGCTGCGGCCGCTCTACTACCGCTGGCCCGAGCTCGACGCCGCATACACGCACGAGGGCCAGTACATGCTCGGTCCGGATCTCATGGTGAGCCCCGTGACCACCCCCGCGGATTCCGCGACCGGCCTGGCCACGCGTACCACGTGGCTTCCGCCCGGCGACTGGGTCGAGTGGGACTCGGGGGCCCGCCTGCACGGACCCGGCGAGGTCACGCGGACCTACATGCTCGACGAGATCCCCTTGTTCGTGCGGGCCGGTGCGGTGATCCCGATGTCCGAGCCCACGACGCGGGTCGGAGACGGGTTGCAGGGTCCCCGCGTGGTCACGGTCTTTTCCGGCGGGGACGACTCGACCCGGCTCTACGAAGACGCGGGGAACGACGAGGGCTACCAGAAGGACCAGGATGCCTGGACCCGCTTGAGCTCGCACTGGTCGGACGGAGGCCGCGCCCTCCGCGTCGACGTCGGCGCCACGGAGGGGAGCTATACCGGAATGCCCGCCCAACGGGGCCTCGTGGTTCGGCTCCCGCACTCCCTGCCTCCCGAGACGGTCGAGGCCGACGGGGCGAGCGTGCCGCACCGTGACGACGACGGTGTTCCGGGTTGGACGTACGACGGCAAGCGCCTGCAGGTGGTCATTCGACTTTCCGAAGCGCCGGTGGCGTCGGCCCGGGTGGTTCGGGTGCGGTTCCCCGACGCGCCGGCGGGACTCCTGGACGGAGCGGCCGGAACGCTGGCCCGCCTCGCAGCCGCGCGGACGACGCTCGAGAATCTCTGGACGGCCGACTGGCCGAGCGACGCGCTGGTGGCGCTGAGTCAGACGGGGCGCCGCATCGAGTTGAAGCCCGAGACGGCCGTAGAGGAGCTGAGGGCGCTCCGCGACGGCCTCCCCGCGCAGGTCGCGAAGATCCGGGACATGAAAGGACCGGAAGCGTTCAAGGCGAAGGCGCTGGCGATCCTGGGGGCGCGCTGAGGAGCGGCGCGAGCTCGGGTAGCTACTCGTCCTCTTCGCGGGCTGGCACGGGTGTGATCCTCGCCCTCACGACGTAATTCACGACGCAGGCTGTCGGAGACGACGGCCCGGGACCGGTCGCCTCGCACGACGGGTGAGAGACCCTGGGCGACGTGGAGCGGCGAGCGTCCGCCGACCCGATCCGGAGCTCCCCCTGAAGCGTCCAACGAGGCGCGGGATCCGTGGGAGGTGTTCACGACGTGGAGGGCACCGTCGACGAGCGTGTCGACGTGCGCCGTCCAGGTGGAGGAGGCCTCGCCTTCGCTTCCATGGTGGGTAGGCTGTTCCAAGGCATCTTCGTGCTCGTGCGGCCGGCGCACAAGCGAAGGGGCCCCGTCCGCCGAGGCGGACGGGGCCCCCGAGCCCCGCGTGGATTCGGAGCCGAGCGTCAGGCCATCTCGATGTCGTAGCAGACGCGCCAGTTGCTCAGGTTCTCCGCATCGCCCGGTCCTTCGTCGGTCGGCTCGTGACGGCCCAGCCACTCAGACGGCGGTCCGGTGAACTCCCGTCGGTAGTCCTCGAGGTGGTCGTTCGCGGTCAGCTGGTCGAGCTCCTCTCCGAAGAGCTCCACCACGATGGAATCGCCCGCCTCACCCTCGAAGAGGACCTTGTCGATCTTGTCGACCTTGTTCCGCCGGGGATGGTCGGAAATGGCCCAGAAGCCCTGTTCGGGGAATTTGAGCTCGTGCGACTTCCCGCCGGTCGTCACCTTCGAGCGAAACCGAAATTCTCCCTCGTCGTCCCACGCGGGCTCGAGGTTGTCCTTGATCTGGATCCAGCGGA
>CAZVYM010000034.1:30250-33984 GCA_964630935.1 uncultured Gemmatimonadaceae bacterium | reverse complement strand
GGTAGGTCTCGGGTCGGCGGGCGGACGCGCTCCCTTCCGGGGCCGCCCGCCCGCGCTTCCCAGGGTTCTCGTTCGGGGGCGGGCCAGGCGACGCGGCGCGTCGTTCGGCTCGCCCCCGTGATCGTCATCCGCTGCGTCGGCCTCCGGCTTCGGCAACTCCCCTCTTCTTCCACCTCGCCGTTCCGCCAGGTCTTTCATGCCCAGGCTTGCATCGCTCTGGAGTGATATATAGCTTGTCTATATAAAGGATGCCTTTATATGACGACAACCGATCTCCAGGCGCTGGTTCGAACGGTCAACGAGGTGCTGATCCTCGCGTCGCTCCGCTCCGGGCGGAAGCACGGCTATCAGATCGCGTTGGACGTGGAGCGGGACACGGACGGCGTGTTCGGATTCCAGCACGGCACGCTGTATCCGATCCTGCACCGGCTCGAGAAGGACGGGCTGATCGCGGGGGACTGGGACGACGCGGGCGGGCGCAGGCGGAAGGTCTATGCCCTCACGGAGCCCGGCCGGAAGCACATGGAGCGCGAGGGCGCGCGCTGCGCTGGTGTCTTCGCGGCATTCAACGACGTTCTCGGGAGCTCGACATGAGCGGGTTCGAGCAGGAGCTCCGCCGCGTGGCGGCCGCGATCGAGTTGCCCCATCCGGCTCGCTCGCGCGTGCTGCTGGAGCTCGCCTCCGATCTCGAGGATATGCGCGTCGCGCTCCTGTCCGAGGGACTGAGCGAGGAGGAGGCCCACCGGCGTGCGCTGGAGGTTCTACTTCCGGCCCCCGAGGCGATCGCCGATCTCAGGGCGGTGCACCGGCCGCTGTACCAGCGTCTGGTGGATCGCTTCTCCGAACGCACGCGTCACCGCATGGAGCGGATGCTCCTCGCTGCCGTCACGATGGTCCTGGTGATGTGGTCGGCCGTGGTCGTCACGCAGCCGGGCCTGCGCCGCTCTCCCTCCGTGTTCGTCTGGCCGCTGCTGGGTCTCGCCGCGGCCGTCGCCGTCGTCGGGCTCGGCAAGCTCTTCCAGCTCTACGTCTCCCGGGATCATGCGCCGGGGCGCCTCCGGCGGGGGATGTCGCTCCTGCCGGCGCTGGCGGCGGCCAGCACGGCGGTGGGCTTCACCGGCGCCGTGCTGGATCTCTATGCCGTCACCTCGGCGATCGAGGCCGACGTCGCGCACCAGGGAATGCTCGTGCTCGAGTGGGTGCGCAGCGACACGGTCATGCTGGCGCTCGCGCTCCTGGTCACCGTGGCGGCTGCCCTGCTCTGGTTCCTGGCGGCCGTGCGCATCGCGCGCATCGAGCAAGCCGAAGCCGAAGCCCTGGGACTCTCGCGCCCCCCGGCGCCCGGTCCCACCACCTGAGAAGAAGGAGGAACCGATGTTGACCCTGTTCAGAGAAGGTGGCGTGATGATGTACCCGCTCCTCATCCTCGCGCTGACGGTCGTCGTGCTGACCGTTCGCGGCTGGATGCGCGTGGGGAGAGCCGATGCACCCGATGCGGTGCTCGAAACGGGCGTCGATGCGGTCGTGTTCTGGGGCGCCTGGAGCGTGGTCCTGGGTCTGCTCGGAACGATCGTGGGCATCTACTTCGCGGCCGGTGCCATCGCGACGGCCCCCGCGATTTCGCCTCAGGTGATCTGGGGCGGCATCCGCGTGGCGCTCATCACGCTCATCTTCGGCTTGCTCGTGTTCGCGGTCTCGGCCGTGGCGTGGTTCGTCCTGAGAAGCCGGTATCGGCGGCAGGTCGCCGGCGCGACGGCACGTGGATAGCCACCCTTGCGTCGCAGTGCCGGGTGAATGAACCCGGGTGGAAGGACGTCCCGTTGACCGGCTTTGCCTGAGGCCGGCCGCACGGGTACCGTAGGGGCTCCGGCCCCACGGACGCCACCCACGACCCCCATCCCGACGCCATGACCTCACGCCGCAAGTTCCTGAAGGGGAGCGCGGTCTCCGCGCTCGGACTGACGCTACCGCTCGGCACGACCGGCCAGGAGGACGAGGCGGCGGCACCGTCCCGCACGGTGCCGCCGTCGACGTTCTTCGACGTCCATCGTCCCCCGGACAGCGTTCTGGTGCAGACCGAGGGCGGGTACGTCCGACTTGCCTCGGGCCCGGACGACCGCTGGCGGAGCGGGGAGGTCGTGGTGACCCTCTCGGAGGTGCGGGGAGCCCTCAGGGTGGGGCTCTCGGCACCTTCCACCCCCGTGTCGAGGGTCCACCTCCGGTGGCGAGGGGATCTCGGGGAGGACCGCCTCCTCCTGGGCGACGCCTGGGAGCGTGCCTATGGGGATCTCGAATGGCGCACCTTCGTCCCCGACCGCGTGATGCCCTGGTATTTCGTGACCTGGGACGGGGAGCGCGCCGACGCCTACGGCGTGCGCACGGGCAGCGCCGCCCTCTGCTACTGGCAAGCGGATCCGGCGGGCATCACCCTGTGCGCCGACGTGCGCAGCGGCGGGGTCGGCGTCGTCCTCGGTCATCGAGCACTCGACGTTTGCGACGTAGTCTGTCGCGCCGGCCGGCCCGGGGAGTCCGCCTTCTCCGCCCTCCATGCCTTTTGTCGTACGATGTGCCCCGACCCCCGCCTCCCCTCCGCCCCCGTGTACGGGCACAACGACTGGTACACGGCCTACGGCGACAACAGTGCCCAGTCGGTCCTGGCGGACGCTCGCCGCATCGTGGGGCTGTCACCGACGGGCCGGAATCGCCCCTTCGCGGTCATCGACGACGGATGGCAGCCCGAGCGGGGGAAGGAGCCAGGCGGCCGGGGCCAGTGGGACCGGGGAAACGAGAAGTTCCCGGACATGGCCGGGCTCGCCGGCCGGATTCGCGAGGCGGGCGCCCGTCCGGGCATCTGGATCCGGCCGCTCCTCGCCCCGGACGACACGCCGGACGGCTGGCGGCTCGCGCGGGATCAGACCAAGCTCGACCCGTCCGTTCCCGAAGCGCGCGCGAAGGTCGCCGCGGACATCGGACGCCTGAAGCGGTGGGGATACGATCTCGTCAAGCACGACTACACCACGTTCGACGTCCTCGGGCGCTGGGGCTTCCAGATGGGCTCGTCCCCCACCACGGACGGATGGAGCTTCGCGGCCGGCCGCTCGCACACGACCGCGGAGATCATCCGTGATCTCTACGGCACCATCCGGACGGCGGCCGGCGACGCGCTCGTCATCGGATGCAACACGGTGAGCCACCTCTCGGCCGGCGTGTTCGAGATCTGTCGGATCGGGGACGACACCAGCGGAAAGGAGTGGGCCCGCACGCGGAAGATGGGCGTCAACTCCCTCGGGTTCCGCGCGCCGCAGCACGGAGCCTTCTACGCCGCCGACCCCGACTGCGTCGGCGTCACCCGGGACGTCCCCTGGAGCTACGATCGGCAGTGGCTCGATCTCGTGGCACGCAGCGGGACGGTCCTGTTCGTCTCGGTGGCGGCCGATGCCCTGAACGCCGACGTGGAGCGCGACCTTCGAGCCGGCCTCGCCCTGGCGGCTCGGAGCCAACCGCTCGGCGAGCCCTCGGATTGGCTCCGTACGATCTGGCCGACCCGGTGGCGACTGACCAACCGCAGGCACGACTACGCGTGGGTCGGGCCGGACGGCATCACCGCCGAGCCCTGAGGAGCATCCTTGAGAGCCTCGAACGACCTCCGGAAGTGGAGCCGCTTCGTTAGTCCGAGCCGAGTCCGCAGACCGAGCCAAGTCCGCAGACCGAGCCGCCTCCGCGTCGGGAACAGC
>CAZVYM010000034.1:26304-30150 GCA_964630935.1 uncultured Gemmatimonadaceae bacterium | reverse complement strand
AGTCCGCAGACCGAGCCAAGTCCGCAGACCGAGCCGCCTCCGCGTCGGGAACAGCTTCTGCGTCCCGAACAGCCTCCGCACCCCGCGCTGCCTCCTGCTCGCGATCACGGCTGCAGCATCGCTTTCGCTCCTCTCCGGCTGCCACGCCGGCTCGGTGTCGCCGACCCCCGCGCCCGCGCCACTCGCTTCGTCCATCCCGCCCAGGTCGACCAACCCGGCCGCGTCCTCAGATCCGACCGCCCCCTCCATCCCCACCGCCGGCGCGCTCGACGGGCTCTTCCGGGTGCCGGCCCCGGGCGAGCGGTTCATCCACGTGTCCTCCACCGACACGACCGGAGGAAACGCGGACCGCTTCGAGGTGGCCCCCGGAGACTCGGTCGTCCTCCTCGACCTGAACGGTCCCGGGGTCATCCGGAGGCTGTGGATCACGGTCTCCAGCCGCGATCCACACTACCTGCGACGCATCGCCCTGGAGATGTACTGGGACGGCGAGACCGACCCTTCGGTGCTCGCACCGCTCGGCGACTTCTTCGGCGACGGCTTCGACAAGCCGGACTACGCCTCGCTGGTCATGGGGGTGACGAGCGGCGGGTTCTTCACCTACCTGCCGATGCCTTTCGCCCGCCACGCGCGCATCGTCGCGAGGAACGGCACCGGACGTGCCATCGACGCGTTCTACTTCAATGCCGACGTGCAGCTCGTCGATTCGCTCCCGATCCCGCTGGCCACGTTCCACGCGTGGTGGCACCGGGATCCGCGGACCACGAGTCCCGAGCCGCATCTGATTCTCGACGCACACGGCGCGGGCCATTTCGTGGGGATGAGCCTGAACGCCGAGAGCCTGGACGGCGGACTGGGCTTTCTCGAGGGTGACGAGCGGTTTTTCGTCGACGGATCGTTCCGTGGCCAGGGCACCGGCACCGAGGACTACTTCAACGCCGGCTGGTACTTCGATCGGGGCCCCTTCGCGGCCCCGTTCCACGGGCTCGTCGAAAAGGATACCGATCGAGGCCGAGTCGCCGCCTACCGCTGGCACCTGCCCGATCCGGTGCCCTTCCACGACTCGATCCGCGTCGACATCGAGCACGGCCACGCCAACACCGCCGTCGCGGACTATGCGACCATGGCGTACTGGTACCAGACCGAGCCCCACACACCCCTGCCGCCCCTCCCGCCGCCGGACGAGCGCGAGGTGGCCGGCGTGCGCATTCCGGCCGACGCTCACATGGCGGCCGACATCCCCACCACGCGGAACCCGGACGGCTGGACGCTCGATGTTCCCGTACCCCGGCCGGATCGATACGAGGTCGTGGTCTACCCCATGGGGAGCCCCGACGCCGGCGGCGCGACGGTTGGGGTCGGCGGTCGGCCCGCGCACCGTCTCGATCTCGACGCCGGGGAAGCCGGAACGGTGCTGGAGCCTGTCGTGCTGGACACGGTCGCCGCAGGGAAGTCCGTCTCGATCCGCTGGTCGGCGAGCCTCCTGCCCGCGGCGGTCGAGACGCGTCCGGTCCGGCGATTCGCCCGTCACTGGAGCGTGGTGGGTCCGTTCCCCAACCCCCAGCGCCTCGGCACCGAGATCAGCCCCGCGCTCGACAGCGTCTACGGGCCCGAGCTCGATCCGGATCTCGGTCGCACGTACACCGGAGTGGGTGGCCGCACCGTCGCCTGGTCGCCGGCCGACGCCCCCACGAATGGCTACCTGAGCCTGAACGCCCTCTTCCGGCCCAACGACTGGGTGGCCGCCTACGCGCAGGCCTTCCTCTACGCTCCCGACGACCGTGATGCCACGCTGCTCCTCGGCGCGGACGACGCGCACGTGCTCTGGGTGAACGGCCGGGAGGTGTCGCGCCGCCAAGGCCGCAACATCTCCCAGGCGGATGACCTGGCCGTCCCCGTCCACCTCCACGCCGGCTGGAATCGCGTGCTCCTGAAGGTCGCCGACCTCGACGGAGGCTGGGCCCTCCAGCTGCGTGCGGCCGACCCGGACGGGGTCCTCCGGTGGGCGCGGACGCCGTCGGGGTCGTGACCCCGACGAGGCGTCGGGTCGTTTGAAATTGTCGCCCCTCGGCGACTATCGTACGCGCGTCGCAGACCTCGTCCGGGTCCGTCGGCGAACCTCGAGCTTCCGGAGCGTTCCGTTGCGCCAGCGCCTCCCATCCGCGTCGATCTTCTCGCTCCTCGCGTTGTGCGCCTCGGCCGCCTGCGCGCCCTCGAGCCCCGCGCCACGGGACGAGCGCTCCCCCGTCTCCACCGGCATCGTCACGACCCACCACACCGTGGAGGTCGCCGGGAAGACGCTCCACTACGTGGCGCGTGCCGGGTACATCCCCATCCGGGACAACGAGGCGGGCGACGTTCACGGCAACATGTACTTCGTCTCCTATACCCTCGAGCACGACGCCGGCCCGCCGACACGCCCTCTGACCTTTCTCTGGAACGGCGGTCCCGGCTCGAGCTCCGATCTCGTGCACCTGCTCGGCTTCGGCCCGAAGCGGGTGGCCCCCGACACCTCCGGCGCCCCCCCGCTCTCGCCGGCGGGCACGACGCTGATCGACAACGAGGACACGTGGCTCGACAAGACGGACCTCGTGTTCGTGGACCCGATCGGCACGGGCTACAGCCGACCCACCCGTGCGGTGTACGGAAAGGAGTTCTACCAGTCGCGCGGGGACGCCGAATCGGTCGCGGAGTTCATCCGCGTCTACCGCACGCGCTACGACGCGTTCGACCAGCCGCTGTTCATCATGGGCGAGAGCTACGGCGTGACCCGGGCCGCGCTCGTGGCCGACGCCCTCGAGCGCCGGGGCACCAGGCTCTCGGGCGTCATCCTGCTCGGCCTGGCGCTTCCGCTCGGCCGCGTTCCCGAGCCGATGCGGGCCGCGCTCGCGCTCCCCACGTTCACGGCCGCCGCATTCGCGAACGGCAAGCTGGCGACCGACCTTCAGTCGAGCCTACCCACCGCGCTGCATGCGGCAGAGCAGTGGGCCGAAGGCGACTACGCGCACGCGCTCGAGCGGCCTGACCGACTCACGTCCACCGAGCGGGCCGACGTCGCCGCCGAGCTGTCCCGATTCACCGGTCTGCCCGCCGAGGAGATCGACCACCGGACGCTGCGCGTGACCATGGCGCAGGTCGCGGACTCCCTGCTGGCTACGGACGGTCTCGTCATCGGACACTACGACAGCCGTATGACCGGCCCTCGGGACACGACGCAGCACATGTACGACCCGACGCGCGACCCCAGCCTCGAGAACCTCCTCGACCCGACGTCGGTCGTCCGCTACATGCGCGGCGAGCTGGGCTTCGAAAGCGACCTCCTCTATCAAGGCCCATTCGGGGGCGGATACCCTCCGCCCAAGTCGTTCCGGGGAGATTGGATGTCGGTGCGCTGGGACTGGTCGGTGCCCGCCGACACCTCGGCGCTCGCCACCGCGATGAAGACGGATCCCGATCTCGGCGTCATGATCGCCTGCGGCTACTTCGACATGGTGTGCCACTACGACGAGAACGTCTATGCCGTGCGCCACCTACCTTCGGACTTCGCCGAGCGGGTGACGGCCCACAGCTACGCCGGCGGCCACGCCGTCTACGTGGATGACCTGGCCCGCGCCGAACTCCATCGCGACGTCTCGGCCTTCATCGACGAGCAGACCGCCAAGACCCGGGCCCGCAAGTGATCCCCACCACCTCCACCCACGAGCAGCGTAGGCTATACGCCGTATGCGTGTCGGCCGCGATCCTCTGGCTGTCACCCGCGTTCGCCGCATCGGCCCGGGCACAGGAGAGCGAGATGGTCGTCACCGAGCACCAGATCGCGCTCGGAGGCGTGCCTCTTCACTATCG
>CAZVYM010000034.1:11889-26204 GCA_964630935.1 uncultured Gemmatimonadaceae bacterium | reverse complement strand
AGATGGTCGTCACCGAGCACCAGATCGCGCTCGGAGGCGTGCCTCTTCACTATCGAGCCCGCGCGGGGTTCATTCCGATCCGGGACAACGAGACCGGCGCGGTCCACGGCAAGATGTTCTTCGTCGCCTACACCGTGGTGCGCTTACCCGACGCGCCGCCACGTCCTTTGACGTTCGTCTGGAACGGAGGACCCGGCTCCAGCTCCACTCTGGTCCACCTGGTGGGGTTCGGGCCGCGACGGATCCGAAGCGGCGACGATCCCACGACTCCCTCGCAGGTCGCGCCGGCCATGGAAGACAATGCGGCCACGTGGCTGAGCTTCACCGATCTGGTCTTCGTGGATCCCATCGGCACCGGATTCAGCCGTCCCACGAAGGCCGAGTACGCCTCGGAGTTCTACGGAGTGCTCGAGGACATCGCGTCGGTCGCCGAGCTCGTGCGGGTCTACCGCACGCGGTACGGGGCGCCGGGTGCCCGGGTCTTCCTGGCCGGAGAGAGCTACGGCGTCTGGAGAGCGGCCGGTGTGGCCGAAGCGCTCGAGAAGCGGGGCCAGCACGTGGCGGGCGTGCTGCTGCTCTCGGGAGGTATGGCGTTCGGGACGGTCGCGCCTCCGCCCGTGCGCACCGCCCTGTTCGTCCCGAGTCGCGCCGCCGTGGCCTTCTACCACCGGAAGCTGAGCGCCGACCTTCAGCAGGACCTTTCGCGAACGCTCCAGGAGGCCGAGACGTGGGCGCTCGAGAGCTACCTGCCCGCCCTGTCCCGACTCGATCGACTGACCAAGGACCGACGGCGGCAGATCGCGGACGGGCTCGCGCGGTTCACCGGAGTGGCTCCGGGGGACATCGATCCCAAGACGCTCGCGATGACGTCTCCACAGTTCAGGTCGGCCCTCCTGCGCGACCGCGACCTGACGCTCGGGCGCTACGACATGCGCCTGACGCACGAGGCGCCCCCGCCGACCCCGGTTGTGCTGGTCCGACGCTACTTCCGCGACGAGCTGGGCTTCGAGTCCGACCTCGCCTACCAGGGCCTGGAGAGCGGATATTCCGCGAACGGCCCCGTGCCGTCGGTCGGGGAGCGCTGGGCCTGGGACCAGGCGCCGCCGGACGCGCCCCCGACGAACGCCGGCTCGGGGGACGGACCGCCCGGCGGGACCCAGCCGTGGCTGCGGCGCGCGATGGACCTGGACCCCGGGCTGCGCGCGTTCGTCGCGGCGGGCCTCTACGACTCGCTCAACAGCTGCGCCGAGAACCGCTGGGTCGTCGCCCACCTCGACGCCTCGTACGGCCGACGCATCACCGCGCGCTGCTACGAAGCCGGCCACATGATGTACGAGGTCGCATCGGTCCGCCGCCAGCTCGAAAAGGACGTGGAGGCATTCATCCGGGGCACCGCCAGCGACTCGGTAGCGCAGACCGGCCGATAGGAGCGGGACCATCGGAGCGACCTCAAGGCGCCCCAAGAGTCAGTGTCGGTCGGCGGGCGGAAACGGGGCGTGCTCCGCGGGTCATCGGCACGGCGCAGCCGAAGAACGCAGCCGAACGACGATTCAACGGCGCCGCGTCGCTAAGCGAGCTCCGAACGAATCAAAGCCGACGTAGCGAGCGGGCCCGCGGAGCACGCCCCGTTTTCGCTCGCCCAACCCTCACTGCGTCCCGTTCCCCACCTTCACCAGCACCACCCCGTGCCGCGGTACCATCGCCGTGAACCCGTTCGCGAACGTCCCCACGTCCCGGTGCTCCCAGAGATCCCGCACCTGCTGAGACCCCGAGACCCCGAGCTGACTCCAGTTCACCGAGACGCCCTGCTCCACCGGCGCGCGGTTGAAGAGACCCACTGCCATCGTCCCGTCGGCCAACGGACGTGCCCACACCTCCCACCACGGATCGGCCGCGAGGCGCCCCGCCGCCCGCCCGAGCGGATCCTGATCGACGGCCAGCACCTCGCGATTCCCAAGCAGGTTCACCGTGAACGAGTCCATCTGCGCCATGTCGGCTCCGATCAGGAGCGGTCCGGCCTGGAGCGCCCAGAGCGAGATGTGCACCATCTGCTCGTCGGGCGTCAGGTTGGTGTCGTGGATGTTCGGTCCCCACCCCACCTTGCCCACCACCAGCATGTCGGGGTCGTTCCAGTGCCCCGGCCCGGCGTACACCTCGTGGCCTGCCTGCGCGAAGCCGATGCCGGACATGCTCGTCCAGGTGTCACGGATGTCTCCGGTGGTCCGCCACAGGTTGCCTCCGACCTCCTCGCCCCACTTCCACACGTCGCCCCAGCCGTACTGGCAGATGCTGAAGACGATGTCTCGTCCCGCGTCGTTCAGGATGCTCCGCATCTTCAGATACGGCTTCTGGAGCGCGGACCAGCTCGTCCGATCCTGCTCGACGCTGCTGTAGCCGCACCAGTCGTACTTGAGGTAGTCGATGCCCCAGTCCGACCACGTCGCCACGTCCTGGGCTTCGTGCTCCCAGCTTCCGGGATAGCGCTGGCAGGTCGTCGGCCCGGGCGACGAATAGATGCCCAGCTTCAACCCCTTCGAGTGGACGTAGTCCGCCAGCGCGCGCATGTCCGGGAACTTGTCGTTGGTGTGCAGGACGCCGCGGCGGTCGCGCTCTCCCTCCCACGTGTCGTCGATGTTGATGTAGGTATAGCCCTGCGCGGCGAGTCCCGTGCTCACCATGTAGTCGGCCGCGGCTCGCGTCTTCTGGTCGTCTACCGCACGCGCCCACACGTTCCACGAGTTCCAGCCCATCGGAGGCGTGAGCGCGAGCGCGTCCACGCCCCCCACGATCATGAACCGCGCGGTCGCCGTCCCTCCCGGACCGCTCACCGTCACGTCGACGGGCGTCTTGCCCGCCTGCATGAGCGAGCCCGAGATGATGCCCGTCGCCGGGTCGAGCGAGAGGCCGGGCGGCAACGTGTCGACGGCGAAGCGCAGCGGCCCGGGTCCGGAAGCCGGGATACGGAACAGGAAGGGACGCCAAGGGGTCGCGCCCGTGACGCGCGGATAGTTGATCTCCGTGCTGTCGGTGTGGATCGAGGCGATGGCGGGTGGCGCCTCTCTGGGGATGGGGCTCACGTCGGGCTCCTCGGTGGCGTCGTCCTTCATCACGATCAAGGCGCCACCCCAGTCCGCATTGTCCCCTCCCGGACCGTCCCCGCTGTCGACGGTCCCCAGAATCAACTGCCGTGCGCCCGTCACGTCCGCGGATAGCAGCTTGGGCGCATCTCCCGTGCGCAGCACCCCCGAATCGGCCACCTTCCGACCGTCCACCCAGAGCGCGAACACGACGCTGCCCGCGCGGCCCCCTCCCCTGAACCCGTAGCCCACGTCATCGATCCCCACCATCGCCGCGAAGCGGACGGCCTGTCCCTTGAGGTCGATGGTGATGTCGTCGTTGACTCGATTCGCCGCGATCGGCAATCCATGCGCATAGGTCACGCTGTCGAGAACGACCTTGATGGGTGGTGGCGGCTCGGACGGCTGCTCTCCCTCGCGCCCGAACCTGCGGCGGAACGGCTGACGGATGGGCGCGCTACCCAGATCGAGCTGGTCGACCCACACCCCGTTCGGCGGTGCGGCCTCTTGCTGGAGGGTGGTGGCATCGATGACCGCCGGGGGCGAGCCGCACCCCCACGCGGACAGGACCAGGGCAGCGGGCAGGAAGGACGCTGCTTTGCACCTGTTCATCGTCGTTCTCCTCTGGAGTCCTCCACGGGGATGGCACCAGTGTAGGGTGCGAACGGCTCCCCGGCGAGAGCGCAGCCGACGTGTAGCCGGTCCGCTTCATCCGGGCGCGCGGCAGCGCCGCAACGTCTGCCTCGCCTCCGATGTCGCCGAGCTCGGGCCGCCTCCGCGTCCCCTCTGCAACATTTCGACCCCTCCCGTCGTCTATGTAGACATCTCCTCTCGTTTTTCGAGAGGAATCGTGAACCGTGTCGCCATCGGGAACGAACGTCATGATCGAGCGCTGCGAGCATCCCGTGATCAGAAGTCGGGAGGGGCCCGTGACCGGAGGCCGTGAGGGACCCACCACCGAGAGCCGGGAGCGGGCCCGATGACCATGAACCGACCGGACATGATCCGGGGCACGCTCGACATGCTCATCCTCAAGGTGCTCTCCCTCGAGCCGATGCACGGCTGGGGCATCAGCGAGCGCATCCAACAGGTCAGCGACGAAGCCCTGCAGGTGAACCAGGGATCGCTCTATCCATCCCTGCACCGCCTCACGCGCGAAGGATGGATCCGCTCCGAATGGCGCACCACGGAGAACAACCGCCGCGCACGCTACTACATCCTCACGGCCGCCGGCGCACGCCAGCTCGGCCTGGAGGCGGACCACTGGGTGAAGCTGTCGGCGGCGGTCGACCGGATCCTGGCGCTCGGATGAGCATCTGCCACGGCACCCACGGGGGAGGACGACGATGAGACGTTGGCTCGGGGACGTGTGGTTCCGGCTGCGTGCCCTGCTCGGGCGCGGGCGCATGGAGCGCGAGATGGAGGACGAGATCGCGTTCCACCTGGAGATGGAGGAGCGGAAGTACAGGGCCCAGGGCGCGAGTCCCGCGGAAGCGCGTCGCCTGGCACGGGTGAAGTTCGGCGGCGAAGACCGCTTCAAGGAGCAGGCGAGGCGGGCCTGGGGGGTGGGATGGTTGCAGGACCTCGGGGGTGACCTGCGGTTCGCCGCGCGCCAGCTCCGCAAGAACTCGCTGTTCACGACCCTGGTGGCGCTGACCCTCGGACTCGGGATCGGGGGGACCGTCGCGCTCTTCTCCGTCGTCGACGGCCTCGTCCTCCGTCCCATGCCGGTTCGGGACGAGGCACGTCTGAGGGTCTTCTGGAACGACTTCGATTGGAGGGGCGCCGAGTTCGACTTCGCCAAGGAGCGCGTGAGGTCCTTCGAGTCGCTGGCGGCCTATTCCATGGACGCGGTGACGATGCGCACCGACGCGGGATCGTCCCTCGTGCTCTCCTGCATCGGCTCGGCGGAGCTTTTCGACGTGCTGGGCACGAAGCCGCTTCTGGGCCGGACCTTCCGGCCGGGAGAGGACCGCCCCGGTGCGGAGCCGGTGATCGTCCTCGGCTACGGCGAATGGCAGCAGGCGTTCGGGGGGGATCGCGACATCGTCGGTCGCTCCGTCGACATCGACGGGCGCCCCACGACCATCATCGGCATCATGCCGCGAGGCTTCTACTTCCCGACCCCGGAGGCCAAGGCCTGGGTCCCTCTGGATCTGGATCCCAGCACGCAGAGCTACCAGGGAAACGGTTGGCTCGTCCTCGTGGGCCGGATGCGCCCCGGCGCATCGGATGCAGGCGTCCACGACGATGTCCGCGCGCTGGCGAAGGCGATGGGCGAGCGGTGGAGCTACCCGGACGCGTGGGACAAGACCAAGAATCCCCACGTGACCCCCCTGCGCCAGTACGTGCTCGGCGACGTACGACCCGTTCTCCTTCTACTGCTCGGGGCCGTAGGGCTCGTGCTGCTCATGGCATCGGCCAACGTGGCGGCGCTCATCCTCACACGCACCGCCGATCGCACGGGCGAGATGGAGGTGCGCACCGCGCTCGGCGCCGGACGGTCGCGTCTGGCCCGGCAGGTGCTCACGGAGTCCGTCCTCCTCGGGCTGGTGTCGGGTGCCCTGGGGGTGGCCCTCGCCGCCGCGCTGTTCGACGCGCTGGTGGCGAGCCTGCCCCTGCAGGCGGGATTCGCGGAGACGTTGTCGCTCCATTGGACCGCCCTCCTGGGCGCGCTGGCGCTTTCCCTCGTCACGGGTGGCTTCGTCTCGCTCGCCCCGATGCGGAGCGTTCTGGCGGGAGATCTCTCCGGTGGCCTTCGTGAGCGCCGACCCTCCGGCGGCGCGGGCCACCCCGGTCGCATGCAGGCGTCCCTGGTCGCGGCCGAGGTCCTGCTCGCCGTGGTGCTCACGACCGGGGCGACGCTCCTGGTACGCTCGGTGGAGCAGCTCCGCGCCCTGGACCCCGGGTTCCGTCCAGAAGGGGTCCTCACCGTGGATCTGCTCGCTCCCTCCCTGAGCACGGACAGCACGGAGCGCGACCAGATGCTGCACTCGGTGGTGACGCGTGCCCGCGCGCTGCCGGGCGTCACGGCGGCCGGCCTCATCAACC
Source organism: uncultured Gemmatimonadaceae bacterium (assembly GCA_964630935.1). Lineage (GTDB taxonomy): Bacteria > Gemmatimonadota > Gemmatimonadetes > Longimicrobiales > Gaopeijiaceae > SZUA-318. Next base: position 20,076 of record CAZVYM010000034.1, on the reverse strand, counting down.
GGGTGCCGGCCCGCGACGGGGGCTGGCAAGCCACCGTCACGGTGGCCGACCGACCCGACCTCTCGGGAGATCGCCGGCCCAACGCCTTCTATCGCCCGGTCACGCCCGGAACGTTCGAGGCGCTGGGCGCCACGATCGTGCAGGGCCGCGGCATCCTCCCGTCCGATCGAGCCGACGGGACCCGGGTGGCCGTGGTCAACCAGTCCTTCGCCCGACGCTTCTGGGGGAATCGCGATCCGATCGGCCGTACGATCACGAGCAACGGCTTCGGCGACCAACCGATCCAGGTCGTCGGCGTCGTGCGCGACATGGCGGTCGACAAGCTGGTGGGAACGAGACCCCTCGCGGTGTACTACCCGTGGGCCCAGACCATGCACGGGTCGGCCTACGGGATCCTCGTCGTGAAGACGTCGCTGGATCCCGCCGGCCTCGCCCGTCCCGTCCGAGCCCTCGTGTCACGGGTGGATCCCAGAATGACCATCGGCCGCGTGGCTACGATGCGCGAGGTCCTGGATCAGGCCATGGTCCAGCCCCTGCGCCTCCGATTCTTCCTCGGGCTGTTCAGCCTCCTCGGTCTGGTGATGGGGACGGTCGGCGTCTACGGAGTCGTGTCCTACGGTGTCCAGCGCAGGCGTGGCGAATTGGGGATACGCCTGGCGCTCGGCGCCCGTCCGGGCCGGCTCGTCGGAGAGGTCGTCGGAAGCGGCATGATGCCGGTCCTGTCGGGCGTGGCGGGCGGACTCTTCGTCGCCTGGCTCGCGTCCTCCGTGCTGGCGCGCTTTCTGTACGACATCGCCCCCACGGATCCCGAGAGCTTCGCCCTGGCAGCCGGCATCCTGATGCTCGCCGGGCTGCTCGCCGCGCTCGTGCCGGCCCTGCGCGCGGGCGGAACGGACCCCGCGACGGCACTGCGTGCGGAATAGGTGATGGGGCGAGTCGGGCGGGCAGCGACGTATCGTGAGGCTCCTCTCCCCGGACGCTCATCCTCGGCATCGACGGCCGGTGCTTGCTTCGGTGACGCCGACCCGCTCCTCAGAAGTACAGGTTGAGGGAGAGAACGGAGGTCGCCGCGCGAAGAAGCGTCTGATCGGCCGTGGTGCCCCCCGCGTCGTGCTCGTGCTGCACCATCGCATCCAGCCCCGTATAGCCCGAGATGCTCATGTGCTCCAGGGGGAACCACTCCGCGCCGACGCCGACGCCGCCACCACCGCCGAGGGCCCACATGTCGTTGGGTCCGTTCAGGTAGGACACCAGCCCGTACAGATGCAGGAACGGAGCCACCGGTCCGGCCGACGCGTGATAGAGCCTCGCACCGGGCCGCACCGAGACGGTTGTCGTCGTAGCGCTGTTGGTGACCCCGGCGGTTCCGGTCTTCGCATGGTTGACGCTCAAAGACAGGTCGATGCCACCGTTGGTGCGGGCCGACAGCATCTTGCGGATCCCGAAGGCGCCGCCGCCGCCGCTCGGCAACGAGAAGGAGATCGCGTGGCTGCCGACGTCGGGCAGTACGCTTCGGGACTGCCCCGACAGCGCGAGTGGCTGGACCGCCAAGACGGCGAATGCGACGAGAGCGTGACGAGCGGACATGGTTACCTCCCTTCGGGTACGATCGATGGCTGGCGCCACCTGGGAGGGCCGATGACTTGATTGCAGGATACATGCCTGGCGGATCCCCGCCCGTACAGGCCGGACGACGCGTTCGATCGTCCCTCGAAGAGGACGACCGATGTGTGCTTTCGGGACAGGCCCGAAGCGCGCTGGGCACCCATGGATCACGCCCATGACACGTGGGTCACGAACCCCACGAGGCGGAGGCCGGGCCCTCGAGCGAGTCCGAGATCCGCTTTCACACGGCCGAAAAACGGTTGACAGCATAGCCGACAACTGCGATCGTACCGCGCCAGCCCCAAATCAGGGGGCATCGAGCTGATGACGAGGGCGGCGGTCTCGAGGTCGAGGCTGACGCCTTTTTTGTGACCACGGTGGTCACGCCGCGCGGAGGTACCGCGCATGAACAGCAGTCGGTGAGTACGTGTCGACGTGGCTCCGACTCGCACATCCAAGGAGCGCATCGATGCGTGCCAAGGGAACCGTGAAGTGGTTCAACGATCAGAAGGGCTTCGGCTTCATCACGCCTGAGGACGGCAGCAAGGACTGCTTCGTCCATCACAGCGCGATCCAGATGCAGGGTTTCAAGACCCTGGCCGAAGGCGCTACCGTCGAGTTCGACATGGTCGAGGGCCCGAAGGGCCCCGCGGCCGAGAACGTGGTGCCCGTCTGAGGGCTCCTCGCTTCGGCGAGATCCCGGGGCCGCTCCGCGACACGCGGAGCGGCCCCGTCGTTTCATGGGGACACGCCGTGCCCGACGCCTCGAGGGCGCTGATCGCTTCCCCCTCCCCTCCCGCCTGGAGGTGCGCTCAGCCCCCGTGGTGGATGTAGCGGCGCAGATGGACGTTCTCGTCCTCGGCGAGCGTGCGGCAGACGTTCACCAGATCGCCGATCGAGACGATCCCCGCCAACCGCTCTCCTTCCATCACGGGCAGATGGCGTACCCTGCGCTCGGTCATCACCCCCATCAGCTCGTGCAGGTCGTCGTCGGGGGCCGCCGTGATCAAGTCGCGGGACATGACCGCGCCGACCTCGATCGCTTCGAGCGAGGGCGGATCGTCGGCGGCCAGGCGGAGGACGTCGCGCTCGGTGATGATCCCCGTCGGCACCCCGGCTTCCATCACCACCAGGCCGCCGATGTTGTGCTCCACGAGGACCTTGACCGCCTCGCGCACTGAGCGTTCCGGGGTGATGGTGATGACGTCGTGACCCTTTCGCTGGAGAATCTCACGGATCTTCATGGGCGCCCCCCGGCCGTCGGCCTGTCTGCAGGTGTGCAACTGTGTCACCATGTGGACGGGGTGCCACGACATCAAGGATCACGTTGTGCGCATACTATGCGCCACAAGCCTTCCTAGTGGAGGAAGCAGCGCACACCCGTCTCGATGACCGTGACGCCGAGCCCGCGCGCCGCCTCCCGCACGTCTTCGTCGCGAACCGATCCGCCCGTGTGCGCGACGTACCTCACCCCGGTCATGGCGGCGCGGTCGACGTTGTCGCGGAAGGGAATGAAGGCGTCCGAGCTCAGGCACAGATCCTCGAAGCGGGCGAACCACTCGCGCCGCTCGTCCACCGTCAACGGGGTCGGCTCGTAGCCGAGGGCGCTCACGAGCTGCTGCCGCTCCGGCTCGGAAAGCTCGTTCCAGAGGATGTACTGATCGACGGCGTTCGTCTTCTCCGGACGACCCATCCCGTCCGGGAACTCGAGCGCGAGGACCTTCGGGTGCGTCTGGAGCATCCACTTCTCCGCCTTGGAACAGGCGATGCGCGTGCAGTGGATGCGTGACTGCTGACCGGCGCCCATGCCGATCACCTGCCCCTGGTACGCCACGCAGACCGAGTTCGATTGCGTGTACTTGAGCGCCGTCGTCGCGACCACCAGCGTCTCGACCACGCCGTCCGGCAGCGTCCCGGCCGAGCCGAACAGCTCCGACGTGATGAGCCGGGCGTTACGCTCCTGCTCGATCTTCAGGCCGAACAAGTCGCGGGACTCCATGGGATCGTCGGGCTCCCAGGACGGATCCATCTGCAGGATCAGGTACTTCCCCCGCTTTTTGCTCCGAAGCAGCTCGAGCGCGTCGTCGTCGTACGACGGGGCGATGATCAGATCGGAGACCTCGCCCTTGAGGATCCCGGCAAGCTCCACATCCACGTTGCGGCTCACGGCCGCGGCGTCTCCGAACGAGCTCATGCGGTCGCTGCCCCGCGCGCGGACGTAGGCGCGGGCCACGGCGGAGCTCGGTGCGTGCTCGAGGAACTGGGCCCGGGCGAAGTCCTTGGAGACCGGACCTTCCACGGCCGCTCCCGCGGGGCTCAGGTGCTTGAACGACGCGGCCGCCGCCTTGCCCGTCACATGATCGAGCTCGCGCACGAGGGGCCACGCGGTCAGCGCGTCGAGGATGTTGATATAGCTCGGGGCGCCGTTGAGCACGCGGAGCGGCGCATCGGATCCGGGCAGGACGACGCGCGCCCGGCCCTGGTGGGGATTGCAGCCATATCGTAGGTCGAGCTGGGACATGGGTAGTAGACCTTCTCGGTGTGTCTTCTCGGGAGATGTGCGGTTCGAATGCACCACTATCGCGGGACGCCGCACGGGGCGGCAAGGCGTGAATCCGTCGGTCGCACGAGGCCCCATCTCGAGAAGAAGACCGTTTGGGGCACGACGGAATCCTGGATGGTCCTTATCACGCTCGAAGGAGCGACCGGCACGGTGAACTTCCGCCTCCAGAAGCCCTGAAGATCGTGTGGAGATCGACGCGGAGAGCGGGCTCGATTCAGCGCGCCATCACGATCAGCGTGCCGTGACGATCAATACGACCCACTCGATCACGAACCCGAGCATGCCGAGAAAGAAGACGATCAGCACGATCTCTTCCAGCGAGTCGGGGATGCGCGTGAGGACGCTCCGCAGCCCGGCCAGGCGCTCGCCGAGGCTCTTGTCCGCCTGAAGGTCTCGACGTGCCCTCGCTTCGAGCATCTTCTTCGCGCTCTCTCGCGGGCCCCGGATCTCCGTGCCCTCGTCCCACACGGCCAGGACCTTCCTGAACCGGCCGTGCGCCACGTGTGGCCCGCGATGCCTCTTCTCCAGCGTGCACGTGCGTGAGGGCACGCCGGGACACCTCGCCGCACATCGCCGGCCGAGCAGACGGCGGGCAGGCTTGATGTGGCCGTATCGCTCGACGGCCGCCGGGTCTTTCTCGATGGTCAGTCTCAAGCCGCCGACTCCTTCACTCGTAGGTCCTCCGGGCGCGTCTGATCACGTCATCCCACCCAGAGCACAAGGTGCGCGAAGACCCACGATTTCGCGATATTCGACCCATCGGGAATCGCCCGTTCCACGTCCGCCGATCGCGCGGACCCCTGGGCTCCCGATGCCGATCGGGTATCTGGCCGGTTGGTTGATTCTCCGGCGGCGGTTCGTGGGCTCACTCCCGACTCGAGGGCGATCGAAGGCTCCGGTTGTACCACCAGATGGCGGTTTCCAGCTCCGTGGACGACCGCGAGCGAGGTCTCACGGCCAGCAGGCTCAGCCCCAGCCCAGCGAAGGACAGGCCGAAGGCCCAGGGAGAATCCGGGTCATCGTCGGTCACCCCCACGATGACGCTCGCGAGCAGAAGAGCCCCCCCGATGCCCGACAGCGCATCCGCTCTCCGATCGGAGGCGGCGAACAGGTCGTAGTGCGCACGAGCCGAGTCGCTCACCCCGAACAGGGTACGCAGAGTATCCGCGCGATCGAACCTGGCCACGGTCACCCCGTCGATGCCCCTGACCACCTTGGCAGGCGAGAACCAGCCCCTCGCTCTCACACGGAGGGCGCAGTCCTCCCACGAGCACGAATCCCGCGCTGTCTGAGCCGACGCGACGGATGGTAGGAGAAGGAGGAGAGAGGCGAGGACGACGCGACGGTTCATGAGACTGTCCAGGCTTGTTCCATGTGTGGAGTTCCGCCGTCGAGGTCCAGTGTCCCACACTACCCGCGTGGAGGGTATGCTGCAAGGTAGCCCGCGGAGGTCCGTTCTGGGCGTTCGTGGTACCTGGGCCATACCCTCCATCCGGTCGTCCGCGGCCCGCCTACCGGTCGGCGTGCAGGTCTTCGGCGCCGGCTCAGGCCGAGTCCCCGGACGGCTCGCCCGGGTTCTGGCCATTTGCGGAGAGCGCCTCCAACTCCTGATCGATTCCCGCGATCCGTTCGTCGGCCTCCGGGAACCCGACGAGCACGCCCCGGGGTCGCATGAGGTCGAAGAGCGCCCGCGCCTTGAGCAGGCTCGAGCGCGCATCGGTCGCGCGGCCTTCTCGCGCCGCCTGCAGACCGTCCAGGCCCAGGACCTCGGCCATGATCCAACACCTCGTGGGCTCGACCTCTCCGCTCGGGGACACCAGGGAGAGCAGGGAGTCCAGGGTGAGGCCCCGCAGAATGGCCAGCTCCAGACCCGTCTCCTGAGCGGCCGACGCGAGGGCGTCTTCGATCTGCCGGGGATCACCGCCGCCGAGGATCATCTTGCGGAGCGCCACGAGCATCGCCCCGAGCTGCTCGATCATGCGGAGTATGAAATCGCGTTGCGGCACGGCCTGCTCGCTCCCTGAAGTACCTCGACTGATAGCCTGTCCGCAACGGCCGTGTTCCCCCGCGACGCCCTCGCCGGCGGCGGCCGGATGCCGTGCTCAGGCTCCGCCCGACTCCCACCACTTGAGCACGCGAAGGCAACGAAGCGTGTTCCACCGACTCGCCGCACCGAGCCGCTCCAGCTTGAAGTAGCTCTTACCGCGGTATCGATTCTCCAGGACCCACTTGCCGTCTCGTCGGCGCTTGGTCCTGACGATGTCGATGGCCTCGCCCAACCGCTCGTCGCGCTCGGCACCGGCTGCCTGGAAGTGGTCGAGAGCCCGCAGGATGTCGTAGTGCCACCTCGGCGGATACGAGAACCGGGTGAACGCCGACTTGATGACCTTGCCCGTCTTGTGCGAGCGAAACAACCTGTGCCTCAAGAGGAACTCACGGCCCCGCGCCTGGGCGTCCCGGATGTCCCCATTTCCACCTCCCCGATGGAGCTCGTAGAGCCGCATGCCCTCGAGAACACTCATCGTCGTGTGGACCGAGGCGTGCGTGGCGCCACGCGGGCGCTGGCAGTTCCACCCTCCATCCGGCATCTGTTGGTCCAGCAGGTGCCTCGCGATGAGATCGAGCCGCTCGTCCGAAACCTCGAAGTGCGACAGAATCGACAGCACCATCCCGGTGACGCAGGTCTCACTCTGGCTCCACGAGCCGTACCCGATGCCCCCGTCCCGTCGAAGGCCCCGATCGAGGAGGAGCTCGCATGCCTTTCTCGCGGCCTGGCTGTCCGGCGCGAGGCCGAAGTCGCGAAGCAGCAGCATGGTGTAGGTCGTCGAGATCCACTTCGGCGAATAGAGCCCTCCGTCCGACGACTTTCCGCCCGCCCACGTTCCCCGCGGATCCTGCTTCGCGAGCAGCCGCGCTCCCCACCCATGCGTCGCGATTCTGCTCCGCTCCCATTCCACCGTTCGCCGGGATGCGCCCACGAGGTCCCGCAGCGCCTGCCAGCGAATGGCCGGATCTCCGTCGAGCAACCACGAGACGGTGGGGGAGATGCGCGCGGCGCGTTTCACCATGGGTCCCCGTCCCCTCAGTCCGAGTCCCACGTGAGACAGTCGCCGCCTCGCGACCACTCGCCTCTCGAGCCGCTCCGCTCCCAGCGGCATCGGCCTCCCGAGCCCCACAGGTTCCCGAGTCTGATCGCCGAATACACCACGACCGTGCTCTCGCCGTAGAAGCGGGGTGCCGATAGATCCAGGTACGCTCCCTGGCGCCCGGATTCGTCGATGAACTTCTCGCAGTTCTCGGCTATCGACAGTCCATGCCGCTGGCGCAGGATACGCGCGACGATCCCCTTCAGCCTCGGAGTGAGCTCCGGGAGGGTGTCGGTGAGGAAGGGACTTCGCTCGCCGCCCCGCACGGCAAAGAGCGGGACGGAGGTGGTCACCCCGCAGATGGAAGCTACGGGTCCGGCCGGTCCGGTGAGCCCCACGCCAATTCGAGCGGCCAGGACCGCCTCGAACACGGACACGGTGTCGGCCGTGCTCTGGGCGAAGGAGGGAGCGGGAACGAGGCTCGCCGCCAACACGAGGCCACCCAGCGCCCATGGTCGGGTAGTCAAAGGCCCACTCTCCTCGCCGTTGGAGCGCCAGCCCGGAGAGCGCTCACGGAGCCGTACGCCGCTGGACCTCGCCCCTCTCCTGGCACGCCTGGACGAGAGCCCGCAAACCCACGACCACGCAGACCGCTCCGATCACGGCCAGGATGGCGCTCGCGGCCACATCCCGTGCGGAGGTCACGGGGAGCGAGAAGAGTGTGTAGTTGTACAAGATGACGGCGAAGACCGTCCCGCCGACGAGAAGCACCACACCCACGAGAATGAGAAGCACTGCGGTTCGAGAAGCCACGAGTGGTATCCCCCCTCTGGACAGGGTGGACCATGGCCTCTACCCGCTGAGAAGCTCATACCCATCGGCTCGCGGCTGGTTCTAGGTCGCCGGAAGGCGCGGCCGGCGCCCAGCCCCGCC
>CAZVYM010000034.1:0-11789 GCA_964630935.1 uncultured Gemmatimonadaceae bacterium | reverse complement strand
CGCCTCTGGGTGCTGGTCCTCGCCCACGCCTATATGGACACGACGCTCTTCGTTCAGATGTACCTGGGAGCCTGACCGGCGATCACCTTTCGGGATCCTCCGGGGCGTCGATCACTTCCAGCATGGGCCGTGGGCGGCGATGCATCCTGAGCTCGAAGATGTCCGGCCGTGCGTAGTGCCCGGCAACATCCAGCTGCCACTTCGGCCCGACCAGCTCATGCGGCTCGACGTCCGCGTAGAGGATGCCTTCTGTGGCCTCGAGCGGCCCGGCCACGATCTTCCCATCCGGATCGACGATCAGGCTCAATCCCGGATTGATCCAGCCGTCCACATCCGCGAGATACTCCTCCTTGAGCCCCAGGGAGTCGGGGACGTCGTCCTTGTGGAATGCCTGACACGACCCGACGACGAAGCAGCGCCCCTCCTTGCCGATGTGACGCATCGTCGAGATCCACGGCTCTCCACGATCCCAGGTCGGCGCCACATGGATCTGCTCGCCCCGCGCGAACAACGCGTATCGAGCGAGCGGCATGTAGTTCTCCCAGCACACCAGCCCGCCCAATCGGCCGAAGGGAAGATCGAACACCTCCAGATCGCCTTCGGGCCCCTGCGCCCAGACCAGCCGCTCCCCCGCCGTGGGGATCAGCTTGCGATGTCTGCCGAGCGTTTTGCCGTCGGCACCCACGTAGAGGATGGTGTTGTAGAGCGAGGAGTCGCTGGCCTCGGAGTTCTTCTCGTTGACGCCGATCGCCACGGTGATCCCGCAATCCGCGGCAGCCTCTCCGAGGCGGCCGACTTCGGGGCCGGGGATCGAGATCGAGTTCCGGTGCAGCTCCGCATAGAGCGCCCGAAGCGGACGGGTGTGCCCCGGTGGGACGAACCAGACCCAGACCGGATAGCCGGGGATGAAGGCTTCGGGAAACACCGCCAGGCTCGCACCGCCCTCGGCCGCTTCCGCGATCAGCCGGCAGGCCTTTTCGAGGGTCGCGTCGAGGTCGAGAAACACCGAAGACGCCTGCACCGCCGCGATTCTGAATGAGTCCGACATCTGGCCCACCTGTCCTCTCTCGCGAGTCCGACTGCGGGATTCGAGCGTGCCTACAATGCATCCCGCGAAAGGCGAGCGCGACCCTCGAGATCCCGCCCCCCGGACGGGGGTCGTAGATACTACGTACCCCCGAGCCGCCACCCTACGCACCCGTACGTACCCGATTTCGGCCGCCTTCGCGGCAGGTTGAGGAGTCACGATCAACCTGCTGCCCGGGAGGCCGACCATGCGATCCGCCACACGCAACGCACTCGTCATCGCTGCCGCCTTCGCGATCCTCACACCCGCACCCGCACGATCCCAGAGCCTGGGCTTTCTGAGCGGGCTCGGCTACGCCACGGCCGGTGGAGCCATCGGAGTCGCCGCGACGGCCAATGCCACGTGCGAGGGCTTCCTATGCATCCCCGACGCCATGGTGGCCGCCATGCTCGCCGGCGTCATCGGCGGAGCGATCACGGGCGCCGCCATCAACTCGTCCGCACAACGGAAGATCGACAGCGGTAAGCCCCTGGGTGGTGGGCATCTCGCCGCGCTGAGCGTGGGTACCGTTCTCGGTGGCGCGACGCTCGGAGCGATCGCCAGCGGCCTGATCGTCAATTCGGACGGCTCCGGCACGTTTCTGGGCAGCGACGAGCGGACGTTCGCCATCATGACAGCCGCGGGCGCCGGACTCGGTGTCATCATCCTCCGCAAACACTGGGGGAGACTGACGGGCCGGGGTGTCCAGGCGCGGCCCGCAATCCTGAATGGTGGCCGACCCGGTGTGGTCGCCTCGATCCGCTTCTGAGGCCACCCCGGTACCGAGCGCCGGCCGGGCCGGTGTCACGACGGCGGGAACCCGATCGTTTCCTTGATGGTCAAACCAGGGGACGTCAGGGTCCCGTCGTCGAATCTCCGGACGGTCGGCCGGAAGGATCCGGGTCCGCGAGAGTCGGCGAAGTCGCACGCGCCTCGAGCGAGGGGGCGACGATGACTTCCAGTCGCTTACGCATTCTCGTGCTCGTCACAGCTTCTTGCTCGCTGGTGGCCTCCGCCTGCGGCAACAGCGGCAGCTCCATGGATCTGGGCCGGATTCCGGTGGTCCAGCTCGCGTTCGACTCGACGACCGTGAGCGTCGGCGACACCGTCCGCTTGGCGCTCCTGCCCATGCTGCCGCCCGGCTACGTGCCGGCCGTGACGTGGTCTTCGTCCGATTCCGACGTTGCGCGTGTCGAGAAGGCCGGGGCGACGTCGGCGCTGGTCGAGGGACTCCAGGCGGGAAAGGCGATCGTCACGGCAGCCGGCGAGGGCTCGCGTGACAGTGTCACGGTCACGGTCACCGCGGCCGGGCCCGGTTCGTGACGAGACTCGGTGATCGGCCGCGCCGTACCGCCGCCACCCCGCCTCCGCCATCGAGCCCTCGAGAGTCCGTTCCTCACCAGCGAACGACGAGGGGCAGGCTCGGTCGGAGATCGAGCTCCTGTGCCTGACGGCCGTCGTCCAGGTGGACCTCGAGGAGGGGCGCCGCCGCGTCCACCTGAGCGACGAGACCCAGGCCCAGGAAGGCCGACATCACGGGAGAGTGGCTCGATCCGTATGAACCGAGAGCGACTCGGCTCAGGTGTCGTGCTCCGTTCGGGTGAGGAGGCACCTCCCATGACGGCGTTCGACTCCACGGAAGGATGAAGATGAGGGGCTCGTCCAGCCTTTCGGAGTTCTCGGCCATCGCGAAGGAAACGCCCTCCGGCAAGTAGGGTGGCCCGTACGCCCAGGTCTCGAAGGGTGGACGGGGCACGGGATCGCGTGCGGAGCGGAGACCGAAGCCGAAGGGAGATGCCTCGTCGCGGGGATCGGCCCTTCGAGCGAGCCGGGTTCTTCGGATGCGCGGCCCGTCGGCAACCGCCGGATCCGTGAGCCAGATGAGCTCGAGGTATGCGTTCTCGAAGAAGACGCCCCGGCTGGCCGTCCCCTGCCCCGGGTGGTCGTGGACCGGTCCGGCGAGGAAGCCGGCTTCCCGCATGAGCCGCATCTCCGGAGCCTCGAAGGAGGCGGCGACGAAAACGTGGTCCAGCTCGAGCGTCATGGGTCTCGCACCGGTCAGGAGGGATCCTCTCGGCGCTTTCTTCAGCGGCTGCCCTTCCTTCAGGTCGTGCCCCGCGTTCCGCGCCTGCCCTTCAGTCGCGCAGACCGGCCGGATCCGAGGACCGGAACGGCCCTCGCGTCGATGAGTGCTCGGACCCTCGGCAAGTCCTCCGTCTCCACATGGAACTCGCCCGAAAGGTCCCCCGAGAAGTGGAGCTTGAAGAATCGAAGGAGCGAATTCGGCTCGTCCATCTTCTTGAAGTACTTGAACCCCGTGCGTGTCGGAACGAGGTGGCTCAGCTCTTCCCAGGCAAAGAGGACCTTCAGCCCTCGAGCGCCCTTCTCCGAACTCCGTCTCCTGGCCAGGCCGGCGTCCGTGATCCGGTACTCCAGCCTGGTCAGGAGGCTCGGGACCAGCGCCCCGACCGCCCCGACCGCCGTGACGAGCAAGGCCTTGACCGCGTCCGTGGAGTGGAAGACGAGCTGAGCCAGGGCCATGAACCCGACGAAGACGCCCCCGACGTAGAGGGCCACGACCGGCCGCACGTTACGGGCGCTCCAGGTGTGCTCCTCTTCAGCGTCTTCGGGATTCATGCTCATCCACTCTGCCGCGGGCGCTCCGCTGCCCGGACCGTAGCTCCTCCGCTGAGCACCGCGGTGTCGCGGTCCGGCGCCTCGACATTGCCCGGCCTCATCGCGGGCGGGCTGCAGCGCCGCACGACCTGGTGTTTTCGAGCTCCGCAAGCCCGTCGCTCCGCAAGCTCAGGACACCGCCGGTCACGGCGCAAGCGTCACCGCGACAACTCGGCCGGTAATCGAACGTCTGAAACGTCAGGGGGACTCGAGTCGGATTCTCGCTCGCGTGGCTCTCGATCAGGGTGCCTCGTGCGCGGACGCCGATCGAATCCTCCTCCAACGTCGACAGCGCAACGAGAACCGAGCCGGTGTCCGGCCAGGCGCCCGGGCCGAGCGTGGGGTACCCGGAGGCCTCGACCTTCGAGACGAGTGATGCGGGGAGGGCTGAATCCGGAATGCCGAACCAGACCTTCGAAACGCAGACGCTCTTGCCGGGGCGCCGGCTCGCCAGATCCCCCACCACGGCCAGATAGACCTCGGATTCGTCCGCCACGTTCGGACTTCCACATCCGACGAGCCCGGCACAGAGGAAGACGCGTGTCATGTGCGCGGTGACAGTTCTGCCGCTCGCGAGCCGCGATCGCAGTTCCTCGGTCATGGGTCATCCTCGATCCAGGGGGGGAGGGTTTCAACGGTAACCGACACGCTGCAACATCGCCGCCACCAACTCCCGCGGCGGACCCGACACGTCGAACGGCTCGCCCAGGTCCGGGCCGCTCCCTTCCAGCTTCGCGCTTTCCTCCGAGAAGGTACGAACCTCGAGCGCGAGATCGCTCATGGCCTGCGCACCGGCACGGCGTTGAATACGACGGAGGCACTCGTCGACCGGGAGGGTCAGGCGAAAGCAGTGGACCGTGGCATCGGGATCGACCTCGACGAGCCGGCGGCGGAGATCGTCGAGCTCGCGGCCCGTCGTCCAGAGGTGATCGATGATGAAGTGGCGGTACCCGAATCGCCGATGATGCTCCACGAGGAGCGCGATCGTCGAGTGCAGGTACTCGAGCTCGTCCGGAGGCGGTGGGTTGGCGGCCACGAGATGATCCCCGTCGAGCATGACGGCCCGGTCCATGCTCTCCGAAAGAGCTTCTGCGAGCGTCGACTTGCCGATACCGAGCGGCCCATTGAGCACGATGATCATGCCGTGAGGCTCTCAACGACCATTCACCCGACTCCTCTCGTCGAAGGCTATCGTAGCGCCTGCAGGATCGCCTCCCCCACCAGCTCGGGCGCATCGACCGGTGCCCAGTGTGACGCACCGCCCAGCTCGATCTTGCGCATTCCGCTCTTCGCGAGCCACTCCAGGCTCGCCTTCGGGCAGTTGTCCGGGTTGTAGAGGTAGATCGCTTCCGCGACCCCCATGAGCGCCACTCCGGGCACGGTCCGTCTCGAGTATGCAGCCGCCTCCCTGCCCAGCACCCAGAGCGCTCGCGCATCGGCCCGTGCCACGCGGTCCCGGTATCGAGCGAGGACCGCATCCCCACGCGCCACTTCTCCCAGGCGCTCCAGGAACCCCGCGTGGAACCCCTCGGGCGACTCGTAGTCCTCCGCCTGCCCGGAGAAGTACGCGTCCGCCTCCGTCAGGTTGCCTTCGAGCGACAAGATCGTCCAACCCTGGTCGCGAACGCTGCAGGCCACGGTCGCGATGATGGATGCGACCGAGTGGGCGAGGACGATCCTCGCGCCCGCGGACTCCGCCACCTGCCGCACGACCTCGCCGAGGTTCGACAACGTGCCCGGGCGATCGGAGAAGGGCGGCTCGTCCCCGAAGCCGGGCAGGTCCAGGGTCACCAGGCGCCATCGCCGTGCGAGCTCCGTGCCGTTCAGGGGCTCGAACATCGAGCGGTCGTCCCCGAACCCCGCCAGACAGAGGATTCCGGGCGCCGAGCCCGGCCCCGTGCTCCGCACGGTACGCAGTCGCATGAGAGCGTGCCTCGACATGGGGCCGGTTCGTCGGAAGGGCAGAACGCCGTGGCTACGGCCGAGCGCCTTCGTCGGGGCGAACCCCGGCCGGGACGAGCGGCAGAAGCCTGGAATCCTCGATGGCCGCGAGCCGGTGTCCCATCCCCGAGAGGTAGGCCTCGTTCTGGGCGAACGCCATGAAGGTCTCGATGCTGTGATGTCGGACGAGAAGGGCGACATCCCATCGCTCCTCCGCAGGACCGATGAGGAACCGACCGCCCTCCGCTACGAGGTCGAGCTTCCCGCCGGACTCGAGCAGGAAGGGTAGGGTATGGTCCATGTAGAGCTGATAGGCTTGTCTGCCCGAGATGGGCTCGTCAGGAGCCAGATCGGGCGTGGCGGAGTAGTCGGCGACCTCTCGAAGGCGGAGGAGGTTGAGCATCACGACCTCTCCCTGGATCCCGCGCAGGAAGAGGTCTCGGCCCGCCTCCTGGGTGGGCTCGAGGTATACGGGTTGGTCCGACATGCCGGATCATCCATGGTGCTGGGAGGCGCGAGCCTGCCCCGCCAGCCGTGATTCTCGTCGAGGCGCCGCCGCTCGCCGGGGCCGTGTCAGCCCGAGCGCCTCCGCACATACAGGGTCTTGAGGACGGTCGCCACGACATCCCCTTGCTCGTCCTGGATCTCGAGCCTCCATTCGGGGAGGTGCTTTCCGCCATCGGCGGTCGCCGACCGAATGGCTTCGATCTCGGATTCCGTCACACGGATCGTGGCGTGCACCGTGCCTCTTCCGGGCCGCAGGAACTCGATGACCGCCGACTGGTCCCAGACCACATACTCGGGCCCCAGGCGGAGCGTCAGGAGGATCATGAGGTGCGGATCCACCATGGCGTAGAGGCTCCCGCCGAAGTGCGTGCCGACGAGGTTCACGTTGCGCTCGTTCAGCGGCATCTCGACGTGAATCTCGCTCGCGTCGTCCGCGACCGAAGTCACCCGGATCTGAGCCCCCGCGTAAGGCGGATAGCTGTTGATCCTCTCTCGGAGCGTCTCGGCGGTCCAGGACTCGAACGGTATCTGCTCACTCATGGATTGCGAGGAGTTGGAGGGCAAGGGGCTCCATGATGCCGCCCCCGGGCCCCGACCGCCAGGAAGGCGTTTCAGGTCCTCACGACCCGACCGGAGACAGTGTCCCGTCGTCGTCGACCACGAACACGTGCGTCCACGGAGCGCGCTCGCCGAGTCGGGCGGTCACGAACGCGCCGTCCGTGCCGAAGCGCACGTAGCTCCCTTCGCCTGGACGTCGGGCGAGCATGACGCCCGGCAGGCCGGCTCCGGCGGGCACGTCCCGCACGCTGTCGACGTCGCCTCGTCGCGTCACTCTGAAGGTCGCCGAGCGCGAAAGGTCCGGGTGGCACTCACCACCTCGAGGGCATCCGGTCATCTGCACATACGCGGCGCTGTCTCCGTCGAGCCCACGCACGGACAAGCGAAACGACTGCCAGAGACTGTCGGGAGCAGCCCGGTCCATCAGAAGGGACACGGTCCGCCGCGATGCGTCGACGAGATAGAGACGCCCTCGGCGCTCGAGCACCTTCGTCTTGCCACCGTCCGGAAAGGTGCTCGGTCCCCTCGGCGGTCGGGCCCTCTCGTACGAGATCACGACGAGCGCCTGATGCGAGTCGCCGACACGGACGACCTGACCGATGACGCTGCGCGTCTCCGGAGGACCGTACGTGCACGCCGAGGCCAGCGCGACGAGTGCGACGACCACGCGACCGAGCCGCCCCGGACTCCCCGTCATCCGATGGCCTCGAGCGTCTCCGCCATCGTCCAGGTCGCGGCGAATCGATCCTTGAAGATCCGCTGGTTGTGGTACTCGTAGATCTGCTGCGCGGTGAGCTCGCCGTTGTCGAAGGTCGTGTTCGTCAGCTCCGGCATGACGAGCGCATACCCATGCTCGAATGCCACCCGGCACGTCGTGTCGATGCAGTATTCGGTCTGAATCCCGACCACGATCAGACGGCCGATCCCCCGCTGGTCGAGATAGGGACGAAGGTCCGTCTGACGAAAAGCGCTGTTGAACCGCTTCCGCACGACCTTCTCGCCGGGCTCCGGAGCGATGGGGTGGTGGATCTCCCAACCGGGTGTGCCCGGCTCTTCCTCCTCACCCGGCTCGCCGTCGTGCTGCACGTAGATCACCTCGACCCCGGCGGCCCGGCAGGCCGAGACGAGGGAAGCGATGTTCCGCAGCACCTCGTCGCCTCGATAGGGCCCCCGAGCCACGGCCGCCGCCTGGACATCGACCACCAACAGAGCGGTCTTCCCGGCAACACGCCTCATCCGGCGGCGCCAGGCAAACGGGCGTCGACCTGGATCAGCCTCAGCTCGTCCTCGCCGTCGCCCTCGCCGTTGCCGTTGCCGTCGCCGTCGCCGTCGCCGTCGCCGTCGGGGCGATCGTACGTCATGGCGGGCACCTCATTCGTGTGTGGGAGACGGTCGCCGTGTGACACCCCCCGCCGGCTCAGACCAGGATCTCCCTCCTGGCCATCTTCCGGGCGTAGAGCCACAGGCCGAGCGCGACGACGAAGATCACACCGGAGAAGGCCAGGCCCGCTCCTCCCGTGACGTCGAGGCCGTCGGCCAGCACGAAATTGTGGATGGACGTGACGATCATGGATACGAAAGACACCAACAGGACCGGCACGGCGAGGCGCTTCTTGAGCAACAGGAGGATCGTTCCGAGCACACCTCCCCAGACGGCCAGGGCCCAGAACGCCACCACCCACGCCGGGAAGCCGTAGAAGTACTCCAGCTGCTCCGGGGTGAACTGACTCATGTACGCCTCGTTCCGGGTCTGCGTCATGAGGTAGTCGACCGCGCCGATCGAGCTCCAGAGAAAGCCCAGGATCCCGATCGTCCAGAGGTGCCAGGGCGTGCGGCGCTCGGAGATGGCGGTGTCTTCGGGCATGGTTCCTCCTGCGAAGGAATGGATGGGCGTCCCGTCCGCTCGAGCGCGGACCGACTAGTCGCGACCTTCCAACACGAAACGGAGGCCGTCGCTCAAGCCTCCGGGAAAAACCGAATTGTGCGTCTCGCCCTCCGCCACCTTCCATCGGAGATGCAGGTCGGAATAGTGTCGGTTCTCCAGCGTCGATGCCAGTCGACGCAGGTCCGCGACCATGTCGTGCTGCCGGTTGATCTCGCGGTCTCCGACGGTCAGGTACGCACGCGCCGGCCAATTCGAACGACTCCCGGCCGCCGCCTCCTCCACGCGAAAGACGAGTCCGTCGTCGTACCACAGGGATGGGCTCACGATGACGTAGCCGCTGAACAGGTCAGGCTCCGTCAGCGCCACCCACGTCGCGAACAAGCCGCCGTAGGAGTGGCCCACCAGAATTCGCCGCGACGACACTCGGTACTCGCGCTCGAGGAAGGGAATCAGCTCGTGAGCGATGAAAGCGCGGAACTTCGGCCCGCCTCCGGACACTGCCTGGTAGCTCGGCCCGTACCCTCCGCTCGGAACGTGCGTGGGCGTGTAGTCACGCGTACGGTTCATCCGGTAGGCTTCGGGGCCGCCGTAGGCGATCCCCACCAGGATCGCCTCGGGCAGGTCACCGCGGTCGCTCAGGTGCTCCACGACATTGCGGGCGATCGCGAACGAGTAGTCGGCGTCGAGAAGAAGAACGACGGGGTAGTCCCGATCCGCCGTCTCGTAGTCCCGGGGGAGGCTTACGTAGAGCTTGTACTGCGCGTCGACTTCCCGCGACGGGAGGGCGCGCACCTCCGTGCGCGGAAGCGCCACCGGTGGGAACGTCTCCTGGGCCGGAGCGCCGCTCGGCGCCATGCAGGCCATCGCGGCCACGAGACAAGGGATCCGCCAGGACGCCGACATCCCCACCTCCACCTCCCTGTTGGTCCGGAAGATTGCCGGGCGAGGCCTCGAACCTCGACGTGACCGTCGGGACCCCTTTCGAGGCGGGAGTCGAACCCGCTCTCCCGAAGCCGACGCGCCACCATGCCGCGGCACCTTGGAGTACGAACGAACGCGGCGAGCATGTCGGGCGCCGCTACGCCTCGCGTTTCACCGGCACGAGGCCGACCGCCGGATCGACGCCGTAGAAGTCGGAGAGGAACGCGTACAAATCGGGGTCGGACGCCCGGAGCTGTCGAGGCTTCTCGAAGAACGTCTCCGTGGCCACCGCGAAGAACTCGGCCTTGTTCGTCGCACCGTAGGGATCGAGAACCGTTTCGGCGCCCTCGCGCACCGCGGCCTCCAGCCTCCCCAGATCTCGCTCGATCATCTGAGCCCAGGGCTTCAGCCTGGAAGCGCGCAGTCCCGCGGGCGTGCCCTCCGCCTCTCCGGACTCCTGGTCGAGCTGGTGGGCGAACTCGTGCAGCACCACGTTGCGTCCGTCCGTCGGGTCGGCCGCGCCATCTTCGACGCTGTCCCATGAGAGGATGACGATGCCCTGCCTCCACGACTGCCCCACGACCGGCAGGTTCGGTCGCTGGACACCGAAGGCTCCCCTGTGCGGGACCAGCCCCGCCTCTCTGGGAACGACCGTGCTCGGATAGACGAGCACCGTCTCGAGCCCCGGGTACAGCCCGACCTCCAGCCAGAGGAGCAGAAAGCAGGCCTGGGCCGCGATCGCGACCCGCATCTCCTCCGTGATCACGAGTCCCCCGGCGCCCTCGATCCGTTTCTCCTTCAGGAACACCTGTGCGAGCTTCAGCAGTCGATCGAAGTCGTCCGGGCGAAGACCTCGGGCCAGAGGGAAGAGCTCGCGGACGATTCCCGCCCACGTCTCCGGAACCGGGTCGGGGAGCAGCCGCACCGGATTGCTCCACCGGATCGAGCGGACCACACGTTGCCCGATCAGGAGGCCGCCACCCAACAGGAGCAGCACGGCGGCGAGGGCGAGGGCGTCTTGCAGGCTCATGTGGGTTCTCGAGGAAAGGGCGGCCGGCCGGGCCTGCCTCGCTCATCCTGGTCGGCTTCGGCACGGCCTGTTCCGGGTCATACCCGAATACCCGCTCGTCGGAGCCTGTGGCGACCCCCGATCCTCGCCGTCGGTCCGACACGCCATGGCGTCGGCGAGGCCCAGGCGGCGCCGACGATCGGCTCATCAAGGTCGGGCTTCGGGTATCGGGGCACGACCCAGGGAGCGAGGACCCCTACCCCCTCACCGTTCTCCGAAAGAAGCCCCACGTCTCCAGCTCCGGCGTCACTCGCGCATGGCCCGTGATCTCGTAGCCCGCTCGCTCGTAGAACGCCACGTTCTTCGGGTCCTCGGTGGTCAGGGTCACGCCTTCCGAGCCCGGGCTGTCCCGGGACATGCCGTGCACGTGGTCAAGCAGGAGCCGAGCATAGCCGCGGCCCTGCGACGAGGGTCGCACGCCGATCATGTTCAGGTGGATGTGCGGCTCCGGTGCGACGAAGGTCTTCCACACCCTTCCGCACGTTTCGTATCGATCCCTGGGCCCGGCTCCGAGCCGCTCCCACACGGCCTCGCGAGCGATGGCCAGCGCATGCGGACTCGCCACATTCGAGGGGAACGAGACCGTCGCCGCGGCAACGAGCCTGTCGTTCTCGACGACGCCGAGCAGCGGTTCGCCGCGCAGGGACCTCGCCGACACGAAGAATTGGATCAAGGGGCGGAGTCGCGCGGGGGATGCGTCTCCTCCGAGGATGAACCGCATGACCGGATAGTCCCGGAACGCCTCCGAGAAGACGTCGACGACGTCGGGGACATCCGAGTCTGCAAGCCGTGCGACTCCTGCGCCGCCTTCCGATCGACCCGTCATGCGGCGGGACTATACACGCTATCCGCGCGAGGGGACAGGTCGTCTCGCCGGGACGATCGGGCCCGAGCCTCGGGAGTAGCGCTGTGAGCGCATGTGACGCGTAGCGCCGAGAGTGCGTGTCGGCTATGCCCTTGGCGACCGGCCGTTGGCAATACACTTTGCGGTACAAAGTTTCCGTGTTTTCCGGGGGAGATAGAGAATGGGGAAGTGGCTGCGACGCATTCGCGGTGCGATCGGGATCGGCCTGACCTGGGCCCTGGTATGGTTCGCCGCCGGTATAGTCTTCCTGCTGATCGTTGGCTTCGGCAACGGCGCCTCCGGCAAGGAACACGAGGAATAC
>CAZVYM010000033.1:0-34817 GCA_964630935.1 uncultured Gemmatimonadaceae bacterium | reverse complement strand
CCCGTTTCACGTTTCCCTGGCCAGGAGACGTCGGCGCGCGCAGCTTTGAGCATTCACCCTATCCCCCTCGTGAGCCGAGGCGGTCCATCATGTTCGGAAAACTCCTGCTCTTTCTGCTGATCGCGTTCGCGGTCGCCGTATCGATTCCGAAGACGAGGGCCATGCTGGGGGAGGAAGCCGCTCCGATCATCAACAAGTACAAGGCCAAGATCGTACCGAAGCGTCTCGATGCGATGGTGGATCAGCTCGTAGTCAAGGTGGGCCGGGGCGAGCCACTTCCGTCCCAAAAGAACGCTTGGGCCGGCTGGCTGCATCGCGATTACAGCAGCGATCCCGAAGATCCGTGGGGCCATTTCTACTACATCGAAACGCAGCGGGACGGCTTCACCGTGGGATCGATGGGACCCGATGGGAAGAAGGGCACGGCGGACGACATCACGCGCCGACACCGCTTCGACAACAACCGCTGACGGGGCTTTCGGAGTGCGTTTCCCCCTCAGGGTCCGGCGCTCCTCCGCCGCTCTCGCGATCTCCGTGGTGGTGGGGTCCGGAGCTTTCTGGTCGTGTGGCTCGCCGGCTTCCCGGGCGTCATCGGCGCGTGCGGCTCCGCTGCCGGCGCTGTCCGATTCCTCGTTCGGTGCGCTCGTCGCGAGGATCTCGGAGCCGGGAGGCTTCTTCGACACCGACAATCTCGTCTCCAACGAGCGCGCGTATCTGAAGGTGACGGATGCGCTGGACCGGCTCGGCCTCCAGGGCGGGGCGTACATCGGGGTGGGTCCGGACCAGAACTTCTCGTACATCGCCCGGCTCAGGCCGCGTATCGCGTTCATCGTCGACATCCGCCGTGACAACCTGCTCGACCATCTGTTCTTGAAGTCGCTCTTCCACCGATCACCGACCCGCGTCGAGTACATGGCCGCTCTGTTCGGTCGACGCCCCCCCGCGGACCCCATGGCATGGCGGAACGAGGATGTGGACGCGCTCCTCGCCTGGGTGGACTCCACGCCGGTCGACTCGGCCGTCGTCGCACAGCTCGATGCAGGGATCGCCCGCGACGTCGCCTCCCACGACGTACCGCTGAACGATTCCGACCTGACCACGATCCGCCGCTTCCACCAGGCCTTCATCGACAACGGGCCCGGGCTCCGATTCCACAGCTATGGGAGGCGAGCCTGGTTCTACTATCCCACGTGGGAGGATCTTGCCCGAGAGACCGACCTCGAGGGAAAGGAAGCCTCGTTCCTGGCGAGCGAGCCGTCCTACGCCTTCGTCCGCGGGATGGAGGAGGCGAACCTGATCGTTCCCGTCGTCGGAGACCTGTCCGGTCCCCACGCCGTGCGCGAGATCGGCGCGGTGCTCGGCGAGCTCGGGCTGGAGCTCACCGCGTTCTACGCGTCGAACGTGGAGTACTATCTGTGGCGCGAGGGCCGGTTCGACCTGTGGGCTCAGAACCTCGCCTCGCTTCCCGCCGCGCCCGAGGCCGTGGTCATCCGGAGCTACTTTCGCAGTCGGGGGCGTGTCCATCCCTCGATCGTCGCCGGCTACCAGAACGCCCAGACGCTCCAACCGGTGTCCAGGCTCCTCGAAGCCCAGGGATCGGGTGGCTTCGCCAGCTACTTCGACCTCGTCACGCGGGACGCGCTTCCGCTTTCGGTCGGCGGAGGACGCTGAGCCTCGCGCCCGACACCGAGCCTCTCGCGCGGCGCAGAGCACTTCGCCCATGCCCGAGCTTCCGGAGATCACGGCGTACCTGGAAGGGATGGAGCGCACGATTCTCGACGCGCCGCTGGAGAAGGTGCGCGTCACGTCGCCGTCGCTGCTGCGGACCTGGGACCCGCCGCTCTCGACGGCGGAGGGGCTTCGTGTCGTCGGGCTGCGCCGACTCGGCAAGCGCATCGTCTGGGCCATGGAACGCGAGTTGTTCCTCGTCTTTCATCTGATGATCACCGGTCGGTTCCGCTGGGCGAAGCGCGGAGCAGCGGTCCCGCGCAAACGGGCCCACGGGGCCTTCGACTTCCCGGGGGGCACTCTGCTCCTGACCGAGCAGGCGACGCACAAGCGCGCTTCCCTGCACGTGGTCCGAGGGGAAGCGGCCCTGGCGGATCTCGACCCGGGCGGCCTCGAGGTGATGGATGCGTCATTGGACGAGTTTCGCGCCACGCTCACGCGCGAGAACCGCACGCTCAAGCGTGCGCTCACCGACCCGAGGGTGCTCAGCGGCATCGGCAACGCACACTCCGACGAGATCCTCCTCTTCGCCCGCCTGTCACCGCTGCAGCTGACACGCAATCTCGCGGACGAGGATATGGAGCGGCTCCACCAGGTGGCCCGCCACTCGCTCGGAGCGTGGATCGAGCGGCTGCGGGGGGAGTTCGGGGATGCCTTCCCGAACCGGATCACCGCCTTCCATCCGGAGATGGCGGCACACGGGAAATACGGACAACCCTGTCCTGTGTGCGGGTCCCCGATCCAGCGCATCCGGTACGCCGATCGCGAGACGAACTACTGCGCCACCTGCCAGACGGGCGGGAAGATCCTGGCGGACCGGGGCCTCAGCCGGCTTCTGGGGGACGACTGGCCGCGGACTCTGGAAGAGCTGGAGGAGCTGAAGCGGCGGTAGGGGACCCTGCAGGGCTCTTGACGTACGATGCTACGTGGTGTATATCGTACGATATACTGTTCGATGTATTGTACAACAAATCGAACGATAGGAATCATCAAGAGGTGAGGGGGAGGGGCATCATGGTTTTCGGGACACGGGGGTGCGGGATGGACTTCGATTGGCTCTTCGATTGGGATGTCGGTGCGGGCCCCCGCCGGCGAGGCCGCCGGGGACCGCGGCGAGCGTTCTTCCGCCAGGGCGAGGTGCGGCTCGCCCTTCTTTCGCTGCTCGACGACGGCCCGGCCCACGGGTACGAGCTCATGAAGCGGCTCGAGGAGCGCTCGGGAGGCATGTATCACGCCTCGGCCGGCACCGTCTACCCGGTGCTCCAGCAGCTCGAGGACGAAGGGTTGGTGCGCGCGCAGGAAGAAGAGGGGAAGCGCGTCTTCCACATGACGGATGCGGGGCGGGAGGAGTTGAAGCTGCACGAGGACCAGACCGAGCGCATCTGGCGTCGGGCCGGAGGATGGAAGGACTGGGGCGTCCACATGGGTCCGGAGACCGCCGAGATCTGGAGCACGTGGGGGCGGCTCACGAAGAGCGCCTTCAAGGCGGCGACCCGTGCGGACTTCGAGGGCGTGGAGAAGGTGCGCGAGATTCTGGAACGCGCCCGCAAGGAGCTGGAAGAGCTTTAGCCCGGCGCCCCCCAACGCGGGCTGCTCTCGGGGCGACCCGCTAGCGGGAAGGCCGTCGGCTCGCTTGGCGGGTGGCGCGGATCCAGCGACTCAGGAGCCGCCCCACCCCGCCCTGACCATCGTTGAGGGCATTGACGCAGGCTGCGGCGAACGCGAGCGAAGCGCGAGAGTTCAGCCCTCTCCGCACGATCTTCATGCCCACGCCGCTCTCGAACAGATAACGGCGCACCAATCGGGCCGTTCGGAACTCCCGCTCGAAGGTGCGCCGGGCGAGAGCCGGGTAGGCGGTCAGGTCACCCTCGGCCCACGCCTGCGCGAGGAGGCCCGCCGACCGAAGGGCGTTCTGGATTCCCTCGCCCGTGAGGGGATCCGCGAACCCCGCCGCATCGCCGAGCAGCGCGAAATCGCGTCCGGCGATGGAGCGATAGTCTCCGTGGCCGAGTTGGGCCGTGCCGATCACGGCGCCGGCCCGACCGATCGCTTCGTCCCGTGGGCAACCCGCGTAGGCGCGGTACCCGTCGATCTCCCGGTCGAGGCGTGGTCGTCTCCAGGTGTCCTGCGGGACGACGATCCCGACCGAGCGGTGGTCCGGTCGGGGAAAGTCCCACAGGTAGCCGGCCACGTCGTCGTAGAAGCGCAGAAGCGCCGTTTCCGGCGTGGGGCCCGGGCCCTCCGGATACGCGACGCGGGTGGGCTCCAGCTCGACCTTGAAGTCGGGCGCCGCCACCCGCCGTACCAGGCTCGCGGCACCGTCCGCGCCGACCAGGACACGGACCTGTACTTCACCTTCCTGGGTGTGCAGGCGCCACCCTCCCCCTCCCTCGATTCGCTCGATCCGGTCGACCTTGAGGGGAAGGTGGACCGCACCGGCCGCGAGGGCCCGGTGGAGCTGCCATTCCGCGAGCGTCTTCCGCGACACCATCCAGATGGGGCGGTCCAGCGGAACGACGAACCCACGTCCGGCCTCGGCTTCCACGCGAACGGACGTCGTCCGGCGGGCCAGGGGTGCGATCTCCTCGAGGTCGGGCATCGCGTCGAACGCCGGCGGGGTGAGCCCTCCTCCGCACGGCTTCTCCCACGGGGCCTTGGGATCGAGCATCAGCACGCGCGCGCCGGACGAGGCCAGCAGCTCGGCCGCGCGAGCGCCCGCCGGGCCTGCTCCGACGATTCCGATCTCGGCGGGACCGCTCATGATGCCGTCTCTGCTTCGTGGGGTGCGCTGTGGACTCCTTCGAACAATAAGCGACGAGCCCGGCGGCTCCAGGGGTGTCGCCCCTCGGAGAGGGCCCGGAGGTTGTACGTCGGGCGCGGCGCCCTCAAGTTGACCGGCCGTGTCCCTGCGCTCTCCGGCGCACCAGACAGGTTCGTGGGAGGCCCCGCGCCTCGCCTCCGCCTCCGAATCACACCGGAAAAGTCCGATGCCGACACTTCTCCTTGCCGCGCTTCTCCTCGCCGGCGCTCCTACCGACACCTTGCCGGTTCCCCATGCCTACCTGAACGCGATCGCGGCGGGCACGCGCAGCCGGACGGGCGCTCCGGGTCCGCGATATTGGCAGCAGAGGGTCGAGTACCGGATCCGGGCCGAGCTCCAGCCGGATCAGCACAAGGTCACCGGACAGGAGACGATCCACTACCTGAACAACTCGCCCGACACGCTCCACCAGATCGTCTTCAACCTGCCGCAGAACGTGTTCGCCCCGGGCAATCCGAGGGACCGGGCAGCTCCGGTGACCGGAGGCTTCATCCTCGACCGTGTCGTCGTCGAGGGGACGGAGACCACGATCGGACCTCCGCGCGGCGCGACCTCCGCCGCGACGGTGGCGGCCGTTCGCCTGACGCGGGCGATCGCGCCGGGTGGCTCCGCGGATGTCGAGATCGCTTGGCACTTCACGGTCCCGCAGGGGACGTTCCGCATGGGACGCGAGGACTCCGAGGTGTTCTACCTCGGGCAGTGGTATCCCCAGATCGCCGTGTACGACGACCTCCAGGGATGGGTGCGCGATCCCTACCTCGGCGACGGAGAGTTCTACCTCGAGTACGGCGACTTCGACGTTCGGATCACGGCTCCGGCGGGCTGGCCGGTGAGCGCGTCCGGAGTCCTGCAGAACCCTCGAGAGGTGCTGACGCCGATCGAGATCCGGCGGCTCGCGGCGCTCTCGCACGACAGCGTGACGCACGTCCTCACCCGAGACGAGCGCGACGCCGGACACGCCACGGCCGCGGGCGGCCCCGACGGGAAGCTGACCTGGCACTGGGTGGCGCGGAACGTCCGCGACTTCGCCTGGGGCTCCTCCGACGAATACGTGTGGGATGCGACGGTCGCACAGTATCCGAACGACGACGGCTCGACGCGCACGGCGGTGATCAACGCGCTCTACCGGCCCGAGGCGATCGCGTGGGGCCAGGCGGCCGCGTACGGCCGACGCATCATCGAGGATCACTCGCGCTGGTATCCGTATCCCTATCCCCAGATGACCCTGAACGAGGGGATCGTGGGCGGGGGCATGGAATACCCGATGATCACGATCATCGGACGCGTACGCACGCCGGAGTCGTTCTACAGCGTGGCCTCGCACGAGCTCGGACACATGTGGTGGCCGATGGTGGTCGGGTCCAACGAGCGCCGCTACGCCTGGATGGACGAGGGCATGGCCTCCTTCGTCGAGGATCTGGACACGCCGACGCTCTTCCCGGACAACCCCGGGGGGCTCGGCGACATGAACGGGTACCTCCGGATCGCGGGCAGCGACAACGAGACGGAGAGCATGCGTGCCGCCGACCTGTACGGATCGTTCGGCAATCGCGGCGTCGCGTCCTACGGGAAGCCGGCGACCGTTTTCCGGGCGCTGCGTGCCATCCTGGGCGAGGAGACCTTCGACCGCGCGCTGCGCACCTACACGCGCCGGTGGGCGTTCAAGCACCCGCACCCGCTCGACTTCTTCTGGACGTTCGCCGACGTCTCCGGCCGGAAGCTCGACTGGTACTTCTATCCGTGGATGTACACGACCCGCGTGCTCGACCAGGCGGTGACCGACGTTCGTGCCGACGGCGACGCCACGGTCGTCACGCTCGAGGACCGCGGGTCGATTCCGATGCCGATCCTGCTCGAGGTGACCGGGAAGGACGGAAAGACACACCGGGCGCGTTTCGGCGTCGACGTGTGGAAGGACCACGAAGCGACGGTGCGGGTGCCCTCGACGGGGCCGGCCGTGCGCGTGGTGATCGATCCCGACCAGATGTTCCCGGACGTGGATCGCGGCAACAACGGGTGGGAGGGAGGAAGCGCGAGGTAGGGTGGCGGCGGGCGTCGCGGCACCGATGACCCGAGGGGAGATACTGGCGAGGAGGGGACATGCACTCGGTCTTGAGGAAGATCCGTGGGTTGGTGGGGACCGCGCTCACGTGGGCGGTCGGCTGGACCGTAGCGGGATTCGGCCTGATCGCGATTCCACTGCTTCTCGGGCGTGGGGCCGTCCCCTTCTGGCGGTTCGCCCTGCCGTTCGCCGCCGTGGTGGGCGTCTCGGGTGCCGTGGTGGGGACGTTGTTCTCGATCGTGCTCGGCAGCGTTCACGGCCGCCGGACGCTCGAGGAGCTCAAGCCCCTCCGGATGGCTCTGTGGGGTGGCTTCGCGGGCCTGGTGACCGCGAGCGTCGCATTCGCCGGTGCCGTCGCCGTCGGCGTGCCCATACCTCCGACCGGCGCCATCATGGTGACGGCGATGATCGCCGGCTTCGGAGCCGTCACAGGCGGCGGCACGGTCAAGATCGCCCAGATGAGCAAGCCCCGGCTCGAGGCCCCCGACCCCCCGTCGCCGCTCCCTCCCTCAGGAACGCGCAGCTGAGGCGGAGGCCCCCGCTCGGGGTACGCCGGCACGGGCCGGCGGGCGAAGGTGCGCCCCGGTCGGACCACGAACGGTCGTGGTCTGGCGGGCGAGCGGGCCCGACGGGGGACACGCTCGCCCGCTCACCCCACCTGGAACCTCAGTACATCCAACCCGGATGCGCGCGATCGCTCGCAGGCCCGTGCCGGCGCACCTGCTCGGACATCATCCGGATCAGCTCCGCGTTCGTGAACGGCTGCCATCCGTGCGGCTTCATCGGCCGTCCGTACTCGAACGTTCCCTCGTAGTGCGGATTCTGTGTCTGCTTGAAGAAATCCTCGAGTCGATAGACTGCGAGGTTCAGGTAGAACGTGTCCATGTCGCCCACGTACACGTGGATCTTGTCCACCAGGTCCGGCCCGATCGTCGACCAGTTCTTCGCCAGGTACGCCCTCAGGTCGAAGTGGTCGCGCATGTAGAGGGCGACGTCGTGGTCGATGTGGCCGGTCCACTTGTTCCAGAGCTCCTTCGGGTATCCGTCCTCCCCGACGGGTCCCCAGACGGCGTCGAAGGCATTGATCTGCTGGCCGGAGCGGGCGTGGCTTCCGAGCACGGCCTCCATGTGGCCGAGCTGCCGCGTGCTCGTGTGGGGCTGGCCTTCCACGTCACGCATCATGTAGCGAGGCGTGACCCACCACCCGCTCT
Source organism: uncultured Gemmatimonadaceae bacterium (assembly GCA_964630935.1). GTDB lineage: Bacteria > Gemmatimonadota > Gemmatimonadetes > Longimicrobiales > Gaopeijiaceae > SZUA-318. The sequence continues at coordinate 26,995 of CAZVYM010000033.1, read as the reverse complement.
CGTTCGGGACGAACGCGCTGGTGTCCGTGTAGATGTTCGTGAGCTGGAAGTCGCGGAAGTCGACGGGGTCGGGATACAGGGTCCACGTCCCCCCGAAGAACTTCGGGTGGAAGACCTGGAGCGCGATCGACTCCCATCCGCCCGTGGATCCACCCGTGAGCATGCGGGCGTACGGCCGGGCGATGATGCGGAAGTGCGACTCGACGTAGGGGACGAGCTCGTTGAGGATCGCGTCCCCGTACGGGCCGTCGTTCTCGGAGTTGATCGCGTAGGAGTCGTCGTAGTACGGCGTCGGGTGCTGGAACGTGACCGCGATCATGCGCGGCATGCTGTCCGACATCCACTCCTGCGAGAACGCGTAGCTGGATTCCCTGGCGGAGCGCTCGCGCATGGCCGCGCGCTGCTCCGGCGACATCGGGCGAGCTTCCGGGTCGAAGCCGAACGGGGGGCGCAGGCTGAAGTGCCCCTGGATGTAGATCACCGGATAGCGCACGTCCGCGTGCTCGTCGTACCCCTTGGGCAGGAGCACCGTCGCACCAAGGTACATCGGATGGCCCCAGAACCTGGTGAGCAGGTCGCTCTGGATCTTGATGTGCTTCACCCACTTCGTGTCGGCGGGCATCTCGATCGGGGGGATCACCTTGGAGAGCGTGAGCTTGACGTCGTAGCCGGCCGAGGGGTCGAGGTGCACCCGCTGCACGTCGCTCACCAGGTTTCCCGGGGACCGGGCGAACTGTTGGCCTTCCCACTGATCCTGGTGCGCCCAGATCACGTGGCCGTCGGCCCGGTGGTATTGCGTGTAGACGTTCATCAGCGCCTGGACGTAGTAGTCGCCGGCCGGCACGTCCTTCAGCGACACCAGCGGGAAGCCGGGGGTGGAGGCGTCCACCACCGCGGTGGCTCCCGGGGCGAGCGCACTCACGTCCACCCCGAAGAAGGGAACGCTGTTGGCGTACGAGCCGCTCTCGAAGCGAGGCTCGCGGCGGTTGTCGCTCGAGATGAAGACGAACACCCGGCCGGTGATCGGACCGGCATGCGCGGAAGCGGGGAAGGAGACCTCGAACCTCTGGGCGCGGGCCGCCGACGGAAGCGCGAGCGCCGAGACGACGGCGACCGCCGCCGCCAGCAACACGCTCGGGGCGGTCCCGGCGAGGGTCGTCGAAAGCGTACGGGCGAGCGCCGGGAGGGTGCGTGGGAGGCGTCGGGCGAGCCCGCGCCGGGCAGATGGATACATGAGACTCTCCTAGTGGATCAGGTAGAACGCTTCCTGCCGGGGCACGAAGAACTTCCAGCCTTCGGCGGTCAAGTAGGCGGGATCCTCCTCCATCACGTAGACGGTCTGGCCACCCCACTCGGACACGGGGGTGCGCGTATTCAGCTCGATCGAGATGTAGGATCCCTCGACCAGCGTCTGCGACGCCGCGGTGGCGTCGCCCCGCTGGGCGCTCCGGAAGTCGATCGACGGGCCGAGCCCGTGGCCCTGGTTGCCGAGGGGATGCGAGTAGATCTGGGCGTTGATGCCCTTCGACTCCATCTCGGCCATCGTGGCCGCGTAGACTTCTCCCGCGGTCCGTCCGGGCCGCGAGGCGCCAAGCATCAAGGCGTCCTGGAGCGCATTCGTGTTCGCGAGCGCGGCCTTCAGGCCGGCGGGCGCGTCGGTCTCACCGGGCTTCAGCACGTAGGCCATCTTCTGCCAGTCGGTGTCGAGCCCCATGTACGAGAGGCCGAAGTCGACGTGCACGAGATCTCCGGGCTGGATGACCGTGCTCTCAGGCGCCACGGCGAGGAAGCCCCGTGACGTCACGTTCTCCGTGCCGCCCCGCTGCACGCGCAGATCCGGCTGGAACCAGGTGCCGACGTGGTTCCTCCAGAGCTCGTCGTAGAGGAAGTAGCGAACGTCGCCCACCGTCGTGACGCCGGGTGTGATCACCTCGTTCGAGAGCGCCTTGCGCGCGATCGCCTCGGTGAGGGCCACCGCCCGCTCGTAGTAGGCATGCTCCTCCGGGATGCGCGTGGCCAGGTACTCCTGGATCAGCGGCTCCGCGCTCACGAAGTGGCGGGTCGCCTCGGGGCCCATCGCCTCGGAGAGATAGAGATACGTGTCGTGGGTCAGGCTCCGGGTGACGCCGCGCCGCCCTCCGATCCCCAGCCCGATCGCCTTCGGCCGGTACTGCTCGTAGAGCCCCTTCAGGACCTCCGGCGCGGGCTTCGGGTCGATCGGCGACTCGAAGAACCTCGCGACGTTCTCCTCCCAGTAGCCGGTGACGGCCACCTTGCGGAGTCCACCCTCGCCCGTGTCGATGAACACGAAGATGTCCCGCCCGCCGGTGTAGGGCCGAGCCGGCGCGACGTAGCCGGTGAGGGGGTCGTCGTGGAACTCCTCGTTCACGACGATCCACATGTCGATGCCGTGGCGGCGCATCATCGGCAGGAGCATCTCGTGGCGCTTGGCGAGCCACTGGTCGCGGACCTTCATCTGCTGCGACCAGGTGAGCATTCCGGGCATCGAGTCGGCGAGCGTCGCGTCGCCTGCGGTGCCGCCCGTGGGGGCGCATGCGGAGACCGACACGAGGGAGGCACAGGTCAACGCGACGAGGAGGGATCGGGTACGGGACGCGGCTCGGTGGTCGTAGGCGTGCCGGCAACGGAAGTCGGATCGGCTCATGGTCGTCACTCCTTCTCGAAGTCGATGTAGAAGAGGTCGGTGGCGGGCTGCCAATCCTCCGGAGCCACGCCGTTCAGCGGCGCCGACTGCCACTCGGTCGTCGGATGCAGAGTCTCGAGCGAGCCTCCGGTCCGGACCTTCACGGGCATGTCGAAGTCGGCGACGTCGGCCTTCCATCGGTAGCGGACCGAGTCGTTCTGGAAGCTCGCCTGCAGGACCGGCAGCGCCGCGAAATACAGATACTGCTCGAACACGGGGCGCAGGTCGCGCCCGAGCTTCCGGTTGAAGAACGTGATGACGTCGGTGTTCCAGATGTTCCGGTACTCGAACGTCCGGTAGTAGTCGCGGATGAGCCCCCACCAGACGTCGTCGTCGTCGACGACGCTCCGGAGCGTGTGCAGGAAGAGCGCACCCTTGAAGTACTGATCCTGGGTCGGCCAGTGGGCGACGCCCGGCGGGCCGATGATCGGCTCGCGGTTGCGCACCTTGCTCTTGTAGCCGTTGACGTAGGCGAGCGCGTCGTCGTGGCCGTACATGCACTCGACGTAGATGTCCTCGAGGTAGGTGTCCCAACCCTCGTGGATCCAGACGTCGGAGACGTCACGGGCGGTGATGGCGTTGCCGAACCACTCGTGGCCGCTTTCGTGGATGATGATGAAGTCGAAGCGGTCGCTGATGCCCACGCCGGTCCAGTCGCGGCCCAGGTAACCGTTCTCGAAGAGGTTGCCGTAGGTGACGGCGCTCTGGTGCTCCATGCCCGAGTACGGCACCTCGACGAGCTTGTAGCCGTCCTTCGGGAACGGATAGTCGCCCAGGTACTTCTGGTAGCACTGGATCATCGGCTTCGCCTGCGCGAACTGACGCTTGGCCGCATCGAGGTGATAGGGCAGGGCGTAGTAGTCGAGGCTCAGGTCGCCCAGCGTGTCCGAGAAGTGAGCGTACTTCCCGATGTTGATCGAGACCGAGTAGTTGTTGATCCCGTAATGGACCTTCCAGTCGTAGCGGGTCGTGCCGTCCCCCAGGTCCGTGACGCCCATGAGCCGGCCGTTGGAGACCTCGACCAGGTCCGAGGGCACCGTCACGCCGATCGTCATGCTGTCGACTTCGTCGGCGTACTGGTCCTTGTTCGGCCACCACCCCGTGCCGGTGGTGGTCAGCCACGGATTGCCGAGCGAGTCCTCGCGGAGCGCGAACCCGCCGAACCTCCCCGACGTCACCGGCTGGCCCGAGAACCAGAAATCGAGATCGTACGTCTCACCCTTCCGGAGCGTCTCGGGGAAGTCGATGAAGACGGCGCCGAACTCGCGCGTGTACGACACGTCCTGCCCGCGGAAGCGCAGGCTGTCGATGGCCACGGCCGGCGGGAGATCGATCTGGATGCGGTCGCCGTCCTCGAGCATCCGGAAGCGGATCGTGTTCCGGCCGGTGAGGGACCGTCCCGCCACGTCCACCTTCACGTCCAGAGCATAGCCGAGCAGGTCGTTGTTCTCGCGGTAGGGGCCGTACGTGCCCTTCAGCGTGTCGGCGCGCGTGAACGTCATCGCGGCCTCGACCGGGTTGGCGCGGGTGGAGTCGTAGACGAGGCGGAGCGTGTCCGGGATGCTCGCCGGTTCCAGCTCCACCGGGGCGTAGCGCTTCGCGTGGACCGTCAGCCCACGGTCCATGGCTCCGGGTGGAAGCGCGGCCCGTCCGTGCACGTCGGAGCGATGGACGTCCAGACCGCCCGGAGAGAAGACGAGCGCGCCCTCGACGGGATGGCCGGTGCGGGCGTCCAGAAGCGTCACGTCGGCATGGGGACGAGCGCAGCCGGTCATGGCCGTCAACGCCAGAACGAGGCAGCTTCCTGCACCTGCGCGCACTTGCGGGATCTTCATCGAAGCTCTCTCCGCCGTCTCGGGGCGATGGCACGCGGGCAGGCGATCAGGGTCCGGTCTCGGTCGGCCGGAGCGGACACAATACGTGTGCGACCCCCGTGGCCGACAGGATGAGGCGCGATGGGACGACGCCCCGCGAGCCCTTGCGGATCGATGCGGCCGGGCGCACGATGCCATCTCGGTGTGCCGTCCCGGAAGTCCGTTGCGCACCGAAGGGGTCGTGGCGCCGCCGTGGGAGGCGCTACGACGAGGGTAACGACGCGTGGCGTTGTCGGCGGCGCTCTTTCGAGGAGGAGCAACGCCCCCACGGTGGATTCAGCGGCTCGGGACGGGGCACGAGCACCCCGGCACCCTTGGGCTCGCAACTCGGAGCCGTCCCAGGAGAACCCGATGTCCGATATTCCGCGAAGAGAGTTCGTACGGTCCGCACTGGCCGGCGGTGCCGCCCTGATGCTTCCCGGCACGCTGTACAACGCCGGACTCTTCGGCCGACGGGGATTTTCCGCGCAGACCGACTCGCACATCGAGGTTCTCCTCGACGAGCCGATCGGCACGATCGCGCCCGAGGTCTACGGACACTTCACCGAGCACCTGGGCGGCGTGATCTACGACGGAGTCTGGGTGGGCGAGGACTCGAAGGTTCCGAACATCGGAGGGATCCGGAAGGCGCTGGTGGATGCGTTGAAGCGCATCCGCCCGAGCGTCATCCGGTGGCCGGGTGGCTGCTTCGCGGACTCCTACGACTGGCGTGACGGGGTCGGCCCGCGCGAGAACCGGCCGACGCGCACGAACTTCTGGATCGACGATCCGGGCTTCAAGAACGTGGACGGCGGCCCGGCCCTCTACGACCCGAACGAGTTCGGCACCAGCGAGTTCGAGCACTTCTGCCGGCTCGTGGGCGCGCAGCCGTACCTGGCGGTCAACGTGCGAACGTTGCCGGCACAGGCCTTCCGCGAGTGGCTCGAGTACTGCAACGCGCCCGCCGGCAAGACGACCTGGTCGGACGTGCGGGAGACGGCCGGGGACAAGGATCCCTACGACGTGCGCTTCTGGGGTGTCGGCAACGAGTCGTGGGGCTGCGGCGGGAACTTCACGCCCGAGGAGTACGTGGAGGAGTTCCGGCGCTTCACCACCTGGTCGATGCCGCACTACGGCCTGGACCTGTCCTACATCGCGTCGGGCCCGAGCGGAGCCGACACGGAGTGGTCACGCCGGATGTTCGAGGCGCTTCGTGAGCGGAACGCCATCGACAGCGTCTGGGGCCTCTCGGTCCACCATTACTCGAGCGCGCCCGGCGTGGGAAATCACGCCGTCGACTACGACGAGATCGGGTGGTACGACCTTCTCGAGAGCGCCAACCGGATGGAGCGGGTCATCACGTCCAACTGGGCCGCGATCGGCCCGATCGACCGGCAGCACCACGTGAAGCTCGTCGTCGACGAGTGGGGTGCGTGGCACGACAACGCTCCGCTCGAGGATCCGAGCCATCTCTTCGAGTCTCAGCAGACGATTCGCGACGCCCTGGTGACGAGCCTCACGCTCGACATCTTCCACCGGCACGCGGACAAGGTCGGGATGGCGAACGTGGCGCAGCTCATCAACTGCATCCACTCGCTCTTCCTCTCGCACGACGACAAGTTCACGGTCACGCCGCCCTACCACGTGTTCGACATGTACGCGGCGCACCAGGGAGGGCAGTCGGTCCGCACGCTCGTGTCGGCGCCCGAGGTCTCGTGGACCAGCCGGAACGGGGAGGCACGGGAGCTCTGGGGGCTGAGCGGCTCCGCGTCGGTCAAGGACCGCGAGCTCACGCTCACCGTGACGAATTCCTCGCTGGCCGAGCCGCGCGAGTGCGAGGTCGCGGTCCGCGGAGGCGCCATCAAGTCGGTGCGCGCCACCACGCTCATCTCCGACGACGTCCATGCCGTGAACGACTTCGACCACCCCGATCGGGTGACGCCGAAGACCGTCGACATCCAGACGACAGGCCCCTCGCTCGTCCACGACTTTCCTCCGGCTTCGGTGACGAAGCTGGCCATCACGTTGGGCTGAATCAGCGTTTTGGATACGTCCGGTGTCCCCAGACTGTCCATCGCCCGACGTCTTCGAACCGCGTAGCGCCCGGCGGACGATGTCCCGCCGGGCTTCTCGCGCCGTTCACAAACCCACCCAAAGGGAGCGTACGATGCTACGCCGACTCACCTGCCGGGTCGCTGCCCGCGCCGTCATGGCGGGAGCGGTGACCGCGGCGCTGCTCGCCTTCTCGTCGGCCGCCCGTGCCCAGGGTACCGCCCAGGACTACAAGCGCGCCGAGGAGCTAAATCAGCGCTTCGAGGGATTGGCCGTCGACCTCATGGATCCGCCCCAGTGGATCCAGGGGACCGAGAAGCTCTACTACAACAAGATCGTGAAGGGCGGCCACCGGTTCGTGCTGGTCGACGCCGACACGAAGGAAAAGACGGCGGCGTTCGACCACGACCGTCTGGCCCGGGCGCTCTCGGCGCTGTGGGACACGACGTATACCGCCGTCACCCTTCCGTTCACGCGCTTCGAGTTCAGGAACGGCCAGCAGACGATCCAGTTCTACCACGACGGCCACAACTGGCAATGCTCGCTGGAGGCCTACCGGTGCCGCGACACCGGTGCGGCTCCGTTCGGGCGGTTCGGGCGGAGGCGAGGCGCGCCGGATCCCTCGCCCTACGCGGTGCCCTACGTCTCCGACGAAGATCCGCAGCCGAACGAGGGCCCGTGGGACGACACCTGGACCGAGGAGGATCAGCTCGCGGCCCAGCAGTCGCCGTTCCTGCGGAACTCACCGACCTCCGTGCCGTCGCCGGACAGCACGCAGGAGGCCTACATCTACGACTACAACGTCTGGGTTCGTCCGATGGGCGCCGAGGCCGGCAGGGCGCTCAGCTTCGACGGCTCGGAGGGCAACTACTACTCGCTTCGCTCGATCGCCTGGTCGCCCGACTCCCGGGAGCTGGTCGCCTACAGGACCAAGCCCGGCTACGAGCGGCACATCCACTACGTGGTGTCCAACCCGCCCGATCAGCTCCAGCCGAAGGACTCGGTCTCCCGACTCTACCGGAAGCCCGGAGATCGCCTCGACGTGCGCACCCCGGTGCTCTTCAACCTCGACACCGGTCGGCAGATCGAGGTGAGCAACGAGCTGTTCCCGAACGAGTACACGATCAGCGAGCCCGAGTGGTGGAAGGACAGCCGCGGGTTCACGTTCGAGTACAACCAGCGCGGTCACCAGGTCTATCGCGTGATCGAGGTGGACGCGAAGACGGGCGAGGCCCGCACGCTGGTGGACGAGACGTCCAAGACGTTCATCGACTACCCCCGCGCGAACTCGGGTCTGAGCAACTCGGGACGTATCTACCGCCACGACGTCGACGACGGGAAGAAGATCATCTGGATGTCGGAGAGGGACGGCTGGTCGCATCTCTACATGTACGACGGCACGACCGGGAAAGTGGACCACCAGATCACCAAGGGCGACTGGGTCGTGCGCTCGGTCGAGCGGGTCGACGACGACGCGCAGCAGATCTACTTCACGGCCGGCGGCATGAATCCGGGTGAGGACCCGTACTTCCTGCACTACTACCGGATCAACTTCGACGGGACCGGTCTGGTGAAGTACACGCCGGAGAACGGGTACCACGACGTCAGCTGGTCGCCGGACAACAAGTACTACGTGGACATGTGGTCACGCGTGGATCTGCCCACGGAAGGGGTGCTCCGGCGCACGAGCGACCAGAGCACGGTCATGGAGCTGGAGAAGGGCGACATCAGCGCCCTGAAGAAGGCCGGGTGGGAAGCACCCCAGGTCTTCGTGGCCAAGGGGCGGGACGGCAAGACCGACATCTACGGGCTCATCTTCAAGCCGACCAACTTCGACCCGCACAAGAAGTACCCTGTCATCGAGAACATCTACGCCGGGCCCCAGGGCTCGTTCGTGCCGAAGACGTTCCGGGTCACGAACGGCATGCGGAACCTGGCCGAGCTGGGCTTCGTGGTGGTGCAGATCGACGGGATGGGGACCAACAACCGGTCGAAGGCCTTCCACGACGTCATATGGAAGAACCTGAAGGACGCCGGCTTCGCCGACCGGATCCTCTGGCACAAGGCCGCGGCCAAGAAGTACCCGTGGTACGACCTCTCCAGGGGCGTCGGCATCTACGGCACGTCCGCCGGCGGGCAGAACGCGATGGCGGCGCTGCTCTTCCACCCCGAGTTCTACACCGTGGCCTATTCGGCCTCCGGATGCCACGACAACCGGATGGACAAGATCTGGTGGAACGAGCTCTGGATGGGGTGGCCGCTCGGGCCGCAGTACATCGCGTCCTCGAACATGGAGAACGCGTATCGACTGCAGGGTAAGCTGATGCTCGTCTTCGGCGAGCTCGACACCAACGTCGATCCCTCTTCGACGCTGCAGGTCGTCAACGCGCTCATCAAGGACGACAAGATGTTCGACCTGCTCGAGATCCCGAACTCGGATCACACGTCGGGCGGGGCCTACGGGTCCGAGAAGCGCGACGACTTCTTCGTGCACAACCTGCTCGGGGTCGAGCCTCCGAACCGCAACGCGAAGGAGCAGCTCACCTCGAACAGGATCACGCACTGAAGCACGGGGGTGTGGGGAGCGCATGCTCCCCGCGTCTCCACGTCTGGACGCCCAAGGGGGCGGGCGGGCCGTGGCCGGCCGCCCCCACAGGCAATGTCGGGGTCGGCCAAAGCGCACACTCCGAGCGGCGAAGCTCTCGCGATCGGACGACGCATGGAAGCCGACCGCGACCGTGCCTACATCCCCCCTCTCATCGCCTCGACGTCCGCTCGGGTGCGAGCCACCAAGGCCCGGAAGCGTGGATCGTCGCGTGCGCCGCTCAGCATCGGTTCGGCTTCCAGCATCCAGGGCCATCGGAAGCCGAGGGCGTACGCCTGCTCGAGCAGGTGGAACGCCGACGCCATGTCCCCGCGCGCCGCGTCGATCAGCGCCAGCTCGTAGGGCCACCGTGGGCTGTCGGCCCCCGATTCGAGCCGCGCTTCGAGAAATGCCACGCTTTCATCGAAGTGCGCCTCCGCCCGAGCCGTGTCACCAACCGTCAGCTCCGCGAAACCGAGCATGGTGGTCGCCAGAATGCTGTGGGGTGTGCGCACCGGAGCACCCTGGGCGATCTCGACGGCTCGTCCGGCCAATCGGCGTACCGCATCGACGTCTCGCAGATAGTGGCTCACGGCGGCCGCGGCGCCCAACGCGATCGTCTCGCGCGGATGGAGGCGGACCAGGACGTCTGCGTAGTGCCGGGCCGAGTCCGGCATCTCACGCTTCAGATAGAGCTCGACCATCCCTTCGAGCGCCCCCAGCTCCCCGGGTTTGAGGGCGAGCGCCCCGCGATACCAGCGCTCCGCCGACCCATAGGCTTCGAGGTCCAGGTAGACGTGGCCCACGAACGAGCGGTACGCGCCGTCCGTGGGTTGGAGACGGACCGTCTCTCGATGGTATCGAAGCGCCTGGAGGAAGTCCCCGCGCTCATGGTACGATTCGCCGAGCCGACGGACGGCCAGGGAGTTCTCGGGATCTCGCCGAAGCGCCTCACGCGCCATGCGCTCTTCGAGTGCCAGCATGCCCTGGTGCCCGTACATCGCAGCCAGCCCGGTGTAGGCGTTCGCGGATGCGGGGTCCAGATCCAACGACCGACGCGCGTAGACGAGCGCGGAGTCCCACGCCGACGTCGGGGCGCCGAGATACGGCGTACGCCACGAGTAGAGGATCGCGAGCTCCGCCCAAGCCTCGGCGTTCGTGGAATCCGCTCGCAGCGCCAAACGAAGCAGACGTTCGGCCTCCAGGTTCCCGGCGTCCGAGACATCGTTCTGGGCATTCGCTCGACGTACGTATTGAGGGGCGGTGAGATCACCGCCGACCGGCGCGGTCGCCGACGCGCGTTCTTCGGCCGGAGTGGGAAGTGTGGACGGCGGCGCGCCCGAATCGTGCGGGGGCGCGCCGGCCCGGCCTGCCCTCGAGGTCGCGCGTCCGGTCGAGCTCTCCCAGATGAGGGCGCCGACCGCCAGCGCCGTCGCGCCGGCCGCGAAGGCGAGCGCGGCACGTCCCCCGGCGCGCCGCGTCCAGCGCCGCGGTCGCCGCCACGATGACGTCTCCCTCGGAACGCCTGGACGCGCATCCCGGGACACCGGGGGGTCCGCGGGAACATTCGTCGTACGGGCACGGGCCGACGGCGCCGTCCGCATTCGCTCCGCCAGATCCTCGACGGCCGGGTCGGGATCGACGCTCAGGTCGCCCTCCACCAGGGCCCTGTGGACCTGGGCCACCTGGATCGCCGCAGCGCGGTTTCCGGCGGCTTCCAGCGCTCGCATCAGTTGGATCGTGACATCCGAGTTGTACGGGTCCTCGGCCGCGAGGCGCTGCCACCAACCTACGGCCGCACGCCTGTCGTCGGACTCGGTGGCGGCCCGGGCCAGTGCCTCGAGCGCTCGGCGGTAGCATCCGGCGAGCCGTCGACGCTCCGTCTCCAACCAGCGCTCGAACTCCGGGGCGTCCGGCAGGAAGAAGCCGTCGAGCAGCGGGCCCCGGTAGAGCGCGACCGCGAGGTCGTGATCCCCGGCCGCCAACGCCTCCTCGAATGCGACCATGTCGCACCCGAGCACCTCCGCAGCGAGCCGCACCTCGTCGCCGGCGGATACCACCGCTCCGTCCCCAACCTGGCTCCGCACCGCGTGGATCGCCTGACTCAGCAGGTTCCGGGCACGTCCTGGACCCCGCTCCGGCCATAGGTAGGCGACGAGCTTTTCCCGCAGCAAGCCGCGCGGATACGCCGAAGCCAGGAGCGCGAGGAGGGCGAGGCGGTGACGCTGCGTCGCCGGCCCGCTCAACGGGCCGGCGTCGCCCTGGAGCGCGACACCGCCGAGGATCAGGAGCGAAGTCATCTGGATGAGTGGGCACCTCCGCGCGCGCCGATAAAGGGTTGGTAAATCGAGAATAAATCTTATTAGCCCATATATAGGCCCCTCGGCGAGCGTAGCAACCGGCACATCGAGTGCCGGGATACTCGCCCCTACCTCGAAGAGGAGGTCAGCATGTCATCCACCCCCCGTCGGGCACCCTGTTTGTGGTCAGGGGCCCTCGTCATCCTGCTCGTGCTTGCCGGTTGCCAGGATGCCGCACCGCCGACCGCTCCTGCGGCCGTCCCCGCCGCTCCGTCGTTCAGTCGGAGCTCGGCCTCCGAGATGAGCTTCCTGGGGAGTCAGCTCGACGCGCTGCGCCGCGCCACCGCGCGGTTTCACAACATGGATGCCGCCGCCGCCGCCGGGTACGCCGGCCCTCCGCTCACCTCGTGCTGGTACTACGGCTCCGAGGGGGCGATGGGTTATCACTACGCCGATCCGAGCCTGATCGACGGGATGCCGGAGCTGTTGCACCCCGAGATCCTCGTGTACGCACCGAACCGCCACGGCGACCTGAGCCTCGTGGCCCTCGAGTACATCGTGCCGATCCCGATGTGGGAAGGCTCGGACCCCCCGACGCTCCTGGGCCGCGACTTCGAGCGCAACGACGCGCTCGGGTTGTACGCACTTCACGTATGGCTCTGGCGGCACAATCCCAACGGGATGTTCGCGGACTGGAATCCCAAGGTATCCTGCGCCGGCGCCGCGGATTCGGAGGATCGATCCGCTTCCTAGGCTGGATGATGGCGCAGGGGGCGGCGGGCCGCGGCCCGCCGCCCCAGCGCGGGACAACCCCCCCCGCATCACCCTACACATGCGCTGCGCTACGGCTGGACGGATAATGGGGGGGTAAGGCTTTACTGCCGTTGCGGACTCCCGGCTGCAGGACACCTATTTGAAGATTGTGCCCACCGACATCGCCGCCCCGTCCCTGTCGTCCCGTCTCCGCGTGACCACGACGCAGGCGGGGCTCGCCACGGAACGGACGCCCCAGCGGTCTCCCACGAACCCACGCTCCCATGTCTGATCCGCTCACCCGACTCGCGGCGGCGCTCGCCGGTCGCTACAGGGTGGAGCGAGAGCTGGGCGCCGGTGGCATGGCGACGGTCTATCTGGCGAACGACGTCAAGCACAACCGTAAGGTGGCCCTCAAGGTGCTCCGTCCCGAGCTTGCCGCCGCTCTCGGGCACGAGCGGTTTCTCAGGGAGATCGAGATCGCCGCGGGGCTCAGCCATCCGCACATCCTGCCGCTCTACGACAGCGGACGGGCGAGCGTCCCGGCGGGTGGCGGTGCCGACGCCGAGCCGGGAGGGCAGACCGATTTCCTCTTCTACGTGATGCCCTACGTGGAGGGCGAGTCGCTCCGGGATCGGATCCTGCGGGAGAAGCAGCTTCCCCTGGATGACGCGATGACGATCGCCCGGGAGGTGGCCGACGCGCTCTCGTACGCGCACGCCCGTGGGGTCATCCATCGGGACGTCAAGCCCGAGAACATCATGCTCCAGAGCGGCCACGCCGTGGTGGCGGACTTCGGGATCGCCCGGGCCGTGGACGTCGCGGGCGGCGACCGGCTGACCGGGACGGGCGTGACCCTGGGCACCCCTACGTACATGAGCCCCGAGCAGGCGGCGGGCGAGCAGGACGTCGACGGCCGCAGCGACCTCTACGCGTTGGGATGCGTCCTGTACGAGATGTTGGCCGGGCAGCCGCCGTTCACCGGTCCCACCGCGCAAAGCGTGATCGCCCAGCACCTCACGGCGGATCCTCGGCCCATCACCCAGCTCCGCCCGGCGGTTCCGGACGAGGTCGCGGGCGTGCTGCAGCGGGCGCTGGCGAAGAACCGGGCGGATCGGTTCAATCCGGTGGCGCAGTTCGCGGACGCTCTGGGGCAGCGGGCGAGGCTGGGAGGTCCACCGGCTCGACGGCGGCGGCGCTGGCTGGGGCCGGCGTTCGTGGGGAGTGCGGTGGTGGCCGTGGCCGCGGTCGGCACCCTCCTCCTGCGTGGGCGGCCGAGCCGGATGGTCCTGGGGACGACGACGCAGGTCACGCTCGATCCCGGCCTGGAGATCGACCCCGACATCTCGCCGGACGGCTCGATGGTGGCCTACGCCGCGGGTCCGCCCACCGCCATGCAGATCTACGTCCGGCAGGTGAGCGGGGGGCGCATCGTGCGCCTGACCGACGACACCACCATGACCCGGCGTTGGCCGCGCTGGTCGCCCGACGGGACCCAGGTCGCCTACGAGTCGGAGGACGGCACCATCTCGGTGGTGCCCGCCCTGGGTGGTCCGGCGCGGATCCTCGTGCGTCTTCCCCGCGACTCCGTCGCCAGCTCCGATCCCCTGCCGATCATGGGCTTCGACTGGTCGCCGGACGGCAAACGGCTCGTGTACGCGCGGGGCTGGCCTCTGGGTGCCCTCTACGTGCAGGACGTGAATGGGGGCGCCTCGACCTTGCTGACGACGGTCTCTCAGGCGCACTCCCCGGCGTGGTCGCCGGACGGCACCCGGATCGCCGTGGCGGTGGGGAACCCGATCTTCGTGTTCGGCACGAAGTACTTCGCCAACGAGGGAGAGTCCGGCATCACGGTCGTCCCTCTGGACGGCAAGCCGCCCATCCCCATCGTGGACCGGAACGCCGCCAACGTCTCTCCTGTCTGGATGCCCGACGGCCGGGCTCTCCTCTGGGTCTCGAGCCGGGACGGGACCCGGGACGTGTATCGCGTTGCCGTCTCCCGCTCCGGCCGGACGAGCGGCGCTCCGGAGCGCCTCACCACGGGCCTCGACGCGTTCTCGATCTCGGTGAGCCGTGACGGTGCGCGTCTGGCCTACGCCACGCTGGCAACCTCCTCGAATGTCTGGTCCATCGACATCCCCCGGCGGGGACCGGTGTCGAGCAGAACCGCGCGCCCCGTCACCCGGGGGAACCAGACCATCGAGACGGCGAACGTGAGCCCGGACGGCACGTGGCTGGCGTTCGATTCCGACCGCGGCGGCAACTACGACATCTGGAAGATGCCGGTGGCCGGCGGCGAGCCGGTCCAGCTCACGACCGACCCTGCCGATGATTTCAGCCCGTCCTGGTCCGCGGACGGTAGGCAGTTGGCGTTCCACTCGTTGCGGAACGGGAGCCGAGACATCTACACCATGGCGGCCGACGGCACGGGGCTGACGCAGAGGACCCACGGTCCGGACGAGGATCTGGATCCCCACCTGTCGCCCGACGGTAAGGCCGTGGTGTTCGAGCGAATCAACGACGTCAGCGACGTGCTTCGCGTGCAGTCGTTGGTCGGCGGAGGCGGTCACGACCTGTGGAGGGGAGAATACGCACGCTGGTCTCCGAAGGGCGACGAGATCGCCGCCGCCACGCCGGACGGGCTTCGCGTGGGGTCGGCGGCGGGAGGCCCGAGCCGGCTCCTTGCGCCGCGGCCCGACCAGAATTCCGGACCCTATCTGTGCGCGTGGGCCCCGGACGCCCGTGTGATCTACTATCTCTACAGGGGTGCATCGGGCTGGACGGTGCGCTCCATCGGGCCGTCGGGCGGCGCATCGCAGACGCTCGTGACCTTCGACGACGCCGAGCGGGAGCCGTACAAGTACGGGTTCTCGACGGACGGGCGGCGATTCTATGTCACGGTGGGCCGCAGAGAGGGCGACGTCTGGGTGGCGACGCTGGAGAAGCGGTAGGGAAGCGCAGGGCTCCGGGCCGCCCGAAGAAGGCACGACGTCCCCCATCGAGAGCCATCGCCGAGGATTGGGAGGAGGATCGTCCCCTCGAGGGGAGCCACCGCCATGAAGCCGCTCGATGAAGACCGTTCCGACTACGAGGACCGTTACGACTACATCGTCGTAGGGTCGGGCTTCGGGGGGAGCGTAGCGGCGCTCCGCCTGGCGGAGAAGGGCTACGAGGTCGCGGTCCTGGAGAAGGGGAAGCGCTACCGGACAGAGGACTTCCCGAAGACGAACTGGAACCTGCGCAAGTACCTCTGGATGCCCTCGCTGGGGCTCTACGGCATCCAGATGCTGACGCTCCTCCGCCACGTTCTCGTGCTGCACGGCGGAGGGGTCGGGGGCGGCAGCCTCGTCTACGCGAATCAGCTCCTCGTCCCGCCGGACGAGGTGTTCCGGCGGCCCGGGTGGGGTCCGGGCGACTGGAAGGCCCGGCTCGCACCGTTCTACGCCGAGGCGCGCCGCATGCTGGGGGCCAATCCGAGCCCGCGGGTCGGCACGGCGGACCGGCTCCTGCGTGAGGTGGGACTGGAGATCCGCGGAGAGGACACCTTCAACATCGGCGACGTGGGGGTGTTCTTCGGAGAGCCGGAGCGGACCGTTCCGGACCCCTACTTCGGCGGCCGGGGGCCGAAGCGCACCGGGTGCACGTTCTGTGGCGCCTGCATGATCGGCTGCCCCGTGGGGGCCAAGAACACGCTGGACAAGAACTACCTGCACCTGGCC
Source organism: uncultured Gemmatimonadaceae bacterium (assembly GCA_964630935.1). GTDB lineage: Bacteria > Gemmatimonadota > Gemmatimonadetes > Longimicrobiales > Gaopeijiaceae > SZUA-318. The sequence goes on along the minus strand of CAZVYM010000033.1, from coordinate 11,030 downwards.
GAGAGCCTCGGCGTACGCATCCTCCCCGAGACCGAGGTGACCGCCGTGCGGCCGACGGGCTCCGGATACGAGGTCGTCGCCCGCAGGTCCACGGGATGGACGCATCCTACCCGTATGTTCCGCGCTCGCGGGGTCGTGTTCAGCGCCGGCGTGCTCGGCACCGTCCGGCTCCTCCTGGACTGCCGGCGCCGGGGCTTCCTGCCCGACCTCTCGGACCGGCTCGGCCGGTTCGTGCGCACGAACTCCGAGGCGATCCTCGCCGTGGACTCCCGGGACCGGAGCACGAACTGGAACGATCAGATCGCGATCACGTCGGGCATCGACCCGGACGAGAAGACCCACGTGGAGCTCGTCCGATACAACGAGGGCTCGGACGTGCTGTTCGGGCTCGGCACCGTGTTCACGGGGGGCGGGGGCCGCATCCCGAGGCCGCTCCGGTTCCTGGGAACCGTGCTCCGCCACCCGTTGAGGTTCGTGAAGGCGCTCTGGCTTCCGGGCCGCGCGGCCCGCACGACGGCCGTGCTGGCCATGCAGACCGAGGAGAGCCACATCCACCTGACATACCGCCGCAGCCGGTGGCGGCCTTGGCGCCGGACGCTGACGTCGGAGATTCCCGCCGGAACCCCGAGGCCTCCTTCGTACATCCCCGTGGCGAACGAGGTGACGCGCCGGTTGGCCGACCGCATGGACGGCGAGCCCAGGAGCGCCTGGTCGGAGGTGCTCCTGGGGGCGCCCGCGACCGCGCACATCCTCGGAGGGTGCAGCATGGCCGACTCCCCGGAGCGGGGCGTCGTAGGGCTCGACGGGCAGATCTTCGGCTACCCGAACCTGTACGTGGCGGACGGCTCGGTCGTCCCGGCCAACCTGGGGGTGAATCCCAGCCTGACCATCACCGCCCTGGCCGAGTACATCCTCTCGCAGGTGCCTGAGCGGTCCGCGGCGGACTTCGACTGAGGCGCCGATCCACTCCGCTTCCGGGGGATGAGCCGGGCCGACCCACTCCGCCGCGGGGGGACGAGGCGGATCCGCGGAGCCCCCGGACCCGGTCTACGTCCTCGGAGCGTCCTCCCGCGGCGCGGCAATGCTCCCCTCCATGATCTCCCGGATGCGGCGGGCGTCGGCCTCGGACGGCAGCTCCCACCCGGCCTGGTAGCCGAACACCTCGCGCAGCGGCCGGCCGCCGAACGCGCCGTCGAGGATCTCCATGTGGTCGGCGTTGAGGAGGCCGGGATGGTCGACCCCGCAGGCCCGGCTCAGCCGCATGAGCTCCTTGCGCAGCGTGATCACGTAGTTGGCCAGCCGTGCGGCCTTGTCCGTGGGCACGAGCCCGCGGACCAGCCACCGGTTCTGCGTGGCCACGCCCGTGGGACAGTGGTCCGTGTGACACCGCTGGGCCTGGATGCAGCCGATGGCCAGCATGGCTTCGCGCGCCACGTTGACGAGGTCCGCGCCCAGGCAGAAGGCCAGCAGCCCGGTCTCGGGAAAGCCGAGCTTGCCCGAGCCGACCCACACGAGGCGGTGGTGCACCCCACGTTCGGCGAAGATCCGGTAGACCCGGCTGAATCCGATCTTCCAGGGCAGCGCCACGTGGTCGCTGAAGGAGAACGGGGCGGCGCCGGTGCCCCCCTCGCCCCCGTCCAGCGTGATGAAGTCGACGCCCCGGTCCTCGGAGGCCATGCGGTCGGCGAGCTCCCTCCAGAAGTCGAGCTCCCCGACGGCCGACTTGATGCCCACGGGAAGACCGGTCGCGTCGGCGAGGTCCTCCACGAAGTCGAGCATCTCGTCCACGCCCGAGAAGGCGCGGTGGCCGGGAGGGCTGACCACGGTGCGGCCCTCGGGAACGCCCCGGATCCGGGCGATCTCGGCGGTGACCTTCACCCCGGGGAGCACGCCTCCGAGCCCCGGCTTGGCGCCCTGGCTCAGCTTGATCTCGACGGCGCGCACGGGGTGGGCCTCGACCTTTCGGAGGAACTCCGCGCGATCGAAGCCTCCGTCGGCGGTGCGGCAGCCGAAGTAGCCGGTCCCGATCTGCCAGACGAGCTCGCCGCCGTGGAGGTGATGCGGGGAGATGCCGCCCTCTCCCGTGTTCTGCAGGCAGCCACAGAGGGCGGCTCCCCGGTTGATGGCTTCGACGGCGGCTCCGGAGAGCGACCCGAAGCTCATGGCGCTGGTGTTGACCACCGAGTCGGGACGGAACGCCCGGCGCCGGCCTCGCGCGGCCCCGAGCACCTTCGCACACGGAAGGCGGTAGGTCGGGTCGCGCTCCTCGTCGTGCCACGTGTCGGCGCGCCCGAGCGTGTTGTGCTTGATGATCAGGTAGTTGGACGAGAGCTCGAGCTCGTTGTCCGTTCCATACCCGACGTAGTTGTTCTGCTTCTTGGCCGAGGCGTAGACCCAACGGCGCTGGTCACGGGAGAACGGACGCTCCTCGTCGTTGCCGGTGACGATGTACTGCCGGAGCTCGGGCCCGACCGACTCGAGCCAGTAGCGGAAATGCCCGATGATGGGAAAGTTGCGGAGGATGGCGTGGCGGCTCTGGGTCACATCGTAGAGGACCACGCCCGCGATCAGGATCGCGAGCCCGATGACGAGAGGGCCGAGATGCATGGAGGCCAACCTACGGTTTCATGGCCCGCGCCACTAGATTCCGGTCGCCCCGTGGACTCGGGGCGTCCCTCCCGTTCCATTCCCGATCCCCGACGCCCGGCCTCGGTCCCATGTTACGACGCACCCTCGTATACGCGCTCGCCGCCCTGGCGCTCCCTCTTTCAATGGCCGCCCAGGAACATGGTCGACGGAGCGCCGTCGTCGTGACCGAGGGAAGCGATTTCCGCGTCTACGACGGCCAGGGCAATGCGAAGACGCTCTCGGATATCCTGATCGCGATGGACAGCGCCGACGTCGTCCTCGTGGGAGAGGAGCACAACGACGGCACGGGCCACGGGGTGGAGGCCCAGCTCCTCTATGGGGCGGCGGAGCGATACGGGGCGGTCCGAGACGACCCCACGCGTCCCGTGGTGCTCTCGCTGGAGATGTTCGAGCGGGACGTGCAGTACGTGCTGGACGAATACCTGCAGGGGCTCATCACCGAGGACCAGTTCCGGAAGAGCGCACGCCCCTGGGACAATTACCAGACGGACTACCGTCCGCTCGTGGAGTTCGCCCGCGCCCATCACATCCCGGTCGTGGCCGCGAACGCTCCCCGCCGGTACGTGAACCGCGTGACGCGGCTCGGACCCGATTCGCTGATGGCCCTGTCCGAGCGCGCGAAGGAGAGCCTGCCCCCGCTTCCGTATCCGCCGGCGTCGGCGGCCTACACCCGCCAGTGGAACGATCTGATGAGGGCGATGGCGATGGAGATGCGACCGGAGGCGGATTCCACGTCCGTCGACTCGGCGGCAGCGGCCGACTCCACCAGGGCCGACTCCACCAAGGTCCGCCGTGCCGAGACCGATTCCGCCAAAGTCGATTCCGCCGGTGTCGCGGGCGCGCGTCCGGAGCCGGTGATGCCGGAGGAGGAGGGGCCGCCCCAGCATTCGATGATGCATGCCCTGGATGCGCAGGCGCTCTGGGATGCCTCCATGGGCTACTGGGTCAGCAACGCCCTGGAGGACCGTCCGGGGGCGCTGGTGCTCCACATGGTGGGCTCGTTCCACGTCGAGCGCGGCACGGGAATCCCCGAGAAGATCCTCGCCTACCGGCCCGGAACGCACATCGTGACGGTCGTTCTGCACCCGGCCTCGGACATCGCCAGCTTCGATTCGAACGAGGATGGGGGGCTCGGAGACTTCGTGGTGCTCACGCACGAGCCCGGATCGTAGGAAGCCCCGGCGAGCCGGGACGCTCCCGACGCGGGGGGCCCGGCTGCCCGCGGCGATCTACTAGCTTTCCGATCATGGACCGACCGATGCTTCCTTCCGAGACGCGCCTGGGGCCCGTGCACCTCCGGGTGAGGGACCTCGATCGCCTGGTCGCGTTCTACCAGGATGCGCTCGGCTTCGCCGTTCTCGGCGAGGACGACGCCACGGCGGCGCTCGGGCCCGAGGATGGCGTCCCGCTCCTCACGCTCGAGGAAGCGCCGGAGGCTCCGACTCCGCCCGTACCGAGCACCGGTCTCTTTCACGTGGCCTATCTCCTGCCCTCGCGTGCGGCGCTGGGCGCCATGCTCATCCGTTTCAGGGAGGCCGGTCACGCCTTCCAGGGCTTCGCCGACCACGCCGTGAGCGAGGCGCTCTACCTGGCCGACCCGGAGGGCAACGGGATCGAGCTCTACGCGGACAGGCCGCGCGAGAGCTGGCGGTGGGACGACGGCGCGCTCTACATGACGACCGATCCCCTGGACGTGGTGGGCCTTCTTGAAGAGGGCAGGGAGGCGGCGCCCGCGCTCCCGCGAGGGACTCGAGTCGGCCACGTGCACCTCAAGGTCTCCACCCTGCGCTCGGCCGAAGCGTTCTACGTCGACAGGCTGGGATTCGAGGTGACGACGCGGCGCTACCCCGGCGCCCTCTTCGTGTCCGCCGGCGGCTATCACCACCACCTGGGTCTGAACGTGTGGAGTGGAGAGGGCGTGCCGCGCCCACCGACCGGCAGCCTCGGTCTGGTCGGCATCACACTGGTGGTACCGGACGCCGATGCGCGCGGGCGGATCCTCGACGGGGCCGCTCGGGGGGAGCTTGTCGACCCGGACAACGTGGTGCTGCGCGTCGAGGACGGATCGCGGGCCGGCACCTGAACCGCGTGGTCGGCGGCCCGGCGCCGGATCGCGGCCCCGGAGCCTGATCCGCGACGCGCGCGACGGTCGCAGGACCTGGCCGGCCCGGATCTACCAGAGCGGAAGATTGACGCCGAAGGAGAACACCCGGGGCTTCAGAACCGGGTCGACGAAGATCCAGCGGAGCTCGATCTGCGTGCCGAGCCTGGCCCTGCCGTTCGGGCTGGAGACGAGTCCCACGACGATCGTGTGACCCTGCTTGGTCTGCCGCCCGGACTGGCCTTCGAAGATGGTGTTCCTCCAGGCCAATCCGCCTCCCGCATACACTCCACCGTCGCGGTCTCCGTAGACGTAGACCGCCTCGAGATTGTACTCGTATTCCTTCAGCTTGGGCACGAAGGTGATGTCGGCGCTCGGGAGGATCTGGATGGAGCCGTTCGGGATCACGGGGATGCGCATCCCGGCTCCGAAGACGAGCGAGCTGGACTTGTCCTCGTAGCCGATGCGGAGACCCGCGCTGATGGGCGCCCACCCGCTTCCCGGGGACCGCGGGGGCGGGGGGCGGCGTCGCTGGGCCTGGGCCGGGCCGGGGGCCATGACGGCCACGGTCGCCAGCGCGAGCACCGCGGAACGAATGCTAGGGGCCATGCTTCCTCCGAAAGGACGGACGATTCGGCTCCGTTGGAACCCGCAGGAGTGGCTCGTCGTTCCCTCGTCGCGGGCCACTTGAAACCCATGGGCCTCGCGCTCCGTCGGGAGAGGGGCGGGCGCGTGCCGTTTCCAACCAAAGACGTGCGCCGCCCGTCCAAATCTCAGAGACGTTGGGTGGGACCGAGTCGGCCGGGAGGAAGACGATGATCACGCGCGTGCTGAAGACGGCGTTCCTGTTCGCCACCTATTCGACCCTGGGGGCTTCGGGTGACTACCTGGCGACGCTGGTCGCCGGACATCCCGATCCCGGCCCCCGCGTGATGGTGCGCGTCGATCCGAGGTGGGCACCGGCCGACGCCGAAGGCCGTACCTCGCATTCGGGCGCATGCGCCTACCAGGCCGAGCGGAGGGGGAGCGTCCCCGCCGATGCCAGCGAAACGCTGCGCCTGAAGGCGGGCGCCGGGCAGCTCCAGGTGGTGGGCAAGGAGGGGCTGACGGAGGTGAAGATCGTGGCCCTGGCCTGCGCCTCCGAGCGGGACGCGCTGGAGCAGCTGCAGGTGAGTGTGGTGCGCCGCGGTGACCGGGTGGTGGTCGAGACGCGCTATCCCGACTTCCACGGTCTGCGATTCGGAGGCGACCACGTCGCGCGCCTCGACCTGACCGTCGAGGTCCCGATGGGCATGGCCGCCGACATCGAGGACTCCTCGGGCTCGATGGACGTGTCGGGCACCGGAAGCCTCTCGATCCGGGACGGCTCGGGCTCCATGAGCGTTCACGGGATCCACGGTCCGGTGACGATCGCGGACGGCTCCGGGGGGATCGACGTGGCCCAGATCGACGGCGCGCTCGACATCCAGGACGGCTCGGGCGGCATCGCGATCCGCGACGTGACCGGCTCGGTGCGCATGGACGACGGCTCGGGCGGCATCGAGGTGAGCGGCGCGGGCGGCGACGTCGTGGTCGAGCACGACGGCTCAGGCTCCATCGACGTACGCGACGTCCACGGTGATTTCGCCGTGCTCCACGACGGCAGCGGATCGGTCCGCTACGCTCGCGTGGACGGCAAGGTCAGCGTGCCGGGCCACGGTCACTCCAGGAACTAGCGCCCTCCTCCCCGACGGCCTTTCGAGGCTGCGGGCCAAGGACTCGGGCGGGGGCCACCGAAAGGTGGCCCCCGCTCCTTTCTACAGCGAGACCGCGCCTTTCCCGTCGAGCAGATCCGCGACCGTGGTCTCCAGGAAGAACGAACGGACCTCGCGGGCCGCGTCCTGCCAGCGCGCGTGGACGGCGCACGGATCGGTGTCGCTGCACTGGGGCCGGCCGAGCAGACAGGTGCGGCGATCATCCATGTCGTCGAAGTTGGACACGACGTCCAGAAGGCGTAGCTCATGGGCCGGAATCGCCAGGCGGAACCCACCTCCGGGCCCCCGCGTGGAGCGAAGGACCCCGCTGCGCGCCAGCGTGTGCAGGATCTTCGAGAGGTAGTTGCGCGGTACGTCCAGGGCTTCGGCCATGTCATCGACCCGGACGAGGTCCTCCCCGTCCGACTCGGCCAGGTGGATCACGGCCCTGAGGGCGTACACGGCGGTCTGTGACAGGATCACGTCGGTTCGTCCGTCCCCTTGAGTTGTGTGCGCGAACCCGCGAGCATTTTATTCATCATCATAATATGATCAATGCTCGTCATCCAGGCGGTCCACGACCTCGTCGTCGGGCCGAAGGCGGGCCGCGTCCAGCCGGGGACGGCGCAGGCCCGGCGGCTGCGCCGCCGGGCCGCGCTCCTCGCTCGCTGGAACACCGTCCTGGGCCTGGTCCTGATCTACTTCGCCGTCAGGCTGGCCCGCGGGGGATGATCAGGACGTTCGGCCGACGTCGACCTCGCTTCATTCCGCGTGGCGGTGCAGGAGCACCGGAACGTGCGCGCCGCGGAGCACCTTGTCGGTCGCGCTGCCCAGGAGCGCCCGGCGGAGCCCGGTCCTTCCGTGGGTCGCCATGGCGATGAGCGTCGCGCCGCTCTCCTCGGCTTCCTTCAGAATGCCGTGTCCCGGCTGGACGTCCACCCGGGCGGCCACGGCGACGTCGAAGCCGCGCTTGCGCAGTCGCTCCGCCTGCTCCTCCAGATACTCTCGCGCGGCGTCCCGGGCGTCGTCCACGAGACCCTGGTTCATCTGGAAGGTCGTGGGCAGGTACGGGCTCGCGACGTCGAGCGGATAGGGCACGACGCGGACCAACCGGAACGACGCCTCGAACATCTCGCCGAAGTCCGCCGCGCAGTCCAGCACGCTCTCGGACAGCTCCGAGCCGTCGAGCGGCACGAGGATGTCGTCGTAGCCGGCCTCGATCCGGATGTCGGGGGGCTCGTCACCCTCCTCCGGCCGGACGAGGAGGACGGGTCGATCGGTCTGATGAACGAACGTGTCGGTCACGCTGCCCAGCCAGGCGCGGGAGAGCGCGCCCCTTCCGTGGGTGGCCATGACGACCAGATCCGCATCGCACGCGTCCACCTCGGCCTCGAGGGCCTCGACGACGTGGCCGGCCAGGAGCTTGACCGTCAACGATCCTCCGGGTAGCCCTTCGGCGCGCTCGACGACGTTCTCGATGTATTGCTCGCTCCACTCGCGAGCCGTATAGGCCCACTCGTCCCTCACGAACGAGGGCGGCGGCTCCTGCACCGTCACGAGATGCACGTCGGCACCGGTGCGTCGACTGATGGTGAGCGCCGGGGAGAGCGCCGACTCTGCGAAGGGGAAGCCATCGAGGGGCACCATGATCTTTCGGTACACGCCTCACCTCCTCCGTGCGGGGGACGGCCGGCGCCGGGCGGATATCCCGCCCCGGGAACCGCTCGATCAGAAGCGCGTGGGCTCCGGTGCGGTCTCGGTGGCCGCGGTCGCGGCCAGGTCCGGCTCGTCGTCCACGAGCCCTTCCACGAGGCGGTCGATGGTGCCGTCCAGCGCACCACGCCCCGCTTCATCGAACCCGAGATCCGGCTGCCGTGGAATGATCACGCGAACCAACGTCCCCCGCCCCGGACCGGACTCGAGGGAGAGCTCACCATGAACATAACCTGCCCGCTCGTGCATCCCGAAGAGGCCGAGGCTCTCTCCGGCGTGGGCGAGGGCGGATCCGACGTCGAAGCCCCGACCGTCGTCCTCGACCTCGGCCAGAACCCCATCCTCGTGAGCCGAGAACCGCACGCGGAGGCTCTCCGCTCCGGAATGCAGGATCACGTTGCTGATGGCCTCCTGCACGATCCGGAAGAGGGCCAGATTCGACTCTCGGGACAGGGGCGGAACGTCGCCGTCGAACTGGACATCGATGGCGCGGCTCCCCGGCATGGAGCGGACGTGGGCCTCCAGGGCCACCCGTACGCCCAGCTCGTCCAGCTCTGGGGGCCGCAATCGCCGAGCGACACCTCGGATCTCTTCGAGGGCGCTCACCACTTCCTCGCGGATCTCGTCGATTGAGCCATTGGCGCCACTCGAAAGATGCCGCTCGGCGATACGCAGACGGACGAGAACGCCCGCCAAGGTCTGTGCAGTGCCCGCGTACAACTCGTGGGCGATCCTCTGGCGCTCACGCTCCTCGGATTCGAGGACGCGGCGCGCCAGCTCCTTCTGGCGCCGGCGATTGACCGACAGCGTGTCGAGCATCTCGTTCAGAACGTCCGCCAGCCGTCGTAGGCCGGGATCGGCCACCGCCGAAGCGGTGGCGCGGGCCTTGGTCTCTCCCTCGCGAACCTGCCTCACGGTCGCCACCAGCGTGTCGATCGGCGAAAGCGCCAGCCGAACGAGCCCCACGTTGACGGCCACGCTGAAGAGGATCAGCACCACCGCGGTCGCCAAACTCGCCGCGGTGACGGCTTCAAGCCCCACGCGACCCGAGTCCAGCGTAAGCACGACGCCGGACACGGCACCGACGGCCACCAGGAGCAGATTGGCGAGGATGATCTTCCAGAAGAGGGAGATTCCCAGAAAGCTCCTGACGGCCCCCCGCACGCGCACTCTTGCCAAGAAGCCCGCCGACGGGGCGGCCTTCATCCCCTTCGAGGCCTTGGCATGGCTGGCTTTCTTCGCTGGTTCCAACTTCATCGCCAGTGTAGAGGGTCGCGTCAGGGCAGGACGAAAAAACGAGGGCACGGGCCCTCGTGAGATGGCAGAATCACACGTAGCCCTCGCGGTGCTCGACGGCTTGCATACATTCTTGCGTATGGCAAATGCCGGGGCTGTCAGGGACAACGCGCCCCGCGACGTGGGAGAAGCGCCGCCCAGGATGTGGGAGTTTTCTCTACATTTCTCGTGCATTCGGGATTCAACACGGACAACGAGCGAGTGCTGACCGCCGACCAATACAGAGCCGTCTTCGAGGCCTCGCCCGACGGGCTGATCATCGTGGATGCCGAGGGCGTCATCCGCGACGTGAACCCGCAGGTGGAGTCGCTTTTCGGATGGGCGCGCGAAGAGCTCCTCGGCGAAGCGGTCGAGATGCTGGTTCCGGAGGGCATGCGAGGCTCCCACCGCGACCATCGGGACCGGTACGCCCGCAACCCCCACAATCGCCCGATGGGCGTGGGCCTGGAGTTGCTGGGGCGGCGCAAGGACGGCTCGGAGTTTCCCGTCGAGATCAGCCTGAGCCCCTGGAACGCGGACGACGGCCTCCACGTCATCTGCACGGTGCGCGACATCACGGACCGGAAGCGTCTCCAGGACTTCTCGGCCGGCGCCATGCGTGCGTCGGAGGAGGAGCGTCAGCGTATCGCACGGGAGCTGCACGACGACACGGCCCAACGCCTCGCTACGCTCCTGCTCAGGGTGCGGCTGCTGGCGATGGAGAAGGACGCGGCGACCCGCGCCGAGCGCTTCGAGGAGCTCCGTGAGGAGATCCTGGAGACGGCGGAGGGCGTGAAGCGAATCGCGCGAGGCCTCCGACCTCCCGAGCTCGAGGAAGTGGGGCTGGCCACCGCGATCCATGCCCACCTCCGATCGCTGCGAGAGGCCTCCGGCCTCGTCGTCGAAGCGGACATCGAGCCGGTGGACCGTCTTCTGCCTCCGGAGGGAAGGCTGGCGCTCTACCGGGTCGTGCAGGAGGCTCTGTCGAACGTGGTTCGCCACTCCGGCGCGTCCCGCGCGCATCTCCGTTTGTCGGTGGACGCGGGATTCGTGTCCGCCGTGGTCGAGGACGACGGGCGCGGCTTCTCCGAGGACAGGGTGTCCGAGCGTGGGGGCGGGCTCGGACTCGTAGGGATGCAGGAGCGTGCGCAGATGATCGGTGGGCGCGTGACGATCCAGAGCACGCCGGGTGAAGGCACGCGCATCCGCATCGACGTTCCCGCCGTGGCTACGGAGACCCAGAATGCCTGATGCGACGAAAATCCTGCTCGTGGATGACCACGCGATGTTCCGTGCGGGGATCCGCCACCTGCTGGAAGCCGAGGCGACGCGCCTCGAGGTCATCGGAGAGGCGTCGTCCGGCGACGAGGCCGTGGATCGCGTCCGCGAGCTCAAGCCCGACGTCGTGGTCATGGATCTGTCCATGCCGGGATCGAACGGGCTCGAGGCCACGCGCCGCATCGCCGCGCTCGAGCTCGACACGAAGGTGCTCGTGCTCACCGTGCACGCCGAGGAGGAGTACCTCGTGCCGGTGGTGGAGGCCGGGGCCAGCGGCTACC